>CAZGON010000132.1:0-10874 GCA_964527085.1 uncultured Candidatus Competibacteraceae bacterium
CCCTTATCAACAACTTTATTCTTGAATCTTTCATGACAGGTGCGGAAAGACGGCTGAAGTAACACAGAATGATTAAAAAAACAAAAACAATAGCATCCATTAGAACAGTAGTTGGCCGGTGAGTGACACTGTTAACAGCAAGCTGAACGTAATAAAAAGTCCTTGATAAGGGAATATTTTACCTTCCCGACGCTGCGTGATGAGGCTACTCAGATAAGGGGCCGCCATCACAATACCTGCACCTATCAGACTACCTATCAGGAAACGATCGATCAGATACGTGCGGTTTAACAGCGTGCCGTAATCGCCGACAAAGGAAAGATAAATAGAGGTGTAATCATTTAAGTTAGGCTGTAACGGCAACACGGTGGTCAACCAAGAAAAAAGCCCGATGAGTAGATGTTGAGACGGGACATATTGCCGCTTGATCATGGCGCCAATCCATAGCCCCAGTGCTAGCCCAAAAGCGCCTAACAGGATGCCAATCACCATGCTTTTGACGCCGAGCCAGGCAGCTCCTGCAGCGGCAGCGCCAGCGCCGACAGTACAAAGTGGGCAGTGCGCATGGGCATACGTCGGTAACCATGACATGCCCAAACTCGCGATGATAACAAACATACCCTTAGTGTTATCATATTTCATTGTTAATCCTTACTCCGTTAGGGAAACGCTGATGGATCATTCCAGCACGTTAACAGCGTTTCCAAAAGTCCAATGCCTATTACATCTGGGTAAAAATACCCAGCGTCTTACCGGTTTTATCAAAGGAATAAATGACAAAAGGCTCTTCTTTGCCGCCCGGCATTCCAGGGGATCCAGAGGGCATACCGGGCATGGCGATTCCCGCGATAGCCGGTTTTTCAGCCAGTAGTTTATTAATTGCCTCAACCGGCACATGCCCTTCAACAATGTAATTGCCAACAAGCGAGGTATGACAACTACCTAATGCCGGTGAGACATGATATTTCTCCTTGATCTGGTTCATATCATCGATCTCTACCATGTTTATAGTAAAACCCTGGCGTTTCAGATAAGTGGCGTAATTTTCACAACAACCGCAAGAGGGGGATTTAAAGACAGTCACTTTGTTGGCCGTCACACGCTTACCCGAGGGACGGTCTTCCGACCCCGACGCATTCCAAACCACAAGACTTCCGAGTCCCAAAAGTACGGCGACGGATAATAAGATGAGTTTCCATTTCATGCTGTTCAGCTCCTAAAATTAGCTAATCCTTAACACATAACGAAAGGTAAATGTAACCCTTTCGTGAGGACATCTTCCAATAAGCTAAGAAGTTAACGTATACGCTAGCGTATGGCGTACTACATAAGCTCTGCATCCCTCGTGCCAAATATTTTTTTATTGACGATTAATAACTTAATAAAAACTTGACAATACTCTTCGCCAAAATGAATTTAACGAAACGTGCAATTCTTAATGTTTCGTTATCTTTAAAGGATGGGTTTCGCGGCGAAAACCAATACGCGTCTTTTAGATTACCAAGACAAGTAGACCTGCTTATAACCTGCAAACCCGAGTATACTGGTTACTGGATAACCAACTACTTGTTGAGTTTCGCTATGGTTGACACTGTTGAAAACACCGAGACGGTTACGACGCTCTACAACCAAGATTTTTATGCCTGGACTCAAGAGCAAGCGGCTAAATTACGTGCGGGCCAATGGGCTAAGCTTGATGTGGCTAACCTTGCGGAGGAGCTAGAGGATTTGGGTAAGAGCCAGAAAAAAGAACTTAAAAATCGGCTCATTGTGTTGTTAGCGCACCTCCTCAAGTGGCAGTTTCAACCTGACCGGCGTACAACCAGTTGGGAAGTTACAATCACCAATCAGCGCCTTGAACTTGCCGATCATCTTAGCGAAAACCCGAGCCTCAACGGGCAGCTCAATGACGTGCTTCAACGATCTTATCGACTGGCTATTGGTGAGGCTCGTAAACAAACGCACCTCAAACCCTCTGCCTTTCCTGAAAACTGCCCCTATACTCAAGCGCAGATTTTCAACTCTGATTTCTGGCCTGGTGGCGCACCGGAATTTTAGAAGCTGTTTCAAAAATCCGCGATGTTCGCTCACATTCTAGTACTGCGGCTACGTTAAAAGGGTGCATAAGCAACCGTTATCTATTTTGGTAGGGTGCGTTTTACGCACCGTGAAAATCACATGCGGTGCACGGAGTGCACCCTACAATTATTTGATTAAACGCACCAAATTAAGATAGACGCTGCACTAGTGAGTACGCCGCCGAATTTAGTGCCAAGCGAGGTTATGCGGCGTATTAAGGGGTGCACGTCGAGTTATCTGTTCAAAGAGTTTCCGCCTATCAAAAAGCGCTATCAATGGCAAACACCATCGTCACCTGGGCTGTTAGGCTAAGTTCTCCAGGCTCAATGGGTGTCTGCGGCATAGCCCTGGCCGCCTCTGCCATAAAACGGACAACCGGTTGACCTTGAGGCAGGTAGCGAATTTGGCGGACGCCCTGGATTGAAACACCAGCCGCCTTAGCCAGAACATCGGCGGTCTGGCGTGCCTGAGCTACCGCGTGAGCCGCCGCTTGCCTGAGAAAATCAGCTTCCTGGCTGGTTCTAAACTGAAGATTATTCATGCGGCCTGCTTCAGCATTAGCGGCTGCATCGATAAAAGCGCCTACTTTATCGATCCGCCGCGTTTCCACCACCACCTGTTTGCTGACCCGATAGCCTGAGGGGCGCAGCCGATTGTTACGGTCGTATATTGGAGAGACGCTATAGCC
The DNA here is from genome assembly GCA_964527085.1 of uncultured Candidatus Competibacteraceae bacterium. Lineage (GTDB taxonomy): Bacteria > Pseudomonadota > Gammaproteobacteria > Competibacterales > Competibacteraceae > CAYRGG01. Next base: position 2,768 of record CAZGON010000132.1, read on the forward strand.
GGAAGTCTGAATTTTATCTTGTTTTCCCATCAGCCCCTTTAAGGCTTGCAGTAGCGTATCTGCCTTTTTTGCATTTTCCGCCACTGCATCGCCCGCGCTACGCTGATTGGATTCCACCGTAAAAGCCAACACAGCGATATCAGGGGTTGCAGATATCACTCCGCTACCGACCACCTCAAGTTGACGAGGCATTGGTTCATCTGGGCCTGCTAAAGTCACTTCACACAAAGATAGAATCAAGGCGGTTGTTAAAAGAATGATAGCGTTTTTCATAGCATTTATTCCTTGAGCCGTGATGAGATTGTTTCGGCTTTATTCCAGACGAACAAAAGGGATGACAACAAAGAAAAAGATCTAATTTAGATAATTAGAACGCCTCCATGTTCTATACAAAGTGAAAAGTCCTATCTTTTTTACTGGTTTATTTAATAAAAGACAACTTTTAACTGATGCGCTTGGCTAGATTTGATCTAATCTGTTTGTGAAGAACTTTTGACCATTTGAAAACACATAAAAACGCTTAAAATTTTAATCATGACGATTATTCTATTACTTTCTTTATTGTTAATTAGCTTAAATGTCTTTATCCATTACGTAGGTCTGCGTGGGGTTGCAGAACTAGCGCGACGTTGGGATACGGACCGTTACTTTGTGCCACCGGTTTTGATGTTTTTTATGACAATACTTCATTTGCTAGAAATTTTGTTTTATGCCGGTGTCTTTTATGGTCTTCATATCTACACGGACCTTGGCAGTTTTAAGGGTGATTTTGATCCCATCTTCCGCAATTATCTTTATTTCTCTGGAGCAACCTACACCACCCTCGGTATGAGTAATTTTTATCCCGCAGAGGAATTTAAAATGCTAGTGGTTGTGGAATCTTTGGCTGGCTTTATGATGCTGACCTGGTCGGCGACCTTTTTCTATTCACAGGCTGGAAAATTTTTAAGAGAATAAAATAATAAGCCAGGAAAAGAGTGGGTAGGGTCGTGTAGACCCTACCCTTGTACACTTTATCTGATTCTTGCTTAACCTTGTAAGATACTAGTTGCTAAGCAAAAAAAACTAAAAATATCAAGTCTGTACTGCCTGTCGTACCGCTTCTAACGAAGAAGGATCATCTAAGGTGGAGAGGTCTCCTGGATCACGGCCTTCGGCAAGGGCCTGAATACTACGCCGGAGTAATTTACCCGAGCGGGTTTTTGGTAACGCATTGACAAAATAAACCGCTGATGGCCGCGCCACGGGTCCGAGTTGTTTGACCACCTCATCGATGACCTCTTTTTGCAGCCGCGCTTGTTGGGTTTCATCTTGGGCTAAACTGGCGTCTTTTAAGGTGGCGAACACATGGGAAACCTGCCCTTTGAGTTCATCGTGGACACCCACCACGGCCACTTCAGCAACATCTTTATGATTGCTGACGGCTTCCTCAATCTCCCGGGTGCCTAAACGGTGTCCAGCTACATTGATCACATCGTCGGTTCGGCCCAGGATAAAGTAGTAACCATCATCGTCTCGCACCGCCCAGTCGGACGTGGTGTAGAGTAACTCCTTAAAGTCGGAAAAATAACTCTTGATGAAACGTTTGTTGTCGCCCCACACAGTGGTTAAACAGCCCGGTGGCAGTGGTGGTTCGGCGACCAATACCCCTTTTTCGTTGCTGCCCGCGGCTTGACCGGCTTCATCGATCAACTTGAGGTTAAAGCCATAATTGGCAAACCCGGGTGATCCAAAACGATTGGGTTTTAGCTCGACACCGGGTAGATAAGTCAAAATAGCCCAGCCGGTCTCTGTTTGCCAGTAGTGGTCGATGACCGGTACCCCTAAGCTATCGCTGATCCAGCGTGAAGTGGGTTCATCTAGGGGTTCACCGGCTAGGAACAGATAGCGCAAGCAACTAAGATCATACTGTTTTAAATATTTGGGATCTTGCTTCTTTAACACCCGCACAGCCGTGGGTGAAGAAAACATAGTGGTGACCTTATAATCTTGAACGATTTTCCACCAAATACCCGCGTCAGGTCGGGTGGGCATACCTTCGTAAACGATGGTGGCCATGCCGTGCAGCAAAGGTCCATAAACGATGTACGAATGACCCACCACCCAACCGATGTCCGAGGTGGTAAACATGGTTTCACCAGGCTGCGCGTCATAAAGATGCCGCATGGAGGCTGCTAATGCCACCGCATAACCGCCGGTGTCCCGTTGCACGCCTTTGGGGGTGCCGGTGGTGCCGGAGGTGTACAAAATATAGCTGGGTTCGCTGGATTCTAACCAGGTGACGGGCACTTCCTCGTTAAGGTGTTGGTCGCGTATAGTAGCGTAGTCCAAATCCCGGCCTTCGTTCATGGACATGGCATTGTCTAAGCCACGGTTACAAATGATGACGTGGTTCGGTGGGAATTTTGCTTGATCGCAGGCTTCATCCACCAGGTGTTTATAAGGCACCGGTTTGCCGTTACGCATACCTGCATCGGCACTGATCAGTACCTTGGGTTTGGCATCGTCGATACGCACAGCTAGGTTATGAGCTGCAAAACCGCCAAACACCACGGAATGGATCACGCCCAAGCGGGCACAGGCCAGCATAGCGAATAGGGCTTCTGCGATCATGGGCATATAAATAACAGCCCGGTCACCTTTTTCTAAGCCTTGCGCTTTGAGAACTGCTGCGAACTGGTTAACTTCCCGATAGAGATCAGCAAAACTGTAGGTTTTGGTTTCGTTGGTTTCGGTGGAAATATAGATCAACGCGGGTTGATCTGCTCGGGAATCTAGATGGCGATCGACGGCGTTATAGCACAGATTGGTTTCGCCCCCGACAAACCATTTACAAAAGGGTGGGTCGGAATAATCCAGAGCCTTTTGAGGTGGTTTGTTCCAATGAATAAGCTCTGCTTGCTCCCCCCAAAAACCTTCAGGATCTTCGATAGAACGTTGATGAAAGGTTTCATAATTCATAAATTAGCCCCCGCCATGCTATGTATTTATTGTTTGAAGTCGCGCAGATGCCACTATTGAACATCTAAAAGACCTACTATTTATAGTGTATATTTTTTAGGTTTTAAAGTAAGTCTTCAACATTGGCGCGTTCCTCACGCAATTCTTGCTCTGTCACTTGCATTTTTTCTCGGCTGAAATCATCGATGGCAATATTTTGGACGATTTCGTAATTACCGTTTTTGCAAGTACAGGGAAAAGAGTAGATCACGCCTTCGTTAATACCATAACTGCCATCCGCAGGCACTGCCATACTTACCCAATCGCCGTCCGGGGTGCCCAGCGCCCAGTCACGCATATGATCAATGGCGGAAGAAGCTGCCGACGCCGCGGAAGAAGCGCCGCGGGCTTTGATGATGGCGGCGCCGCGTTGCTGGACAGTGGGAATAAAGTCATCCCGATACCAGGTCTGTGCAACCGCATCAGTCGCTGGTTTTCCCTTGATAAGACATTCACGGATGTCTGGGTACTGGGTTGCCGAGTGATTACCCCAAATGATGATTTTTTTGATGTCGTTGACATGACTACCCGTTTTTTCCGCCAGTTGGCTAAGACCACGGTTATGGTCGAGACGGGTCATGGCAGTGAACTGGCGCGGATCTAAATCAGGGGCATTGGCGGCGGCGATGAGGGCATTGGTGTTAGCCGGGTTACCTACAACCAAAACTTTGACATCGCGAGCCGCATGATCATTGAGCGCTTTACCTTGGGGGCCAAAGATAGCGCCATTAGCTGTCAGAAGGTCTTTGCGTTCCATGCCAGGGCCCCGGGGACGAGCGCCCACCAGCATGGCAAAATCCACGTCTTTGAAGCCGACATTGACATCGTCAGTGGCTACCACACCCGCCAGTAGCGGAAAAGCGCAGTCGTTAAGCTCCATCACCACGCCTTGCAACGCTGGCAGCGCGGGGGTGATTTCTAAAAGATGCAAAATAACGGGCTGGTCAGGTCCCAGCATATCGCCAGCGGCGATACGAAAAGCCATAGCATAACCAATGTTGCCAGCACCACCTGTGATAGCTACACGAACTGGGTTTTTCATGAGTTAAACTCCTTATAAGTTCTCGTGGAAAAGATAATGACATCAAAAAACATTAGGGTTAGTTTGTACTGCTTCAGTTATTAAGATTAGCAGCAATCCCGTGTCTTTTGGCGGCGATAGCTTTTAGTAATCTTTGCATATCAAAGACGTCGAGATGTTTTTTATCCTCTCACAGTAGGTCATGGGACCAGCCAAATTCCTCAACCGTGCGGAAAAGATCCGTATCAGAGACAATGCCGACGGGTTCGTCATGCTTGGAGACCACGACACGGCGGATGTTTGAGCGCACCATATGACTGGAAACCTCTAGCAAAGAGGTATCGTCTGGCACCATCACCACGGGACGAGTGGCGATTTCGCCAACCTGAACCCGAGTGGGAGAGCGATTGGTGCTGATGATTTTATTGACCACATCCCGTTGCGTCATAATACCCCATCGCTCATCGTTGACATCTGGCGCCACCAAAACGGCATGACGATTTTGTTCCCGCATCCGTTGCATAGCCCTATTTACCGGTTCCGTTCTGTCCACCACAACAATGGGGTGCATAATAGCGCCAACGGTTTGCGGAATGCGTCCAGAGATCTCCATGGCTTCCACCGGGTTTGCCACCCGTTGGGCCTCACGCTCTTTGCGAGTGGCTTCCAAATAAGTGCGCCGTTGCGCTTCTTCCTCCACTAGATCAGACGCACTGCCCTTGATCTTAGCGATCAAAAGATCTGCAAACTGACTGGTGGAGACTTCTTGAGACCCTTCCATTTGCCGGGCAAAATCGTAGGTCACGGTTTTATCAGCGATGACTTTTGGATAAGCTGCATTGATCAAATCGGCAGCCTCGTTCCAACCCATATACTCCAGCATCATCACCCCGGATAACAGCAGGGAGCTGGGGTTGACCTTGTCCAAGTTGGCGTATTTTGGCGCCGTGCCATGGGTAGCTTCAAACACGGCTACATAATCGGCAATATTAGCCCCTGGGGCGATACCGATGCCGCCCACTTCGGCGGCAACCGCGTCAGAGAGGTAATCGCCGTTAAGATTCATCGTGGCGAGTACATCAAACTCTTCAGGACGTAGCTGCATCAGTTGAAAGGTGATGTCGGCGATACGATCTTTGATGACTATCTTGCCCTCGGGCTGAACCCCGCCATAGGTGCTATAAAGCTCGGTTTCCGTAATGGTTTGTTCAGGAAACTCTTCCCGGGCCACTTCATAACCCCAGTTGCGGAAGGCGCCTTCGGTATATTTCATAATATTACCTTTATGCACCAACGTGACGCTCTCACGGCCATTGTCAATGGCGTATTGAATGGCTTTACGTACTAACCGCTTGGTGCCAAAGGCGCTGATCGGTTTGATACCCAAGCCTGCGTCTTCAAAGAAATCTACCCCCATTTCTTCGCGCAGAAATTTAGCGAGCTTTTTATTATCTTCGCTGCCACTGGCATATTCGATACCGGAGTAGACGTCTTCAGTGTTTTCCCGATAAATCACCACATCCACTTTATCGGCATGGCGCAGTGGGGAGGGTACTCCCGAATAATAGCGCACCGGACGCACGCAGGCATAAAGATCTAATTCCTGGCGTAGCGCTACATTGAGGGAACGAAACCCACCGCCCACAGGTGTCGTTAGGGGTCCTTTTATGGAAACATAAAGGTCTTTTAGGGCAGCTAAGGTTTCTTCCGGAAAGTAATTACCATCGTAAACCTCTGCTGCTTTTTCACCCATAAACAGCTCGCACCAATGAATTTTACGGACGCCGTTATAAGCTTGTTCGACAGCCGCCTCCCAGACTCTTAAACAGGCAGCCGTAATATCTGGCCCAATGCCGTCACCTTCTACATAACCGATAATGGGTTGGTCGGGTACGTAAAGCTTACCGTCTCGCACCGAAATTTTTTCCCCAGTCTCGGGGATAGAAATATGCTCGTAGGCCATGTAACTGCTTTCCTCGTTATACGATGGTAATGTGAAAAAAATTAGATACGAAAGCTAGAAATGTCGAAGCTTTATGGATTTTGGCGCCTATCCAACTACTTCACTATCATTGCAACCAGATTTCAAAATACGACGACGTTTTTTGTTCGCTAGCGACCCTATTGCTGTTGCCTAAAGTTATTCGCTTATTATTATTGGTTAAATTACGCAAAAAGCTACAGGTAAAAAAAGCTTATGTCCACTAGAGTAGAGTATCTTCGATTGTGGCTTGGGGTAAACCTGGTTACCATCATAAGCTTGTAAAATCTCAAAATCTCAAAGCATACCGCCGATGACGCTTACTGAACTCCGTTACATTATCGCCGTCGCCCAGTGGCGTCATTTTGGACGTGCCGCTAATGCCTGTTTTGTGAGTCAACCTACCCTGAGTGTCGCTGTGCGTAAGCTGGAGGAAAAATTAAACATTGTCTTATTTGAGCGGGGACCGGGAGATGTAACCATTACGCCGGTGGGTCAGCAGGTCATTGCCCAAGCACAACGAGTGTTGGAAGAGGTAGAGGTGATTTCGCAAATCGCCGTACAGGGACAGGATCAGCTATCAGGCGTATTAAAACTTGGCGTTATCTATACCATTGGTCCTTATCTGCTGCCACAACTCATTCCACTGTTGCACCAGCGGGCTCCGCAAATGCCCCTGCAGATTGAAGAGAACTACACGGCGGTTCTCGATGACCGTCTAAAGCAAGGCCAACTGGATATCATTATTCTTTCATTTCCCTATGAAGAGCCAGGGGTGACTACGGCGGCGCTCTATAAAGAACCTTTTGTAGTGGTCATGCCAAAAGGCCATCATCTTGAGCAAAGCCATGCCATCCAACCGCATCAGTTAGCTCAAGAAAATTTGTTATTGTTAGGGTCGGGGCACTGTTTCCGTGATCAGGTTTTGCAAGCGTGCCCTGAGTGCAACCAACCGGGTATCTCTTCAGATAATCTACAAAAAAGCTTCGCAGGTAGTTCCCTGGAAACGATTCGACTCATGGTGGCCACTGGCATCGGTGTCACTGTTTTGCCGCAAACCTCCGTTAACAGTCATCCTTATATGGCTGATTTGTTAAGCACGCGACCTTTCGTGGAACCACTTCCTAAGCGGACTGTTGGCTTAGCTTGGCGCAAACGTTTTGCAAGGCCAACAGCCGTACAAGTCTTAGCCGAAGCTGTTCGTGCTTGCCCTTTAGGTGATATGGTTGAGATACGAGAAACGGTTCAAAAAACCGAGTGATTTCCAGTTCTTGTCTTTTTCTCACGGGCGTTTACATAAAATAGTGGACAGAACTCCAGGAAACTGATTTGTTAGGCGAAGTTCGCCTCATTCATCGCAACCTCGATATTTATTTAACAACCCGTTGAGTTGGTCAGAGTTTTCTGACAGCGTCATTTGTCTTCTCAATTTTTTCGGCCAGCTTTTTGGGCTACCTGTTCTGCTACCCAGGGATAAGTTTTGTGTAGTCCGTTCATGAGTGATTCGCTAGGTTTCCAGCCAAGCATTTTGGAAATCAAGCGATTATCGGAGTTACGTCCAGCTACGCCTAAAGGCCCTGAGATATGTTTGATAGTCTGCTCCTTACCGGCAATTTCCATAATCATCTTAGCCATTTGGTTGATGGTGACCATCTCATCTGAGCCAATGTTGACAGGACCAGTCCAATCGGATTGCATTAAGCGAAGTGAGCCTTCCACACATTCATCCACATACAAGAAAGAACGAGTTTGTTTACCAGTACCCCAAATCTCAATTTCTCCACTGGAAGGAGCCTCAGCCACTTTACGGCATAAAGCTGCAGGGGCCTTCTCGCGACCGTCGTTCCACGAACCTTCCGGACCGAAAATGTTGTGATAGCGAGCGACACGTACTTCCATTCCTTTATTGCGTCCGAAAGCCAGATAAAGTCGCTCGCTGAATAACTTTTCCCAACCATATTCGCTGTCTGGATTAGCCGGATAAGCACTGCTTTCCTCACAATTAGGATTATCCGGGTCTAATTGATTATGCTCAGGATACATACAAGCTGAAGAGGAATAAAAAATACGCTTGATATTGCGCTTATGGCAAACCTCTAGCATAT
>CAZGON010000133.1:0-10766 GCA_964527085.1 uncultured Candidatus Competibacteraceae bacterium
GTTTTGATTCTGCTTTTATAGAATCGGTGCTAGCCGCTTACGACGAGCTACTAGACCTTACCTTAGGTCATCAGCTAAGGCAGTTGGAACAAGGCAAACCGCTGGACAAACTGCTGGAGTTGACCGAAATAACACCGTTGCAGGAGGAGTCGCTGCGCATGGCGATGCGGGTTATTAAACACTTGCAGGGTCGCATGCAAGGAGATTTTGGCACGATTATGCTATAAATATTAATAAGGATAATCCACAGCTTGATAAACAGCTTCTCTACGTACAATACGCCCATAGAGTAAAACGCTGCCATCTGATTTTAAGGGTCCCGAAACCAACTCTACTAATGGCCCTTGTCGACTGTCATTCAGCAACTGCCAGGTGGCGCCATTATCCAAACTTCTTGCTAAACGGTGCCCTCCTAACGATGTATTGACTACGCCATAAACTAGATCTGGTACAAATTCGCTAAATGTAAGGATGGAAACGGTGCTATCGGCGTTCATGAACCACGCCTGGGTCTGGGCGGGTGTCCAAGAAATGCCACCATCTCGACTGATGTACAACCCGCGATCCTGAACATAAGCAAGACCACTGTTTGGATTAAGGGGATTGATGGCCAACAGCGGTGTTTGATCAAACTGTAACCAGAGATTTTCCGTCCACTGATCTACTTGCGCCGTGTCCATTCGTGGCGTTGTTACACCTCTCGTTTCCAGTAGTGCTGATAATGGCTGTGTTGTTTCCAATTCTCTAGCTGCAAACCGTTCCCACACTAATAACGCTCGATTAACGGTGATGGTTACCGTAGCTGCATTCGAATTACTTCGACCATCGTTGGCTCGAAAGGTAAAATTATCTACACCGGCGCTATTTGATAGATAGGTAAATGCGCCAGAAGCGGGATTAAAAACCTGCAAGATGCCTAGTCGAGGATTTGATACCAGTTGATAGGAGAGTGTATCGCCATCGCGGTCAGTGGCCTGAAGCACACTGGAAATAGGTCTATCGACGGTAGTGATTAAAGAAATATCTTGAGCGACAGGGGCACGATTAAATCCTGAGTCAATGAAATCATCATCGCTACCGCTGCTACAGCTTACCGAATAGCTGCCCGATAAAAGCACATACAGCACGAACAAAAATAGCACATGACGGATACGCTTCATGGTACATCCGTTATAAATTAGATAGTGATCTAGATACTCGCCGACAACACAGTTTATACCATAAAAAAATCACCCCAATTGTAACAACTGGGGTGATGAGAAGAACTCCAAAAGGATATCAGAGAATCGTTAAGCGGAATGTAGTTAGCCTAACTTTGCAACACATGCTTCCGCACGCTGTTTCTGATGGTCGGTTCCCTCCCGCATGACTTCTTGTAGTAAGCTTCGAGCACCCACTGAGTCACCCATATCCATGTAGGCAACCGCCAAATCTAACTTGGTTTGCACATAGTCTTCACTAGCAGAAGGTTCTTCCTGCTCAGAATCATCGATAAAAGTCGTTGGTTCATCGAGGTTGTCAAGCGCAAAGGTCGACCCCTCATCCTGGGATTTTGCCTCGGCTTTTAAATCTCGAGTCTGTTCTAACTTTTTCCCAACAGGACCCGGGGAAGCGAGTTTTTCGTCTAAGTTATCGAGAAAGGAATTTAGGGTATCACTTTGGGACTTTAACTCGGCGGCTAAGTCTTGGGTGTGTCCCGGCGCTGCTGTGGTTGACTGATTTTTCTCTTGGAAGATATTCAGAGACAGAGAATCGCTGGTGACAGGTTCCTGAGTAGATTGCACGTCTTCGAATTCGAAATCCAAACCCTTTAATTGGGATTCCATATCGCCTTGCTGAGGTTCTTCGTCTGGCAGGCCCGTGGTTGCCACTGTAGGGGGTTCCATATCGGGCAATTCCCATTCCAGATCACTGCGGGTCTCGGTGCGTTCCGGCTCTTGAGAAAACTCAGAGGAAGACACTTTCTCTGAAGGCGTCGGTTCCATATCGGGCAATTCCCATTCCAGATCACTGCGGGTTTGCGTGCGTTCCAGCGCTTGAGGAGATTCGGAGGAAAATACCTTGTCTGAAAACTCCTCAGGGTTTTTATCAAAAATAACAGGACCGGTTTTTTGATCAAAGGGCAACCCACTCTTCACATCAGAACGAGTAACTACATCATCGTTACCCTTGTCTGTGGCGAGTTCAGAGGATTGCGGCTTTGTTGAGGATTCTGAAAATACAAATTCCCCACTATCTGCAAATAACTTATTTCCAGGGCAGAGTTCCCTACCTCTTGTGGCTACCTGTATCCAAACAGGATCCGATTCATCACCGAGTCTATCCCGCAGCAGTTGTGCATCCTTAGCAAAGGCAGCCGCATTGCCCGAGGCAAAATGGATATCCAATAGTTTACTTGCTAACGGGGTGTCGTGAGGCGATCTCAGTAAAGCTCTCCGAACCAGCTGCTCTGCTTCCTTGTAGTTGCCTACCGCGATTAATAAATCAGCTTGTTCCAACGGATTGGTGTCGCTACCGGTTAGGGTTGTTTTAGCAAGCGGCTCAGTTCTGGTCCGCTCAGCAGGTTTAGACAATGCAGCTAGAGACACAGGTTCAGCAGCCAATGCAGCCTCTTCAAGAGCAACACCCTCTGGTGTAATGGCTTCAAAAGCCGGCGCTGACTTGTCGTCTTTTACTTGCCGACGTGCTAGTAAAAACAAAGGCAGGGCCATCAAAAATAGCAATAGCGAGCCGATCATCGCCAAACTGATGGGATCTTTCAGAAATGCAAACATACCCGAATCACTATCATCGGATTCTGAGAGAGCCCCATCCGCACCATCCATATTTGTATTAGGCGGGGTTGTTGCCGCAACGGATTGAGAAGGTGCGATATCCGTGTCAGGCGTTTCCACACCTGCAGCAGTGGTATTTTCAGTTGCGCTGTCAATGGCTGTATTAGAAGAGGCCCCTTGCGGCCCTGTCTCATCCGCCGCTGCACCCTCTTGTTGAGCAGTAAATTGTTGTGGTCTACCAACTTGAGGCAATGCTTCCTGAGCAGTGGTGTCGAGAGAAGGCATTGTAATACCGGTACTCGTTTCTGCTTGAGTCATGGCCTGTTGGGTAGTTAAATTACCTGAAGCTGTCTGTTCTTGTGCTGCAGCAGTGCTCTGCCCGGTTGTATTTTCCGACCCCTGCGGGGCGCCTCCAAGCCTTTCACGGAGTTCGTTGACACCCGCCATACGCAGTTGGGGACGGTCATCCTCCAGTATGATACGAAATGGGGGCGCTATTCCTGAACCTGTTGCGCCTGTACCGGTAGTCTCTAGCGCGGAGGATGCTTGTTCGGCATCCGCCGGTACTAGTCGGACACGAGGTAAATCATCGTCCGGTAAACCAGGGCTAACCGCTTGCTCTGCAACGGCGGAAGCCGCTTGTTGTTGGGCCAATTGTCGCGAAGCCGACTCGGAAAAACGCGCTGGATCAAGCTCTTGAGCGCTGGGAATACGCAGCGTCGCTCCAGCAGACAGGCTGTTTATATCGGGCCTGAAGAAAGCCTCTGGGTTTGCTTCCAGCAAAGCCTGCATCATGCGCTCTCTGTCAATAGAGGGATCAGGCCGAACCTGTCCCGCTATATCCCACAACGTGTTACCGTAAGCCACAGGACCGTAGCTCACGGAACCGCGATGGGCTACATCGGTGTTGAGTACTGGATCTCCATAAATCGGATTGGCTTGGGTTGAGATGGTGGACTGCGAGGAATTGCCGCTAGCGGCTGGCTGGCGCATGGTGACGGTGGGAAGATCTAATAAAACCGCATATTCCCGTAGCAACTGTCCATCGGGTCCATCCACTTGCACCAAGAAATTAATGAGCGGCTCGCGGATGGGCTGATTCGAGGAGACTTGAATAACATGGCGCCCTGCGGCATCGGTTTGCACGGAAAAATCCAGTGTCAATAGTAACGGCAACCGCTCAATGCCATATTGACCAAACACCTGGGAGGAGGCCAACCTCGCCCTCAGTCCCGGCAATTCCTCGGCATTGACGGATACCAAAGGAATTTCAGCATCGAGGGGTTGATTGAGAGCCGAGCGCACTTCAATTTGGCCTAGCCCAAGGGCAAAGGCGCTGGCGGGAAGACAGACACTAAAGCCAGTTAATAACTTTGTTAATTTCCTTGTCATCGGTAAATACGTCCTACTAAGTTTCGTTATATAAAACAGTAGCCGCTGGATAAGACAACGGCATCTTTTGGATTAAATCAAAGGTAATCCTTGATAAGCAGCTCGGCAATCTGAACACTGTTCAGAGCAGCGCCTTTGCGCAGATTGTCTGACACGATCCACATATTTAAGCCGCGCGGATGTGAGATATCTTCTCGAATACGCCCCACATAGACCGGATCTTTACCTGCTCCTTCCGTCACAGCGGTGGGATAGCCACCCGCTTCGCGGGTATCCAAGACAACAATGCCTGGCGCTTGGCTCAACAAATCCCGGGCTGCCGCCACAGTGATTTTTTCGCGGGTTTCTATATGAACCGCTTCAGAATGTCCATAAAATACCGGGATGCGCACTGTGGTTGGGTTGACCTTAATATCCTCATCCTCCATGATCTTTTGGGTTTCCCAGACCATTTTCATCTCTTCCTTGGTATAGCCATTAGGCTGAAAAACATCGATGTGAGGCAATGCGTTGAAAGCAATCTGCTTAGGATATACTTGCGACTCAATGGGTTTACCGTTGAGCAGTGCCGCTGTTTGCATGGCCAGTTCTTCAATGGCTTCTTTGCCGGTACCCGATACCGCCTGATAGGTGGCTACATTAATCCGTTCAATACCAACGGCTGCATGGATGGGTTGTAAAGCCACTACCATTTGAATGGTGGAACAATTCGGATTAGCAATAATGCCTCGGTTGGTATACTGGGCAACAGCATGGGGATTAACCTCAGGAACCACTAAGGGAATATCTGGCTCGTAGCGATATTGGGAGGTATTATCGATGACAACACATCCCGCCGCTGCTGCCTTAGGCGCGTAATCAGCTGACACGGAAGCACCTGCCGAAAATAACCCAATGCGCACCTTAGAGAAATCGAATGTGTCGAGGTCACCCACCGTCAGTTGCCGATTTCCAAAAACCACTCTATTACCCGCTGAGCGGCTGCTTGCCAATGGATAGATGTTGTTTATAGGAAACTGGCGTTCGGCCAGAATCTCTAACATCACTTCGCCCACTGCCCCCGTGGCGCCCACGACGGCCACGTCGAATTTTTCACTCATTTAGGTCAACCTCTTCGAATCAAAAAGATAGCCAAACTGTCGGTAGCGCTTAAAAGCAAACTTGATCAGCCAGCTCGTGTTTTAGGCTGTTTTTTGTTTTACAACCCGACTAGCCACCTTTTGGTGATTTAAAAGCAAAACATATGCCATACGTTTAATTTAGTATTACAGCAACTAACCAAATAGGACACTAAAACTTAGGTAGCGAATAACCCAAAATCGCTTTTTAGAATTGGCGCAACGCTTCTGCCACAGCGTCACCCATTTGTTGCGTACTGACTTCCGTCATAGCCGCTGACATAATATCGGCTGTGCGCAGCCCTTTATCTAAAACAGCACCAATCGCGCCTTCGACACGTTCAGCCAAATCGCTTCGCTTGAAGGTGAAACGCAGCATCATGGCTAGCGACAAAATCGTGGCCAACGGGTTAGCCGAGCCTTGACCGGCTATATCGGGCGCTGAACCATGGATCGGTTCATACATACCCCGGCCATCGGCAGCCAAAGAAGCCGATGGCAACATACCGATGGAACCCGTCAACATGGCGGCACAGTCGGAAAGAATATCGCCAAACAGGTTGCCGGTGACTATGACATCAAATTGTTTGGGTGCACGCACCAGCTGCATGGCGGCATTGTCCACATAAAGATGGGTCAGTTCCACGTCAGGATAATCACCTGCTACCCGTGTCGCCACTTCCCGCCATAATTCAGACACTTCAAGCACATTAGCCTTGTCCACGGAACACACCCGTTTTTGGCGCTGGGCAGCAATGGTAAAGGCCATCCGCAAAATACGCTCGATTTCCGATTCCCGGTAAAACATGGTGTTGAAACCTGCCCGTTCGCCGGTTTTCATGACTCCAATACCCCGCGGCCGGCCAAAGTAAATACCACCGGTAAGTTCACGCACTAGCATCATATCGAGACCAGCCACCAATTCCGCATGTAAGCTGGAAGCCGCTGCCAACTGCGGATAAAGGATAGCGGGCCGTAGATTAGCAAATAAACCCAGAGCGCTGCGAATACCTAGCAGGCCGCGTTCTGGACGAAGTCCGCGGTCTAGCGCTTGCCACTTTGGCCCCCCCACCGCGCCCAGTAACACCGCATCGCTTTCCTGGGCCAGCGTCAAAGTTTCGTCGGGCAGTGGTTTGCCGGTTGCATCAATAGCGCTACCGCCAATAAGACCTTCAGTACAGGTTACATCCAGGCCGTGTTGCTGACGTAACACATCCAAAACTTTGACGGCTTCCGCAACGATTTCAGGCCCAATACCGTCGCCGGGTAAAATCAGTAGCTTATAACTCATTTTGCTTCAATCCATCCATAAACAGCCAAGGCGCCTCACGCCGACGGCGTGCCTCATACGCGCGGATTTCCGCCGCGTGCTGCAATGTTAAACCAATATCGTCAAGCCCTTTTAAAAGATGCTCCTTACGGAAATTTTCTATATCAAAGGGAATGGCTTCGCCGTGCGGCGTTGTGATAGTCTGGGCGGGAAGGTCCACCTGCAACCGATAACCTGACTCAACTTCAGCCTCTTCACGAAACAGTTTCTCCACTACATCTGTTTCTAAACAAAGGGGTAAGAGACCGTTTTTAAAACAGTTACTAAAAAAAATATCGGCGAAACTGGGCGCGATGATACAGCGCAAACCGTAGTCCCGTAGCGCCCAGACGGCATGTTCCCGAGAGGAACCACAACCAAAATTGCTGCGCGTGAGCAATAGGCTCGCACCTTGGTAACGAGGCTGATTGAGGGGAAAATCGGGGTTGAGCAACCGTTGGCTAGTGTCCTGACCTAGCTCTCCAGGATCACGGTAACGCCATTCGTCAAAAAGATGATCCCCAAATCCAGAGCGTTTTATAGATTTCAAAAATTGCTTAGGGATAATCGCGTCGGTGTCCACATTGGCGCGGTCCAACGGGACAACTAGTCCTGTATGATGAATAAAGGGTTGCATGCCTCTGCCTCGCAAAATACTTTAGCCTAACACCTCTCGGACATCCACAAAATGGCCATAGATCGCAGCAGCAGCCGCCATTGCCGGGCTCACCAGATGGGTACGTCCCCCTTGACCTTGCCTACCTTCGAAATTGCGGTTTGAGGTAGAGGCGCAACGCTCACCGGGCTGCAGGCGATCGGCGTTCATGGCGAGACACATGGAACACCCCGGTTCGCGCCATTCAAAACCTGCCTTGCTAAAGATTTTGGCTAGCCCTTCCGCCTCGGCTTGCTGTTTTACTAAACCAGAACCCGGCACCACCAGCGCCTGTTTGATTGAATCAGCGACTTTACGGCCTTTCACCAGCGCCGCTGCGGCCCGTAAATCCTCAATGCGGGAATTTGTGCAGGAACCAATAAAAACCCGATCTAACCTGATGTCGGTAATAGGTAAACCGGCTTGTAAACCCATATAATCTAAGGCCCGTTGCATACCCACTTGTTTGTCCGGATCAGACTGCATAGCTGGATCAGGAACGCGGCTATCCACAGTAGTGACCATTTCCGGTGAGCTACCCCAAGTGACTTGAGGCTTGATGTGGGTCGCGTCAACGGTCACCACCTGTTCAAATACGGCGTCACCATCACTCCGCAAATCCCGCCAGGTAGCCACAGCCTGTTCCCACATGGCCTGTTTTGGGGCATAAGGACGCTTTTTGAGGTAATTAATAGTAGTTTCATCCACTGCTATCATACCGGCACGGGCGCCTGCCTCAATGGCCATGTTACAAACCGTCATACGGCCCTCCATGGACAATGCTTGGATGGCTGCACCCGCAAATTCAATGGCATAGCCGGTGGCGCCGGCGGTGCCGATGACGCCGATGATCGCTAACACAATATCCTTGGCAGTAATGCCAGGCGCTACCTGACCCTCCACACGGATCAGCATGGATTTGGCCTTGGTCATCACTAGACATTGGGTTGCCATGACATGCTCCACGTCCGATGTGCCAATACCAAACGCGAGGGCTCCAAAGGCGCCATGGGTGGAAGTATGAGAATCGCCGCAAACAACAGTCATACCGGGCAGGGTTAGCCCCTGCTCAGGCCCGATGACATGCACAATACCTTGGCGAAGGTCGTTCATGCCAAATTCGGTTATGCCATACTCAAGACAATTATCGTCTAGGGTAGTGACCTGTAGACGAGAGGTAGGGTCGTCAATACCATGACGCCGGTCAGTGGTGGGCACATTATGATCTGCGGTTGCTAACATGGAAGCAGATCGCCACGGTTGGCGTTTCGCCAAGCGAAGACCTTCAAATGCCTGGGGCGAAGTTACCTCATGCACCAAGTGGCGATCAATGTAGAGCAACACTGTACCATCCGTGTTAGTACATACAACGTGCGTGTTCCAAAGTTTATCGTAGAGGGTTTTGCCAGCCATATATTTTTACCTGAATCCCAGGATGTATTTTGTAAAAGACTAAGCCATACTCATCTGTAGAACAAATTTATATTTTTCATATAGTTGATAATATGCAGGGATAACTTTTTTTGCATTTTAACTCAACTTACTCTTAAATAAGCAAATTGCTGCACCAGCCTTTCATTTTTAGCACAAGGCTTTGGGACTGTTTGTGCCAAAAGATTTTACTTGCTAACTTGCTAACTTGCTAACTTGCTAACTTGCTAACTTGCTAACTTGCTAACTTACATTTTCCCGAAGATGACGTATTCTGACAGAGTTGGACAGTAGCCGACGCACATTGGCTACTCTTTACGGCGAAACGTAAAGATACCCTTATCTTTGCGCCAAGCAATTTGTAAAGTCGCTTTTGCGTAACTTCATAATAAAAAAACCAACTCGGAAAATGCTTCGTAGCCAGGTTTAACATCATTTCACGAGCAATGACTTATCAGTCAAAAGCATTTAGACTACGGTGCTACACATTTACTGATCTGGGTTTGTTGTTGGTGCTAGACTCCTTCGGTATTAGTCAAATTGGGAAGTGCAAGTTGTTTACCATTTGATTTGCTTATCAAATTTAGAGGGAAGAATAAAGTATTAAGGAAATAATCCACATGAATTGATAGGGTTTTACCTGTCAACCTCCGCAATAACTTGGAAAATTACAATAAAAAAGCTGTTTATAGGGTTAGCAACATTTAAGATATGCGTGCAAAAAAAACGTTTCACCACATTAGCTAATGCGGTGTGTCAAGCAGAAAATGCACAGGGATATTTATCATAATGTCATCAAAAATTTTTATAATGTTGCTTTGATTCTCAGCGTCTTAGGCAATAAAGTCTAGCTTTCAAAGCAAGCTTCCGACATATTACTGTGAGAATTAGTGGAACACAGTTACGTTATTTGTTTCAAAGCCTATTTATATTTATAAATAAGTTAGTGTACCAGGAGAAATAAAAGGAAAGATAATGAATCAAAGTTATGTTTTTACTTCAGAATCCGTTTCCGAGGGTCATCCCGATAAAATCGCTGATCAGATTTCTGATGCTGTCTTAGATGCCATCTTAGTGGAAGACCCTAAGGCCCGAGTCGCTTGCGAAACCTTAATCAAAACCGGGGTTGTGGTATTAGCTGGTGAAATTACCACGTCCACTTGGATAGACTTAGACGATGTGGTTCGCAACACGATTACAGATATCGGCTATACAAGCTCTGAGGTGGGCTTCGATGGGGCTACTTGTGCAGTACTTTCGTGCATTGGCAAACAATCCGGTGACATCGCTCAAGGTGTAGACCGTCGCAACCCAGAAGAACAAGGCGCCGGTGATCAAGGTCTTATGTTTGGTTACGCAACCAACGAAACCGATGTGTTAATGCCTGCACCCATCACTTATGCCCATCGGCTTGTACAGCGCCAAGCCGAAATGCGCAAAACCCATATATTACCCTGGTTGCGCCCAGACGCTAAAAGCCAGGTTAGCTTTCGTTACGAGGACGGTAAAGTCGTTGGGATTGAAGCCGTCGTGCTATCGACCCAACATGACCCCGACATTTCTCAGGAACGCCTGCGCGAAGCGGTGATGGAGAATATCATCCTGCCGGTGCTACCGGGAGAATGGCTCGATAAACACACTAAGTACCATATCAATCCAACCGGTATGTTTGTTATCGGCGGTCCCGTCGGTGACTGTGGTCTCACAGGGCGCAAAATCATCGTCGACACCTACGGCGGCATGGCGCGGCATGGCGGCGGCGCTTTTTCTGGCAAAGATCCCTCAAAGGTAGATCGCTCGGCCGCCTATGCAGCCCGTTATGTGGCTAAAAATATCGTTGCCGCGGGGCTTGCGGATCGCTGCGAAATTCAGGTGTCCTACGCCATTGGTGTTGCTGAACCCACTTCCATCGCTGTCAATACCTTTGGCACCAGCAAAGTCGACGAGGAGCGTTTAGAGGAAATTGTCCGTGGTCATTTTGATTTACGCCCTTACGGGTTGACTAACATGCTCGATTTGATTCGGCCAATTTATAAACGTACGGCTGCTTATGGGCACTTTGGCCGTGATGAAGATGTCTTTACTTG
>CAZGON010000134.1:0-10679 GCA_964527085.1 uncultured Candidatus Competibacteraceae bacterium
ACCACCGTTGGCACCCTCCGGCGATGTAGAAGGGGGCTAGAGCGGGAATTGCTGACATTGAAGTACTTATTTATCTTATTAAATCATGAAAACCATTGTCATCATGCAGCCGTATTTTTTTCCGTACATCGGTTATTTTCAATTAGCTACTCAGGCAGATCTATTTGTTTTTTTGAATGATGTCGATTACATAAAGCGTAGTTGGATAAATCGAAATAGAATACTCGTAAATGGCAGGCCAAGTTATATATCAGTGCCCTTGAAAAAGGCGAGTCAGAACAGAAAAATTCATGAAACTTATCTTAGTGATCACCGAGATTATAGCAACGATATTCTCAAAACCCTCCTGCACGCCTATGGGAAAGCACCTTACTTTTATAAAATAAAACCTCTCTGTGAAGAGGTATTTGCTCAAGATTTGCATACTATAGACCAATTGGCACAACAAAGCATCATAAAGTGTTTTGATTACTTAGACCTTCCTTTTACCTATGTTCAGTCAAAAGGAAGATATTTTAATGAGTCTCTTAAAGGTGAAGATCGTATTATCGATATTGTTTTACGCGAGCATGGTACTGACTACCTTAATTTGCCTGGAGGAAAAAATCTCTACTTCGCTGAGAATTTTACACGAAAAAAAATTCGATTAAATTTTATTACACCGGTTCTTAATGAATACAAGCATGGTTTTGATTCCTTTGTTCCTGGTTTATCTATTATTGATGTCTTAATGTGGAATTCTAAGGAACATGTAAGGGAATGGCTCAAGCTCTAGGTCCAACTATAAATAGTGGTGAATATAAAGTATGTCAAAGGATCTTGATCAGTATCTTAAAGCGTATCAGGGTGGTAGTACCTACGACTTCGATAACAAAATTCTATTACATTGGTATCCTACTCGAATAATAGAACTTTCTTCAGATAAAAATTCTATCTTAGAACTAGGGCTTGGGCATGGCTTTTCTGCCACCACCTTTTCCCGTCATTTTTCTCGTCATGTAGTTCTTGATGGATCAGGAGCAGTTATAGCCAAGTTTCGTAAGGAGAATCCTAACTCAAAAGCAGAACTTATCGAAACCTACTTTGAACAGTTTGAAACCGACGAGGGATTCGATGTTATTGTCATGGGTTTTGTTCTAGAGCATGTAGACAACCCTGTCGCTATTCTCAAGCATTATCATCATTTCTTAAATCCTAATGGGAAAATATACGTTGCTGTTCCCAATGCCGAAAGTCTAAATCGACGCCTTGGGCATCTTTCTGGTTTTCTCGATAACCTCACTCGACTTTCAGAATATGATGCTCAGCTCGGACACAAACGTTATTACACTGTGAAAACCCTTGAGAATGATATTGAGCGAGCTAATTTTGAGGTAGTTCGAATGGAGGGTATTTACCTTAAACCGTTTACAACCACTCAAATGATAAGTTTAGATCTTGATCCTGCTGTACTCAAAGCTCTCTGTACAATGGGAATTGAATATCCAGAACTCTGCTGTGGGCTTTTAGCTGAGGTCAGATGTCACACATGAATATTCTATTGGTAGGTGGTTCTTCCAAATTGGCCAAAGTGCTAAAACCTCGCCTGGAATCCTATGCTACGGTCATCACTGCGGGTAGAGAGGACTGTGATATCACTCTTGATTTAAGTAGTGACTGCAGCGAGATAAAGTTTCCTCACAATATTGATGTACTCATTCACCTAGCAGCCTCCTTTGGGGGTAGTGATTTAGCGGGTTTGAGCGATGCGATAAAAGTAAATGTCTTGGGCCTTTCAACACTGTTTGAATTGGCATCTCGCTCAGGGGTATCTCAAATTCTTTACGTATCGACTATTTTTGCTTGTTTGGACGAGTCGTCTTCTTATTACAGCAGTTATGCGTTGACTAAACGACAAGGTGAACAGGTGGCACGGATGGCCTCTGAGCTGGTTTCGATACCTTTGACAATTATTCGTCCCTCTCAAATCTATGGCGATTCCGATGATTTTAGAATACATCAGCCTTTCTTATATTACATCATTGATCGAGCTGAGAAAGGTGAGGATATTTCGATCTTTGGAAGTCGTGCCTCCCTACGAAACTATATTCATGTCGACGATGTATGTGAGGCTATAGAGAGACTTGTTCTAACTAAGCATATTGGAACGTTTTCTGTGAATTTTCCGGAAGATATAAGTTACGAGACGATTGCCCAGATAGCCCTTGCGGCATGGGGTCGAGGTGGTTCTGTTTATTATCTGAAAGACAAACCAGATATCCCAGACAATGTTTTCTCGTTAACAGCAGATCTTTACAGGCTTATAAATTGGACTCCACAAATTGATATGGTTGTAGGAATTGAACGTATTGTTACGGGTAGGAAAAGGATAGCATGAAGACAATTTTTGTTTCTGGTGCAAGTGGGGTTGTGGGATATGGAATTTTGAAATCCTTGCGATCCGCTGATCGGGGTTTTCGCCTCATAGGATCATCTATTTACAGTGATTCTGTTGCTCCAGCTTTTTGTGACAAGTTTCTTTTAGCTCCAAAGACCCTTGAGAAGGGTTATCTTAAGTGGCTAAAGAGTATCATCAAAAAGTATGAAATTGACCTTATAATCCCCGGTATTGAAATTGATCTCTATACTTGGTTTGATCATGCTGAAGATATTCGTGCGGTCGGTGCTGAGCTTCTTCTCAACAGCCCAAGGCTTATTCATCTTTGTCGCGATAAATGGTGTTTTTACCAAGCGCTTCTCAGCGCTCAAATGCCTAGTTTAATAGCCAGTTCACTCAGTGCTAATTTTTTAGCTCTTGAAGCAGAGCTTGGTCTTCCTTTCATCGTTAAGCCCCGCCAGGGATTCGGTTCGAGGGGAATACGTATCATCGAAACAGAAAATGATTTTGCTGCCATCAAAAGCCAGATGGGTGATTTTTTAATGGCCCAACGCCTTATAGGTAGTAGCGAAGACGAATACACTATTGCTGTTTTTGGGGATGGAAATGGGGATATTGCGACTGAGATAGCCTTGAGGCGAACTCTTTCTCTTGAAGGCTTTACTGAAAAAGCAGAGGTGGTGTTTGATCACCCCTTTAGTTCAATACTCTCTTTACTCTGTTCTTTTTTTAAACCAACAGGTCCCACCAACTTCCAATTTCGCCTTCATGAAAGGGAGCCAAAACTCTTGGAGATTAATCCAAGACTTTCTTCTTCGACGTCGATACGAACTGCTTTTGGTTACAATGAATCTTTAATGGCGGTTGATTTCAAACTCAACGGTTTGCTTCCTTTTCAGCCGAATATCAAAGGTGGAAAGGCTGTTCGTTATGCTGAGGAAAAGATTTTTTATGAATAAAATAGGACTTATTTCCGATATACATGGCAATTTCGAGGCTCTGAAGTCAGTTTTGGCGAAACTTGATTTAATGGGGATTACAAGCATTTATTGCCTCGGTGATGTTGTAGGGTATTACAGTCAGATTAATGAGTGCTGTGATGAGTTGAGATTAAGGAACGTACAGAGTCTTATGGGTAATCACGATTGGTATCTAGCGGGTGGAGGTATTTGTGCTCGATCTCAGAGTGTGAATGATTGTTTGGAATATCAGCGAAAGACCATTTCTCAGGAAAACATAAATTGGCTCAAGGAATTTTCGCTATATCGTGAAGTGATGGGGATTAAAATGGTACATGGAGGATGGGCGAATCCCATCGATGAGTATCTAATGCCAAACGAGGAGTATTTTTCCAAGCTAGAAGGTTCATTGTTTGCCTCAGGGCATACTCACGTTCAGGGAGTTTATCATTTTGGCTCCAAAACATACTGTAATCCCGGTTCAGTGGGTCAACCTCGGGATCGTGATCCTCGTGCATCCTTCGCGGTATTTGACGGGCATTTTTCATTACACCGAGTTGATTATGATCCCACACTAGTCTATCGAAAAATGAATGAAGCAGGTTTTAATGATTATTACTATGGGTGCCTCGCGACGGGTTCTCCAAAGTTGTGCAAATTGCCTAACTCTTAAGCATTCTAGGACTAAGCACCTAACTTACTGAGTGCAACCATATCCGCTATTTGGACAAGTTATAGCTAAGCATTATCCGTTCAATCTCTATGGGTCTGATTCCCCGCGGCTTGCTGCGTAAGATATCTCATTGTTATCAGCTGTCGCTTTGGTGATGCTACCAGATACCCCGCAGCTTGCTGCGGGGTAGTTCATTTTTTAACTCAACTATATTTTCTCTAGTTGTCAAATTATTGACAATAGGTTTTTGTTTGGAAGTTGTCATCAAAAAAGTAATTTCTTTCAGTTAGTTATTTGCTTTCTTAAAACTAGATTATTGATATTGGCTGTTGGTATGAAATGTGCTTCACAGTGTTAATAGCAGTCACTATTAACGTTGACTGAGGCAACATGATGCTATTTTGACACATAGATACCATACTGGAGCGGTGAATGACGGTTACAGCCAATACTATGCAGCGGCTACATTTAGGATGCGGAAACGTTTATTTCAAGGGATGGTTAAACATCGATCTCGATTCGCCCCAGGCCGATTTACACTTAAATCTTCAACAGCCTTTACCATTACCTGATCGGTCGGTACGCTACATTTTCAACGAGCATTTCCTAGAACATCTTGATTTAACGTCCGGTGTGCGTCTACTCAGTGAATGTCGGCGTTTGCTACGACCTAAAGGCATTCTGCGGATTGCAATGCCGGACCTCGATCTCCTTCTAGAAAAGTTTCATGGTGATTGGCGCGATCAAGACTGGCTACATTGGCCAGGCCATGAATTTATCAAAACCCGTGTACAGATGCTCAACGTTGCTGTACGGGCCTGGGGGCACCAGTACCTTTATAACCGTGAAGAATTAGAGCTAAGGTTACGGGAATGTGGTTTCGATCATATCGATTTTCCAACGAATGGAGATAGCTGTCATGAAGAGCTGCGTGGTCGGGAGACGCGAATCGATAGCACTCTAGTCGCAGAGGCTAGCTATGATTGAGCAGATGACATCTGTCTGGTAGAACATTTTATAAGGCACATAACGGGCAAGATTTCGCCTTAAAAACTGATATAAACTTAGTGAAAAGGATAATTCAATGCAGGGAAAGGTCGATAATTTAGCACTGTTTAGCGGCGTGCCCGCATTTCCAAAGCCGCTTCATGTGGGAACGCCAAACATTGGCGATAAGGCAAAAGTGCTAGCTCGCATCGAAGACATACTGGAGCGGCGACATCTCACCAATCACGGTCCCTTTGTGCAGGAGTTGGAGCAGCGCATTGCCGACATCGTCGGCGTCAAACATTGCATTGCCATGAGTAACGCCACCGTAGCGCTGGAGATTGTCGCCCGTGCACTCGGTCTTAGCGGTGAGGTAATTATGCCTTCGATGACTTTCGTCGCCACCGCACATGCGCTGCAATGGCAGCAAGTTACGCCGGTATTTTGTGACATCGATCCACATACTCATCAAATCGATCCTGCCCGCGTTGAGTCCATGATCACGCCGCGCACCAGCGGCATCTTGGGTGTGCACTTGTGGGGGCAGCCCTGTGACGTCAACGCGCTGGCTGCGATTGCTAAAAAACATGGTCTGAAGTTAATGTTCGATGCTGCTCACGCATTCGGTTGTTCATACGGTGATCAAATGATCGGTAGCTTCGGCGATGCCGAGGTGTTTAGCTTTCATGCTACCAAGTTTATAAATGCCTTCGAGGGTGGTGCGGTTGTGACAAATAACGATACCCTTGCCGAGCAATTGACATTGATGCGCAATTTTGGCTTTTCTGGCCGCGATGAGGTCACTTATATCGGCATCAACGGGAAAATGAACGAAGCCGAAGCAGCCATGGGCTTGACCTCGCTGGAAAGTATCGATAATTTTATCGCCGCTAACTACCGTAATTACTGCGCCTACCGACAGGGGTTTGAGGCGATCAAAGGTGTCCGTCTACGCGATTACGAAGAGCAAAAAAAGGCAAATTATCAGTATATTATTGTTGAAATGGATTCGGATCTAGTTGGTTTAAGTCGTGACGAGGTCGCGTTGCTACTGACCGCTGAAAATATCGACGTGCGCCGTTATTTTTACCCCGGCTGCCACCGCATGGAACCTTACCGTTCTTATTTTCCTCACGCTAGTTTGCTGTTGCCACATACCGAGCGGGTACTGGATCGAGTGCTGGCGTTTCCGACCGGAACGGCGGTAGGACCGCTACAGATCAAGCGAATCACTCGGATTTTTCAAAACATCGTCGAGAATAGCACCGAGATCAAATCTCGGCTTGACGGGCAAACGCATCCGCTGCGTGCAGCCCAGTAATTGATACCTTTGCTGATACAGAATAAAGCCATTGGGAGCAACGCATGAACGGAGCACAACAGCAAACGCTGCAGAACCTAGAAGCCCAAAACCAGACCCTGCGGGCGCAGCTTGAGATCAATACTGCGCTATTGGCATTCAAAGAAGATTTTTTCGCGGAGTTAGGCGCTATAAAAAAACCGCGCCGCCGCGCTCACGACTGCGAGCGACTGGCTAGGCTACGTACCGACCAGCGCTATGAGCGCAGCTTTAGAGATGCCGAACCACTGATCAGTGTGATTATCCCGACGTATAATCGTGCTGAACTTATCATCGAACGTACCCTTCCCTCGGTACTGGCACAAGACTATGAAAACTGGGAGCTGATTATTGTTGGCGACGCGATGCAGGAAAGCGACGCACGCCTATTGCAAGATTCCCTAGATCCGCGGGTGCGGTTTTACAATCTCAAGCGTCGTGGAAGTTATCCTAGCAAAGCAGGGCCACGTTGGTTTACCGCTGGTACCAAGCCGGTCAATGTTGGGTTGTCCATAGCCTCTGGCGATTGGATCGCTCATCTGGATGACGACGATGAGTTCTTGCCCACCCATCTGAGTCAGCTGCTGTCGGTGGCCAAAGAGCATAGGGTTGAATGGGCACACAGCAAGGTGATGTTTGCTCCAAATGAGGGTGAACGCGGCAACATTGTGATTATTGGTGCCGAGCACCCAAGCCACGGTAGTATATCCCGTATCTCATCCCTATATCACGGATTGCTGAAAACTTTTCGTTACAATCCACATTGTTGGCAGTACGCCTACCCTGGTGATTGGGATCTGTGGGAGCGGTTGTTGGAGATGGGTGTCAGTCACGCTCACCTAAATCAGGTAACAGCTATTCATCACGGAGTAGCGGATGGCTGGTTCGAACGTTATAAAAACGTCTCTGTTGAACAGCAAGCTAAATCAAACGAAGCATCGACCGAGCAGCCCGATAATCAAAGACAGGAAATTGACGAACAGGCGAACTACCAGCAATGGATCGCCAAACATGCCCCGCAGGACATCGATCTAGCAATCTACAACGATCGTTTTGAAAGTTGGAATCACCAGCCGACGTTTCATATCCTGATCAACGTCAAGCAAGGTGAGCAAAATCTGCTGGCCGATACCATAAACTCATTGGATATCCAGCTATACTCGAACTGGAAGTTGACCGTATTAGCTGATTATGACTGTCCCAATCCTATGTTTGAGGATCTGGATATGCTGCAATGGGTCCAATTAGAGAATGAGAGTCGGCTTATTCCCACTGCTAACCGCTATATCGACGAGATCAAGGCTGGCTGGGTGATGTGGATGACGCCCGGTAGCCAGTTCGAACCGCAATTCTTAAATGTGTGTGGCGACTATATCAATCAATATCCACAGTGGCGCTTGATTTATACCGATGAAGACCTGATCGCGCCCGATGGCGAACGCTCAGGCCCTCAGTTCAAACCAGACTTCAACCTCGACCTATTACGCTCTGGCAACTATATTGGTCATGCGGTGCTGATCCAGCGCGACGCATTACTGGAAATCGGTGGTTTTGCGGCTAAAGAGTCCGCGTTGATTTACGACGTTGCGTTGAAAACCCTTGATCTCTACCACGAGCAGGCCGTTGGTCATATCGCCGAGATGCTATACCACCATACGGCGGCAATTCCCCATGATACAAATACTTTCGATTCGGCAGGTAAATACGCCCTGCAATCACACTTGGAACGCAACAACATCGACATTGAGGCGACATCAGGACTGATTCCTGGCAGCTTCTTTATCGACTATCCGCTGCCTAGCCATCCGTTGGTATCCGTCATTATTCCTACTCGGGACCGACTGGATCTGATCAAGCCTTGTGTGGACAGCCTGTTAGCGAAGACTTCTTATACCAACTTTGAAGTCATCATTATGGATAATAACAGCGCCGAGTCCGAGACGCTGGCCTATTTTGCCTCATTAGAATCCAATGACAAGCGCGTTCGGGTCGTTAAATATCCTCATTCCTATAATTTTTCTGCCATAAATAACGAGGCTGCACGACAAGCCCAAGGTGAGTATTTGGTGCTTTTGAACAACGATACCATCGTTATTCAAGATAATTGGCTTGAACGGATGCTCGCTCACGGTTTAAGAGCAAAAGTCGGTGCTGTCGGATGCCGTTTAGTTTTTCCCAACCAGCGCTTACAACATGCTGGTGTGATCCTCGGTATGAATGGTACCGCGGATCATATACACATCAATTTACCCATCAATGAGCCTGGCTATATGCAGCGGGCGCAGGTGGTGCAGAATTTCTCAGCTGTCACAGCAGCCTGCCTGTTGGTGAAGAAATCTCTCTATTTTGAGGTGGGTGGCCTAGATGAAGAAAAATTTAAGGTGCTTTTTAATGACGTTGATTTTTGTCTGAAGGTTGGAGAACTTGGCTATAAAATGGTGTGGACCCCTTACGCTACATTGGTTCACCATGGGTCTAGTAGCTTAAAGCACATTCAAGATCCCGAAATCATCGCCCGTTATCGTCAAGCTGATTCTGCTTTGTTGGAGAAATGGCTGCCTAAACTAGCCAATGATCCAGCTTACAACCGTCATCTCAGTCTCTACCACCGAGACAGTCGGATCGAGGTGGAAACCAGCGTATCATGGGATACCAATTTCCGCGATCGATTCCGCGTCTTGGCCGCACCCTTTAATTCCTTCGGTACTGGTGAATACCGGGTGCGCGCACCCTTGCGTGCTTTGGAAGGTGCAGGACTTGCCCAGTGTGCTTTGCTGCCCGATAACGATCAATCAATGCGGTTTATAGAACCTGTCGAATTAGAACGTCTCCAGCCGGACACACTACTTTTGCAGAATGCCGATCATGATATTTATCTCGCGGCTTTAGAGTGTTACAAAAAATTCACCAATCACATTTTTCGTGTTTTTGGTCAAGATGACTTGGTGTTCCAAGTTCCCAAGAAAAATCCCTATCGTCAGGTGGCGCCAAAAGATCTTAAATGGCGGGTACGCAAAGCACTGTCGCTCTGCGATCGTTTGATCGTGGCTACCGCGCCCATGGCCGAGGCCCTGCGCGGCATGATCGACGATATCTGCATTGTTCCCAATTATCTCGAAGATAGTTTATGGCAGGGGTTAACGTCTCAGCGCCGGGTCGGGCGCAAGCCGCGGGTTGGTTGGGCAGGGGGTGAGCAGCATCAAGGGGACCTGGAGCTGATTTTGCCATTGGTCAAAGCGACAGCCCAAGAGTTCGATTGGGTGTTTTTCGGTATGTGTCCTGAAGTGTTGCGCCCCCATGTCAAGGAGGTTCACAACGGTGTTCCCTTCCTAGAGTATCCCTCGAAGTTGGCTAGCTTAAATCTCGATGTGGCTGTTGCCCCCTTGGAACATAACCGCTTCAACGTGGCGAAAAGCAATTTGCGGATTCTGGAGTATGGGATTATGGGATGGCCTACCATCTGTAGCGATATTGAACCGTACCGGGATACCCCGGTGGTGCGGGTTCCCAACAATCCCAATGCGTGGATCAAGGCGGTACGGGAGTACGCTTATGATCTGGATGCCGCAGCGGTCGAGGGCGATAAGCTCAGGCAATGGGTACTGGACAACTGGATGTTAAGCAATCATGCTGAGGATTGGTTACAAGCATTGATGCCTCATTAAGGGCACAGCTTTTTTTGCAGAGGGAAACTTCTTTTTAGTTCTCCAACTTCTTTTTAGTTCTCCAAATAGAAAGTGAAACGCCTTACTAGTGCAGCGTCTACACTAAAAGGGTGCGTAAGCAACAGTTATCAATCTGGGTAGGGTGCGTTTTACGCACCGTGAAAATAACATTCGGTGCACAGAGTGCACCCTACAATTCCTTTATTGAATGCACCAAATTAGGATAGACACGGCACTAGGCTAGTGTTTGTCCTTGAAAAAACTGACTAGCAAAACTATTCTGCGGGAAAGAGTTGAGGTGTGTGATGACTAAAGTGACTGTGAATTTGCCCTCAGAAATAGAAGCTGACGAAGCTAAACTGTTATTAATGATTAAACTATACGAAGTCGGAAAACTATCTCTAGGGCAAGCTGCCAAATACTCGGGATACTCCAAAGCAACTTTTATGGAGTTGCTTGGAAAGCACAATGTTCCCGTATTCGACTCTCTACCTGAAGAACTTGAAAATGAATTCAGCCAATGAGCCCAGCGATAATTGCTGATAGCTCTTGTCTCATCGCGCTTGACCGAATTGATCAACTCACACTCTTAAAGGATTTGTTCTCTGAAATTATCTTTAGAGTCTGACATTCCGCATACCCCGACAGCGATTGACGAATTTTGCATAATGATGCTATC
>CAZGON010000135.1:0-10637 GCA_964527085.1 uncultured Candidatus Competibacteraceae bacterium
CACGTCCCTGTGGGCTTGACGACGGCCATCCAGGCCGTCGACACTTCTTGCACGAACTACCCAAGTCCTATCCTTGCGTAAGTCATGTTTGTATTGCAGATACGCTTAAAACCAAAGCCGCCGAGGGTCGATACAACCACTTGGCGGCTTTGTTTATTTCGCAAAGATAGTTTGTGAGCTTCTATCTTCTATGTCGGCTAAGCTGTCTGGTGTTACGGCGCAGACACTGGCGATGTTTCTTCAGAGGCGCCGCCTGTTGCAAAGAACTCACGGGTTATCTTAAATACCACGGGACTCAATAAAATAAGCGCGATTAAATTGGGTATTGCCATCAACGCATTCAATGTGTCCGCCAATAACCATACAAAACCCAACTTAACAGTGGCCCCCAACGGTAGCGCAATAATCCACAGGATACGGAATGGCAAAATCGATTTAACGCCAAACAGATATTCCACACATTTCTCGCCATAGAAGCTCCAACCCAACATGGTGGTAAAGGCAAATAAGGCGAGTCCCACCGTAACAAGATAGCCACCCACACCCGGCAGACTTGTCTCAAAAGCCAAGGATGTCAACGGAGCGCCTGTCACGGGATTGCCGTCTTCCCCAATCGCAGTCCATGAAGCCGTTGTCACGATGGCAAGACCAGTGATGGTACAAACGATAATGGTGTCGATAAACGTCCCTAACATAGCGATCAAACCTTGATTAACGGGTCCTTTAGTACGCGCAGCCGCATGAGCAATGGGTGCGCTACCTAAGCCCGCCTCGTTGGAAAATACGCCTCGGGCAACACCAAAACGAATCGCTGCCCATACCGCAGCGCCTGCAAAACCACCCGTTGCGGCATGACCCGAAAAAGCGCTATCAAAGATCAAACCAAAGGCGGCTGGAATCTCTGCAGCATTAATCACTAAAACCACAAGACCCGCCAGCACGTAAGCAATCGCCATCAACGGCACTAATTTACCGGCCACCGAGGCAATCCAGCGAATACCACCGATCAACACAGCACCCACCAATATCATGAGAATCACACCCGTGGCCCAAACCGGTATACCAAAGGACGAATTCATCACATCGGCGACAGAATTGGACTGCACCATGTTGCCAATGCCAAACCCTGCAAACGCCCCAAAAATCGCAAAGGTAGGCGCTAACCAAGCCCAATTCTTAGAGAGACCATTTTTAATGTAATACATGGGTCCACCCACATGGTCGCCATAAGCATCTACCTCCCGAAAACGCACGGCACAAACGGCTTCTGCATATTTAGTGGCCATACCCACCAATGCCGTTATCCACATCCAAAACAAGGCGCCAGGTCCACCGAGGGTGATGGCCGTTGCAACCCCGGCGATATTGCCGGTACCGATGGTGGCGGATAAGGCCGTCATCAAGGCATTAAACGGACTAATATCGCCTTCACCGGCGGTGGGTTTGCGACCTTTCCAAAGCAACCCAAAACCAAAAAAAAGTTTGCGGATCGGCATCAATAACAATCCACCCTGCAAAAACAAGCCGGTGCCCAAAATCAACACCAACATGGGAGGACCCCAGACAATCCCATTAACGTAACTGACCACTGCATTCAATGTTTCCATAAACACTTTCCTCTCTGGCTTGTTATTGACTTTAGGGATAAAAGTTTCGATATTGTAAACAGTCTATGTACGAAAAGCAGGGTAACAAGGCCTCTTTAGTTGTGCTACAAATAATCCCCTTGAGCAACATTCGCAGTGCCCAAACCTTGGCTGTAGAGATCATACTGCATGGCAATGGCTCTGACGAGACTCTCCCAAAAACTCGGAAACGTTGGAAAATACCAGATCTGTAACGACGCTGGCTAAAAATTAGCAATTATTCCGTATCATTTCACCATCCTACGTATTGCAGCAGTTACACTAAGTACTATACCCATCGCTAAGCTTTAGGAGAAACCCGTATGTTTACTGACCATGATCGTATTGCCAATTTTGACCCGGAACTATGGGCAGCCATACAGGCGGAGGAACGCCGCCAAGAGGATCATATAGAACTCATCGCATCGGAAAACTATGCTAGCCCACGGGTGTTGGAAGCTCAAGGGTCTGTACTCACCAATAAATATGCTGAAGGCTATCCCGGCAAACGTTATTACGGTGGCTGTGAGCATGTGGACGTGGCTGAGCAGTTAGCTATAGAAAGGGCTAAAGAATTATTTGGCGCGGCCTATGCTAATGTGCAACCCCATTCCGGTTCCCAGGCCAACGCCGCGGTTTATATGGCTCTCATTGAACCCCATGACACCGTATTAGGCATGAGCCTCGCCCACGGCGGTCACTTGACCCACGGGGCAAAACCCAATTTTTCGGGTAAGCTCTATCATGCGGTGCAGTATGGTCTTAAGGAATCCAGCGGTGAAGTGGACTATGACCAGGTGGCGTCCCTTGCCCAAGAGTTCAAACCAAAACTGATCGTGGCGGGTTTTTCTGCTTACTCCCGGATCATGGACTGGCAACGTTTCCGGGATATCGCGGATCAAGTAGGAGCCTATTTGTTTGTTGATATGGCCCATGTGGCAGGTTTGGTGGCTGCTGGCGTCTACCCCAATCCCGTTCCCATCGCTGACGTAGTCACCACCACTACCCACAAGACTTTGCGTGGCCCACGGGGTGGACTCATCCTGGCTAAAGCGAACCCAGAGCTGGAAAAGAAATTTAATTCTCTGGTTTTCCCCGGCACCCAGGGCGGCCCACTCATGCATGTCATTGCCGCCAAAGCAGTCGCCTTCAAAGAAGCGCTACAACCAGAATTTAAAACGTACCAGGAACAAGTGGTCAAAAATGCCCGCGCCATGGTCAGTGTGTTTCAGGAACGGGGTTACAATATTGTGTCCGGGGGCACCGATAATCATTTGCTGCTGGTGGATTTGATCAATAAAGGCATTACCGGCAAAGCCGCAGATGCCGCTCTAGGTCGCGCTAATATCACAGTCAACAAGAATGCCGTGCCCAACGATCCGCAATCACCCTTTGTTACCAGCGGCATTCGTCTCGGTACACCAGCAGCCACAACCCGCGGTTTTGAGGAAGCAGAAATAAAAGCATTGACAGGTTGGATCTGCGATGTTCTGGATGACCTTGATAACGAACAAACCCTTACCCGGGTGCGCGAACAGGTGGTTGCCCTATGTGGACGTTTTCCCGTGTATCAGCGTTAATTGGTTGGCGTACCTAATAACTATCGCCCCTGCTATGCGGATTAAACGGAGAAAACACCTATGACTGAACCAGCCCACTTGGCTAAAACACCACTAGACACCTTGCATCGCGACCTAGGGGCCAAAATGGTACCGTTTGCCGGCTACGAAATGCCGCTTCAGTATCCCAGCGGTATTATGAGCGAACATCGTCACACCCGCGCCTATGCTGGTCTTTTTGATGTATCCCACATGGGGCAAGTGCGCCTAAAAGGCGCCAACGCGTCCCAGGCATTGGAAAGCCTGGTTCCCATGGATATTATAGATTTGGGTCTTAATCGACAGCGTTATGCGTTGTTTACCAATGCCGAAGGCGGCATCCTTGACGATCTTATGATTACCAATGCGGGAGATGGGCTTTTTGTGGTCATCAATGCCGCCTGTAAGACGCAGGACATCGAACATATGCGCAGTCTTGGCGACCGCTGTGATATCCAGGTGTTGGAGCAATATGCCCTGCTCGCCTTACAGGGACCCGACGCGGCTCAGGTGATGGCTCGGCTAGCGCCTGAGTTGACTCGATTGGTGTTTATGACGGCCGCGAAAGTAAAAATCGCTGACGCTGAGTGTTTTGTCACCCGCTCTGGGTACAGCGGTGAAGATGGTTTTGAGATTTCCGTGCCCGCCGATCAGGCAGAATCCCTCGCCCGCACCCTGCTGGATCAACCCGAGGTAGCCCCCGCTGGGCTGGGGGCGCGGGATTCGCTCCGGCTGGAGGCGGGTCTTTGTCTGTACGGCAACGACATCGACACCACCACCACGCCGGTAGAAGCGAATCTGGTCTGGGCCATCTCTAAAGTACGCCGATCCGGTGGCGCTCGGGAAGGCGGCTTTCCCGGCGCTGACATTATCCTGGCACAAATTAGGGAAGGCGTTACCCGCAAGCGGGTGGGTTTGCAACCCCAAGGCCGGGCTCCAGTGCGGGCAGGGACTGAATTACTAAGCTTAGCAGGCCAACCTGTTGGCCGTGTCACCAGTGGCGGTTTTGGTCCTAGTGTTGAAAGACCGGTCGCCATGGGCTATGTGACGACGGGTTATGAGACGGTCGGCACGGAACTTCAGGCCCTAGTACGGGGTAAACCCCTACCCATCACTGTGGTGAAATTGCCTTTTGTCACGCAACGTTATTATCGCGGTTGAATGAGTGAGCGTTCAATTTGTCTCATAATTTATAGATTTCGATTTTATATGACAGGAAACAACTAAGGAGAACCGATGCTGCAACCCCGCCCCTCATTTGACGACTTGACCCAGCAGGATGAATTTATCGGCCGGCATATTGGCCCCGATGTAGCAGAAAAAGCCGCCATGCTTGACACGCTAGGGGTAACGTCCATCGATGAGCTGATTAAACAGGTGGTGCCTGGAGCCATTTTGGCTGATGCACCCTTGGAACTCGCCGAAAGTCTTAGTGAACAGGCAGTGCTTGAGAGGCTGCGCACCATTGCTAGCCAGAATAAAGTGTTTAAGTCCTTTATCGGCATGGGCTATTACAATTGCCATACTCCCACCGTGATTCTGCGTAACATTCTTCAGAATCCTGCCTGGTATACTTCTTATACACCTTATCAGCCAGAGATTTCTCAGGGCCGTTTGGAGGCATTATTGAATTTCCAAACCATGGTGGCGGAACTCACCGGTATGGAAATCGCCAATGCCTCCCTGCTGGATGAAGCCACAGCGGCTGCCGAAGCCATGGCTTTTTGTCTAAAAACCAGTAAGAGCCGCAGTCGCACCTTTTTTATTTCCCAACACTGCCATCCGCAAACCATTCAAGTCATTAAAACCCGGGCGCAACCCTTAGGGATTGAGGTGGTTGTGGGCGATCACCAGCGGGATCTGGATGGCCTAGAGATGTTTGGTCTGTTGCTGCAATATCCTGCCTCCACAGGTGAAATCAGCGACTTAAGCGACGCGGTGGCGAAAGCCCATGCGCAGAAAGCCCTAGCCGTGGTGGCCAGTGATCTATTGAGCCTGGCTTTGCTAAAACCCCCTGGTGAGTTCGGTGCTGATGTGGTGGTGGGCAGCAGCCAGCGTTTTGGGGTGCCCCTCGGTTACGGCGGACCCCATGCCGCCTTTTTTGCCACCAAAAACGCTTACAAACGGGCGATTCCCGGCCGACTGGTGGGTGTTTCCATCGACAGCCGTGGGGATAAGGCTTATCGCTTGGCCTTACAAACCCGCGAGCAACATATCCGTCGTGAAAAAGCCACCAGCAATATCTGCACGGCGCAGGCTTTACTCGCTATTATGGCCAGTATGTATGGGGTTTACCATGGACCCCAGGGACTTAAAACCATTGCCCAACGGGTGCATCGGCTCACGGTGATTTTAGCCCATGGCTTGCAAAATTTAAGTTTTGAAGTGCCCACCGGCGCTTTTTTCGATACTATTTCGGTAAAAACCGGCTCCAACACCCAGGCTATCCACCATAAAGCCCATGAACAGGGTATCAACCTGCGTCCGGTAGATAGGGAAACCGTGGCTATTTCTTTAGATGAGACCACCACCCGAGAAGACGTGGAAGCCCTTTGGCGTCTATTTGCTAACTCGGACAAGTTGGCCTTTGCAGAGCTTGATAGCATCACAGAGGATGCCATACCCAGCGAGTTAAGCCGCACTGGACCCTGTCTTAAGCACCCCATCTTTTCCAGCTACCATTCTGAAACCGAGATTCTACGTTATATTCGTTTTTTAGCGGACAAGGACCTGGCTTTGGATCGCACCATGATCCCCCTGGGTTCTTGCACCATGAAATTAAATGCCACCACGGAAATGATTCCCATCACCTGGGAGACCTTTAGTGGCATTCATCCCTTTGCACCCCTGGAACAGGCCCAAGGCTACCAGCAACTCATCACTGATCTTGAGAGCTGGCTGTGCGCTTGCACCGGCTACGATGCGGTATCCTTACAACCTAATGCCGGCGCCCAAGGTGAGTATGCAGGGTTATTAGCTATCCGCGGCTATCACGAAAGCCGGGGTGAAAGCCATCGCGACGTGTGCTTAATACCTAATTCAGCCCACGGCACCAATCCCGCCTCGGCACAAATGGCCGGTCTTAAAGTCGTGGTGGTGGGGTGTGATGAAGCCGGCAACGTGGACGTGGAGGATTTGCGAGC
This sequence comes from uncultured Candidatus Competibacteraceae bacterium, assembly GCA_964527085.1. Lineage (GTDB taxonomy): Bacteria > Pseudomonadota > Gammaproteobacteria > Competibacterales > Competibacteraceae > CAYRGG01. The sequence goes on from CAZGON010000135.1 coordinate 6,367, forward strand.
TAAAGCAGCTCAGTACAGTGATCATCTAGCCGCCCTGATGGTTACCTACCCATCTACCCATGGGGTTTTTGAAGAAACTATCATGGAAGTGTGCGATATCGTTCATGGTTATGGGGCGCAGGTCTATATCGACGGAGCTAATTTGAATGCCTTGGTGGGTTTGACTTCGCCCGCCCACATTGGCGGCGATGTTTCCCACATGAATCTTCATAAAACCTTTTGCATTCCCCACGGGGGCGGTGGACCTGGGGTCGGTCCCATCGGTGTAAAGGCCCATTTGGCGCCTTTTTTGCCGGGTCATGGGGTCATGCAAACGGAAATGTCACCCCAAGTGACCGGACCAGTGTCGGCAACGCCTTGGGGTAGCGCTGGGATTCTACCCATCAGCTGGGCCTATATTGCCCTAATGGGCCGCATTGGCTTAAAAGAAGCTACCTCGGTGGCTATTTTAAACGCTAACTATATTGCCAAACGGCTAGCGCCCCATTATCCGATCCTCTACACCGGTCTTAACGGTAGGGTGGCCCACGAGTGCATCATCGATCTACGACCTATTAAGGATAGCACCGGTATTTCCGTCGACGATGTGGCCAAGCGTTTGATCGACTATGGCTTCCATGCTCCAACCATGTCTTTCCCAGTACCGGGCACGTTGATGATTGAACCCACCGAAAGCGAATCAAAACAGGAGCTAGATCGGTTCTGCGAGGCGATGATCAGCATTCGCGCAGAAATTCAAGCCATCGAATCGGGGGCACTGGATCCTACCGATAACCCGCTGGTTAATGCTCCGCACACCACGGCTGCTTTGGTGGATGACCATTGGCCACACCCCTATTCTCGGGAACAGGCAGTTTTTCCTTCCACTGCGGTAAAAACCCATAAATACTGGCCACCCGTAGGCCGCATAGATAATGTACACGGTGATCGCAATTTGATTTGTTCTTGTCCACCGATATCTGAATATGAAAAGGTAGCGTAAGTTATTTTACTGATAGAGAACCGCAGTCATGCCAACATTTTTAGTATTAACGGTAATTGGTGAAGACCGACCAGGTTTGGTGGAAACCGTTTCAGAAATGCTCACCACCTATGGTGGGAATTGGCAGGAGAGCCGCATGGCCTGCCTGGCTGGGAAGTTCGCCGGTATACTCCTTGCCAGTGTACCTGACCATAACGTGGCAACGGTTATCCACAGATTGCAGGAATTGGAGTCCCGTGGGCTTAAGGTGGTGGTGGAAAAAAGTAGCACCTTTAGCGCCACTGCACAATCTAATCGATTGCTTACGTTGAATTTAGTGGGACAAGACCATCCTGGTATTGTCCGGGATATATCCCATGCCCTGGCCAGCCACCAGATCAACATCGAGGAACTTAATACGGAATGTAGCAGCGCCTCTTGGTCAGGTGAGACCCTGTTTCACGCCACAATACGATTACAAATTCCTCACCATGTGGACATCGACACTGTTAAGGAGACACTTGAAGGGCTTGCTAATGAGTTGATGGTGGATATCACCTTGGACGAAATAGCTGTCTCGACTACGTAGCTATATCTATTGTAGCATATAGTTTACTTAGCAGGAACGGCTGCCGATAGATATTACCATTATCAAGAATGATTACTGCGTTTTAGTGGTAATGAGAGCGGAGGTTGCCCACCGACATCCTTGCGCCTATTGTCTATGAGTCGCTATGTCAGGGGAAACCCCGCTTGGCTATGGTTAACAACACAGTATTGCAAAATCCTTATTCCTTATTCCTTATTCCTTAGCCAAACAGTTTTTAAGCATACAACCCAAAAAAGCTTTTTTTATGCAGCTAAAAACTTATTTGCAGTACTATAATTATACATCAGCCTACTTAACGAACATAAAGATTATACGCCACATCTCTCGATATATCTTTGGCGGTTACAGCGACAATACAACGTAATCCGCTGGGTATTGTTGCCGAGATGGTTTCATTTTTACCACCAGGATTGGTTGTGGAAACCAGAGGAACTGTAAAACCCTCGCAGTATAATGAAGCATCTAACTTATTCATCGGGATAGTAGGATCTTTAGCAGTTAATTCGATATTCGCTTTAGTTTCTTGTGAAAGACTAAACGCATAGCTATCAACAGGATCTTCAATTGAGTTGACAGTATCTTCTGCATCAAAGGGAATCTCAGCATTTACGTTTTGAGCTTGACTGGGCGTATCGTTTGGTTCGAGTCTAGCAACTTTACGAATATCTTTATAAGCTAACCATGTGTCATCAAAATACATGGAATAAGTATTATTGCCACGACTTTTTGTACCCCAATAAACCCCATATTTAAAGTCGCCTAAGGTGTTTGAATGACGCGTGGTTTTGCCTTTCAAGTTAACAACCAGCTTATTATCTTTCCAGAGTTTTAACTCACCATCCTTCCCAGCACTGCGTAAAATATAAAGCTTCCAACGTACCCAACTACCTCTCTTAACAGAACCAAGCGTATAAACTTTTTTCTGGCTTTGTACGTTCAACCGCCACTTTTCTCTACGCACCTCTAAAAAAACATCCGGTGAAGATTTAAAGTTTCTCATATCATTATACATAACTTGAGAGACAATAACGCCGCCCGAGGTTGAAGCAAAATCCTTTGGCACCAAAGTTTTCCAACCAATCCACATGGGTTTCTTATAGGCAAACTTATGCCGTGGTTTTATTTTTACTTCGGTGCGATGCTTATTTTTGCTATGCTTGTTGCAATAAGATTTTTTATTGCCTTTTTGAGTTGTTTTTAGAGCTTTCCCGGATCCGCTTGGATTTTTTGATAGATCAAAAGAATAGCTATAGCATCCCCCCACAGTTCTTAATCCGCCGGATCTACTTTTATCCTTTAGACTTCCTTTATTAAAATCTTCAAAAATCTTGAAAGAACCGGAAGCCTTGTCAATCACCTGCTGCTCATATACCGTCTGGTAAGGCTCAGCACTAACTAAAGTAAAAGAAAAGACCAAAAACAACAAGAAAATACTTCGCGCTATAGTGTTTATATTACTCTGCATAAGATGATATACCCATAATTTTGCTTTATTTGTTTAAAAGAAAGAATGACAGTTTGATGACAGATTTATACCTCCTTACAACCTTGTTAGCTTGATGTGTTCTTCCAATAATTGTTATCGCGATTGTATAAAAAGCAGCTTGCTCTAAAATTGATTCTTGTCAAAAGCGCGCTCACTATAAAATAGTAATTTTGCAAAGTAAACGTTACTAAACACTAATATATACTTTGGTAAATTGATTTTTAAACGTGATTTACTGGAAAAAAAGCTTTAGTTTTAAGACAGTTTGGATAAAGATATTTAGGCAGATAATGTGATATATCCTAAGAAGTCATACATACACTATATTTGTATGTGAGTTTCCATACTGTGGACGATAGTTCGTTGATGTAATAACAAAACAATTAAAAACATGATTCAAATTGTCTTAAAAAAATTTAATATTAACTACTGATTCAGGAAACATTATTAGTGAGAATCCTTTTGCTAAAGCCGCAAGCTCAACTGGCCACCGTACAAGGATTGCAAGGCTTTACATGTCTTGAACCGCTCGAGTTGGGCTACCTTGCTGCCGTGGTTCCACAACAACATTTAGTCAAAATACTCGATTTACGGATAGAGCGGTTTCCGCGCCTGGCATTGCAGCTAACCCTGCAGCGCTACCGCCCGGATCTGGTGGGTATTACTGGGTATTCCCACGATGCTGCTGAGATTAAACGACTGGCTGCCCAAGTAAAGAAAAAACTCCCCAAGGCGATGGTGGTGGTAGGGGGCCATCATGCCACGGTTGCGCCTAAGGATCTCAACATTCCGGTCATCGATGCCATTGTACGGGGCGAAGGTTGTAGCCCCTTCAAAGCCATTGTTGAAGCATTGGAGCAAACAAGAACACTGCAAGGAATCAACGATGTACTGCTGCCGGGAACTTCCTGGACCATCGATGGCTGGCCCCAATTTCCTGATCCGGCAACGTTGCCGATACCTCGTCGAGATCTCTGGGATTGGCGGAAATATTACTGTGTTTGGACTGCCGAAGCGGCGCGTCCCTGGCAACCCTTGTTTCCACCCACCGCCATGGTGCGAAGCTCTTGGGGTTGCAAAATGAAATGTACCTTTTGCGTGGTGCCCCATCTTTGTGGGGGCCAGCATCGACCACGGCAAGCTCAATTAGTGGCGGAAGAGATCGCAGCCCTACCCCAACAGCATGTCTATTTTGGTGATGACGAAAATTTTAT
>CAZGON010000136.1:0-10524 GCA_964527085.1 uncultured Candidatus Competibacteraceae bacterium
AGCGAGTCGAGCCATGACAGCGCCGAGTTTGCGGTCTGGCAGGTTGCGGGCTGCGCCCTCCAGCACCTTAGCGGTATTATCGGTAATGGTCATCCGGCGCGCTTGGGGAGGTGGAGGTAAAGGCACCGCTGGCGGCGCTACCCGGATGCGTGGTATAGGTACCTGAAATTTTAGTTTTTCGCTAAGGGGTTTTTGTAGACTGGGGAGAATATAGCGAAGCCGAGTTGCCCACACCGGGGAATCGGTTTGTACCACCCAACCTTCGCTGTCAAGTTTGGCTAGGGAGGCGTGTTCGTGCAAATAAGCGGGTAAAAAAGCATGAAATATATGGTTTATTTCAGAAAGTTGTTTGGTTTGTAGAATTAGCTTAGCGATACGGCTATTAGACCGCTGCATGTGTTCGTCGGTGGAGCGCAACGTCCTGCGGGGTGGTGGCTTAGCGGATAAAGTATTTAGGGCTTCCTGTGCGCCCTCAAGAGGGTTGGTTTTTAGAGAAGAATAAGACGTTTTTTGAACGGGCTGTACTTGTTGGTTAACGACTTCAGTTTTTTTAATGGATACGCTGCTTTGCAGCATTTTTTTTAACTGAGTGGTATGCCGTCGAGCAGTTTGGCGAGTTTCAGCGTTCGGTGTCTCGTTGGACATGAACTTTTATATATTAAAGCTAAAAGCTAATGGTAGATTTGAGTCATGACAAAATCCTTATGGCGATAAATAACTTTATTAGCTATGTAAAAGCGCACTACTTATCATTTAGTAAAAATTAAAGTATAGCGTTTTTTAAACGCTAAAGAGTTATTATTGTACAGCTTTTAAGTTAACTATCCAGTAAATTGAACAATTTTTAAAGTCTGTTATTTAACAGCTATTTTGCCTATAAAGTATCTGACCATAAGTTACCCGGTGTTATAGAAGGACCTTCGCTGTTGGGAGACGGCGATGGAGCGTACAAGGACGTATTCACAGCGTTCCTGGAATAACACCGGATAACTTAGAACGTTTCACTAAAAACCCTGTATTTTTTAGGTTGCTTTTTATTAATTGATTAATCATTGAAAAAGTATTTTTACTGGTTAGATTAGTTTTTACAAATCAAGTACCGTTTCAGAAACCAGCCTATCCACAACCGCTTTAAGGGCTTCCTGGCGACTGGCACCGGCGTTTAAAGCCTCTTTAAAAGTATCCACCTGGCGATGAGCACTACTACCGCGTTTGAGGATTTCCCAGCTGCGAGCAAGCTCCGCTTGGCAGCCAAAATAAGCGGCGTCTACCTGAATTAATTCAAGCATTTCTTCCAATAATTCTGCGTAGGGCACAATGCAGCCTTTGCCAAAATCTATCAGTCCTTCATCGAAACCATAGCGTTGCGCCCGCCAACGATTTTCATTGATCAGCATGGGCAGGTAAATACGCCAGCGTTGATTACTGCGCCGCAAGCGATAAAGCATCCTTAATAAACAGCGGTATAGGGCGGCGATGGTGAGCGCGTCTTCTAGACGCGTACAGACATCCGCGATGCGCATTTCCAAGGTGGGATAACGGGCGGACGGTCGCACATCCCACCATATCTTGGTGGTGTCCTCGATGACGCCTGCATTGACTAAGATATTGGCGTGGCGTTCATATTCTTCATAGGAGGCAAAAATTTCTGGCAGACCGGTGCGTGGAAGTTCATTAAATACGCTGAGACGATAAGATTTTAAGCCCAAATTTTCTCCCCGCCAAAATGGTGACGAGGTACTAAGCGCCAGCAAATGAGGCAGGAAATAAGTAATTTGGTTCATCAGATCGATGCGCAATTGATTGTCTTCAATGCCTACATGCACATGCATCCCGCAAATCAACAGCCGTCGTACCACCCCCTGGAGATCTTCCGCAAGCATGGTATAGCGTTCTTTAGCCGTGGGTTTTTGGGCATTCCACTGGGCAAACGGGTGCGTTGAGGCAGCGATGGGGGCAAGCCCATGGCGGTTTGCAACACTCGCCACTGTGCTGCGTAATCGGCTAAGGTCATCCCGAACTTCGCTAAGGGTTTCATGGACCTGGGTGCCAATTTCAATCTGCGAACGCATAAATTCCGGACTGACTTGGCCATGGAGACTGTTTTCGCATTCACTCAGAAAGGCAGGCGGCGGTTCCGAAATAAGCTCGCCGGTTTTTTGGACGACTAATAGGTACTCTTCTTCTATACCAATGGTAAAACTGGGTTCAACAGGGGCAATGGAAACGGCCATGGAAGTCCTCCCCGGCATCGCAGAAAAGGGTTTATTGTAAGTAGTCTAATAGTGGACGACACTATGAATAGATTGATCGGCTAATACCGCCTGCAAAAGATCCGCTAGCCGATTTGCCCATTGTTCCCAAGCGGCCTCGCTGGCTAACAAATCATTGCGGATTTCAAACTCCACATGGGGCAGACCGGCTGCTCCCGCATGGGTTTCCATGGTAAAGCCCACATCGCGTCCTGAATAGGGTACGTTATCGCCAACACACAGGTCAGCATCCGCCTGGAGACGTTGCAAAATAGGTTCTACCAAACGTGGATCCCGGTTCCATAATAACCCTACGTGCCAGGGGCGCGGCGTACCGTTTTGCAACTGGGGCGTAAAGCTATGGATGGCGATTAAGGCCGGCGCTAAGCCATGCCGCCAAATATGGGCGTAAGCGTTGGTAATGGCGTGGTGATAGGGCCAAAAGAAAGTTTCCGAACGCTGTTCGGCGTGCAGATCGCTTAAATTTTGATTACCGGGAATCACGATGCCGTCGCTTATTTCTGGAATCGACGTGGGGTCGCCGGGTGGTCGATTACAGTCGATAATGAGACGGGAATAACCACCCAGCACCGCCACGGCATTCAATCGTGCAGCAAGCCGCTGGGTAAGTTCCGCCGCTCCGATGTCCCAGGCAATGTGCTGGGACAGCTCTGTAGCACTCAACCCTAGCTGTTGCAGTCCCCGAGGAATAGCGTTACTGGCATGGTCACATACCAGGATAAGCGGTGCTTTGCTATGGGGGTTGAGTAGCTGAAAGGGAGGCGGATCGTCCGGTCCCAGCAGCGGCGAGAGGGGACTTAAATGAGTATGTAATGTTGAATCATTCATAGTAAATAATGACTGGTATTAGTCTGTCGGTATAGCAGGAAATGGCTTTATTGGCTATTTTAACTAAGATACGCGCAAACCATGCTGTTTTCTTGTTGGAGATAATGCATAAAATGTACAATCAGCGCTCATTGCTTGTGGGGTTAATTGCCATACTTATGTTATTCGGTCACGGGTCCGCTTGGGCCGCTAAAACTTTGGTGTTTTGCTCTGAAGGCAGTCCGGAGGGCTTTAGTCCTCTTACAAGATGTCTGGTGGCGCCTATGAATACTTTAATAGTATGAGTATGGGAGAGCTTGTCAAAGATATCGAAAAGGTGGAATCGGTGACCTACCTTCTCCGCTGAACCCGCCGTCCGGCTATGCGTTTCATACGCGCTGTGGTTTTGCCACGGAAGTTTGTACTAAGCAAACACCTGCCCTACGCTGGGTGGAGGGACGTCATGTGGCCTGTCATCATGCAGAGCGAGTAGGGGAAACCTAGCTGAATAACTGTCAGGGATGGCTGCTGGGATGAATTGGTACTGCCATTTCTAAAGGTGATTCGCGATCCGTTTGCCGAGGTAACCATTGTTGCAGGAGGTCGTACAGTTGTTCAGGGGTAAAGGGTTTGCTGAGATAGTCATCCATACCGATTTCTAGACAATGCGCTCGCTCGCTGGCCATGGCGTTGGCCGTTAGTGCTACGATGGGTGTGTGTTGCCCTGAGGTCATTTCGCGCTGGCGGATTGCTATCGTGGTGGCGTAGCCGTCGAGTTTGGGCATATGACAATCCATAAGAATGAGATCAAAATTTTGTTGAGCAAGGATATCTAATGCCCTATATCCGTCTTCCACGGACCGGGTTTGGCAACCAAAGCTTTCCAAAATCGTGTCAGCGATCTCGGCATTAACAGGGTTGTCCTCGACAATCAATACGCGACCTTCCAGATTCTTATTTGCTAAATGAACATTTTTTGACGGCATTTCGGCTAAAACAGGTGATGTGGCAGGGCGCTGTTCTAAACACACCGTAAACCAAAAGGTTGAGCCTTGGCCAGGCACGCTCTCTAAACCGATGCGCCCTCCCATCAGTTCCACCAACTGCTTGGCAATGGCGAGACCCAGTCCAGATCCTTCATGGCGCCGACTGATTGGGGTGTTGTCCGCTTGGAAAAAAGACCCGAAAACTTGCCCCTGTTGCGCAGGCTCAATGCCGGGTCCACTGTCTTCAATGGCTAAATGCACCATGGCTTGGGAATGAGTACCGGTATCGGTATCGCCATCAACCGCTTTCACACTCACCAAACGAATAATGACTTGGCCTTGCTGGGTGAATTTGACGGCATTGCCCACTAGATTGATAAGAATCTGATTGAGACGAGGAGCATCCCCATAAAAGGTTGCTGAGAGAGTTGGTGGGATGCTACAGACCAGTTCCAGTCCTTTGCGTTGCGCGCGTTCAGCAAATAGCTCCGCTAAGTCATTGAGCAGCAGGCGCAGATCAAAAGGTGTTTCTTCCAGTTCCAGTTTGCCCGCTTCGATTTTAGCAAGGTCGAGAATATCGTTAATAATGCCGATTAGATGCTTGCCAGAGCGGCGCACGGTATCCGCGTAGTGGCGTTGTTTAACAGTCAGGGAGGTGGTGAGCAGTAAATCTGTCATCCCCAATACACCGTTCAAGGGGGTGCGGATTTCATGGCTCATGGTAGCCAGGAACTGGTTTTTAGCGCGGGCCGATTGTTCGGCTATTTCTCGGTCTCGTTCTGCCTGCCCCTTTTCTTGTTGAGCCACATTGATACGATTGGCGAGTGCAAAGGAAAGCAGCACCACTTCTAGCGCTGATCCCAGCTGCATGGCGTTTTCCGTGAACAGGTTAGCAGGCAAAACGCCAAATTTATTAAACGCGAATATACAAGTACCGATTAAAAAGCAGGCCCAGGCAAGGGTGTAATAGCGGGCTGGCGGATAGCCGCGCCGCCAGCTAAGCAGACCTGCGGTTAAACCTAAACAACAACCCGTTAAACTTGCCACCAGCGATACCAAAACTGACCCATGATAGGGTATGAAAAAGGCGGCTAGGGCGTTTGTGCTGGCAATGATCGCTAAAATATAGAGGCACTGGTAGAGTCGTTTATAGTTGTTACGCAATCTGAGCAATTCGATGGTGAAAAATGCGCCGAAGCCGATAGCGGCGCTCACCGTCATTCCCAGCATTTTGTTATTTAACCATGGATATTCTGGCCATAAATAGTGGTAGCTAAAGCCACGCAACGTTGCTTGAAAGAGGGCAAAGACTGTTACGAAAGCCACATAAAAAAGATAGCTTTTATCTCGTACTGCAAGGTAAATAAATAAGTTATACAAAATCATGACCAACATGGTGCCGAAATAGACGGCTTGAATCAGCAATTCTTGTTGGTCGGTGACCCAAAATGCCCGTTCGCTCCACAGAACGAAAGGAGCTTGCATGGCGCTCATGGTCTGAACACGCACATACAGCTGTTTTTTTTGCTGAGGCTTTAGGTCAATGGGAAATAAAAAATGACGGTGTTCAATGGGGCGCAAGGCAAAGGGTTGCAGGTCGCCGCCATGTTGGACAGAAAACGTGCCGTCCTCGGACTGAAGATAAACCTCAATGGAATCTAAAACGGGATAAGCCATTTCCAAAAGACGCTGCAAAGTTCCAGTATCGCGGTTATGGAGTATGACGGTAAACCAGTAGGCTGATGAGGTATAACTAAAAGCAGGGGTTTCCCTTAAACTTCTTTGCCAGCTTTCCGTAGGTATTGCTTCTTTAACAAAATCAAAGGATGCTTCTCCGGTTGGATCTTCCCAATACCAAAGATATTGCCCAAGGGGTTGACGCAGGTCTTCAGCCGTGACAGAAACCCTCTCAAAAGCATGGCCAGTTTTGGGGTTTATCAAGCTGCCCATGGCAACCAGAACAACAAAAACAATAAGCAAGGTGATGGGGTACTTAAACATTCATCGTTACCTTACTTGATCCAATCTAGTCCTTAATTTTTTGAAATTTGCTTATGAGGTGATTTTTGATGGGGCATCAACATGTTGATGAAATACTGGAGATAATTTGATGAAATACAAAAAAAATAAAACAGCAACTTACCCATTCTCCCTGAAAGATAAGTTGCTGCTGCAGTGAGTCCCTACTGAGTGCATCCTAGCAGAGCACACCCTGTGCTTTCGGTTCATTCCTAAACCAGGTCCTTGTCTTCCTAGGTTCCTTGAGTTCGATAACTGTTCCTGACTTATTCCTAAATAATCCTTGTTCCTAATTCGTCCTTAACCGTCCGTGACTCTTCCTGTTAGTCCTTCGCTATCCCTAGCAATCCTTATCCCTAGCTATCCTTGGCAATCCTTGTCATTATGCTTCTAGCCATCCATCCTTAGATATGACGAATTATCCCTAAGCTGTCCTTTAATTATCCCTGATTAAAGCTTTCCCTAAGCTGTCCTTTAATTATCCCTGATTAAAGCTTTCCCTAAGCTATCCTTTAGCTATCCCTGAATAACAGGTGACCCGTTAGCCGTCTTAGCCGTCGTCCGTGACTAACCATTCCTATCAGTTTTAAGCCATCCTTGGGCCATCCTTGGGCCATCCTTGGGCCATCCTTGGGCCATCCTTGGGCTATCCTTTGTAACTATCCCTAGCTGGTCTAGATCTTGTCTTTTTCCCTATTCCTAACCTGTTTTTTGATCCTTAAAGCATCTGTGCTTCTTGATGCTGTTATTGCAATCATAATGCCATATTTATATATATATAATTTTTATTAAAAATTTAATTTAAAGATTTAATTTAAAAGGTTTAGGAGTTACGCAATTGAAAGTTTAAGTTGTTGATTTTTATGAATTCACGATTGCACGGTGTGCAAATACATTCTCAGTGAAATCAAACCCTTATTAACCCAACTGCGTAACTCCTAAGGTTATAAATGAAAAGATATAGAACAGATGTGACAAAAAATGTCCAAATGTGCTGTTCTTAGTCAGCTAATGGCACATTGTGTGCGGATATATGGGATGTTTTTAAAGGAATTACTTTTTTTGGCTATTAAATTGGTAAAATCTGTTAAACGTCTCGCTACATTTGTGCTCAATAAGCAAATATTTTGCAATCGTCCTTGTTAAGCAAATAGTCGTTTGGTGCAAATTTTGCACCCGTAAGCTTGTGTTGAAGTCTATGGAAATGAATGTACAAGGGTGCATGTAGAGTCATGTGGGGAACACATATTACAAACGTGATGGGAAAGTGGGTAAAAACTGCGCCTGTCAAAAACGGCTATCAAATAGGTCTTGATGCTTTTGAAGCGGGTGACTATAAAACGGCAATTCTTAATTGGGAAATTTCAGCAAAGCATGGTTTTGCTGTAGCCCAGCACAGTCTTGGCGCCATGTATGAAAATGGTCACGGTGTACCTAAAAATTACCAAAAAGCCATTTATTGGTACAGTATGGCTGCAGATAATGGTCACAACATAGCCCAGCATAACCTAGGGGTGCTTTATGCCAACGGGCAGGGGGTGCGCCGGGATTATAAAATGGCTAAAGATTTATGGTTTGCTGCCGCTCAGCAACGTTTTCTGGCAGCGCAAGTAAAATTAGGAACCCTTTATCGTCACGGTTATGGCGTTCCCAAAGATTACGCCATGGCCTATGCGTGGTATCAATTAGCTGCTGTGCAGGGCGACGAGCAAGGTAAAATCAACCGTAATGGGTTAGCTGAGCAGATGAAACCGAAAGAGCTTGAATTAGCGCAACGGATTTTTCGTGAATTTTACGAGAAATACGTGGTGCGCTGCCAATCCAGTAACTAAATGGGCGAATGGCAAGTGTTTCCCTGGGTATCTTTAAATAACGTAAATCCCTTCTGTTTCTAACATACGGATCAGCCGAATGAGGGGCAAACCAATAAGGCTAGTAGGATCTTCACCGGTTAGTGTTTCAAAAAGAGCAATACCTAACCCTTCAGATTTAAAACTGCCAGCACACTGATAAGGCTGTTCCCGGTGCAAATAAGTTTCGATTTGCTGCCGAGTCAATTGGCGGAACCGCACAAAAAAAGGCGCCACATCCAGCTGGCTTCTGCCGCTATCGCTGTCCCATAAGCAAAGACCCGTATAAAAGGTGACCGACTGCGACGAAAATCCCATGAGTTGCTTAACGGCATTTTCGTGATTGCCCGGTTTTCCAACAATCTCATTATTAAATACAGCCACTTGATCCGACCCAATAACTAATGCGCTGGTTTGCTGAAGAGCGACGGAGTGTGCTTTAGACGCTGCCAGCCGGGCCACTAAAGCGGCGCCCGTTTCGTGGGGGTGGGGTGTTTCATCCAAGTCCGGCGCGACTATCTGAAAAGGTAATTGCAGGCGCACCAGCAGTTCTCGACGAAACGGTGAGCTTGAGGCAAGCAGCAAAAGACGGCCGTCTGATAGGTGAGAATTCATCGTAATGACCTGTTAGTTATGCAAGCCTTTTGACAGACGTATTCGGCGTCGATATTATTGCCTCCCTTATGCAAAAAAACCTCCCGAAAAAGATAAATCCTTGGCATTTTGCGGTACAAAAGGGTCGCCTGCAAGGCGCACTTGATTTGCACACGATGGATCGTTTGCTGGCTTTGATCGACGCGCCATTAGAGCCGGTAAAAATTGTTTTAGAGGCCGGCATCGACGAACAAGGCAGGTGCTTTCTTGTCGGCACAATGGAGGTTACTGTTGCATTAGTATGCCAGCGTTGTTTGGCGCCAATGCCTGTGCCGTTAACGGTAGCGTTTCGTTTAGGACTGGTGCATACTGAGGCAGAGGCTGTAAATTTACCCAAAAATTATGACCCATTATTGATTTTAAACAAGGAATTAGTGATCTCTGAATGGGTAGAAGATGAACTTATTCTGGCATTGCCGCTTATCCCGTTACACGCTGATTTACATCAGTGTAAACTGGAAGGCTTTGTTTTGTCAGAAAAAAAATCAGCAAAAGCGCAGGATGTGAAACCTTTTGCTGTACTTGCCAATTTAAAACTGGATTCGAGCAAAGAGTAAACCAAATTATGGCCGTCCAACAAAATCGTAAAACTCGGGCTAAACGTGGCTCACGACGTTCCCACGATGCCCTTAAAACCCCTGCGTTGTCTATTGACCCTACTTCTGGCGAGACTCATTTACGCCACCATGTTACCCCAGATGGGTATTACCGGGGTCGTAAGGTTATCGATGCTCCCATTGAGGAAGAAGACGAAGAAGAGTAGCACAGCCTTGACTAGAAGCGTCGTATAACCGTTTCGGTTATTACGCCCGCTCTAGTCTACCTGCTATTTTTTACACCAACAGCATCCCTTTTACACGAATAGTATTTTTCCATGAACGGGCATCTTCAATGAATCGACCTCTTACCATCGCTATAGATGGCATGGGGGGCGATATAGGACCCGATGCGACCGTTCCCGCTGCTTTACGGGTATTTCAGAAGACTTCCGGGTCCATCAGATTGATACTGGTGGGTCACCAAGACGTCTTGTCGGCAAAGTTAGCAACCTTTAAGAACGTTGATCGGTCAGCTATTGTTATCCATCACGCTTCCCAGACCGTCGCTATGGACGAACTGCCTGCGCAAGCCCTGCGGCTTAAAAAAGACTCGTCCATGCGTGTAGCTATCAATTTGGTGCGCCAAGGCGAGGCTGATGCCTGTGTCAGCGCGGGTAATACCGGAGCGCTGATGGCCAGCGCCCGCTTTGTGCTAAAGACATTGCCCGGTATCGATAGACCTGCCATTTGCACCACCATTCCTTCTTTATATGGCCACACCCGAGTCTTGGATCTTGGGGCCAATGTGGATAGTAAGGCAGAACATCTATTGCAGTTTGCTGTTATGGGGTCGGTATTGACCTCTGCTGTTGACGCCATTGAATCGCCTCGGGTGGGGTTGCTCAATATTGGCGAAGAAATAATTAAAGGCAACGAGCAAGTTAAAAAAGCTGCCAGCTTGTTGAGCAAAAGCACTCTAAATTACATTGGCTTTATCGAGGGAGATGGTATTTTTTTGGAGCAGGTGGACGTGGTGATCTGCGATGGATTTGTGGGTAATGTGGCGTTAAAAACCAGCGAAGGTGTCGCCCAGTTGATCCGCCATTACATGACCAAGGAATTTAAGAAAAATTTGTTGACCCGCTTGGCTGGCTTAGTGGCTTTACCCGTGCTACGGGCCTTTGCGAAAAAAATCGATCCCCGTCATTACAACGGGGCTAGCCTGCTGGGTTTGCGAGGCATCGTCATAAAAAGTCACGGCAGTGCGGATGCCCTTGCCTTCGCAAGTGCCATAGAAATCGCTAAGCTAGAAGTCGAGAAAGCGGTACCGGCACAAATCGACAGATGTCTAACAAATTTTTTTCCGCCTGAGAAACAAGCGCTTTGAAATATTCAC
>CAZGON010000137.1:0-9250 GCA_964527085.1 uncultured Candidatus Competibacteraceae bacterium
GGAATGCTCACCGTCTAACTCAGGCAAACCTACTGAAATATCCTCTGTCACGGGAACGGTTGTCATAGGGATTCTCCTCAACGTTATGGGACGTCAGCGAACGATGTTGCACCACAGGGATTTAGTACAACACCTAAGCTAGCCAGTTCCGCGACCACTTGATCAATCACATCATCTACCTTTGCGGCGATGATGGGCGAAAGTTCCAAAGATAAATCCAGCGACTGTGGTACAACTCCGAACAGTACCAATTGCGGTGGCTTGCATCCCGCAAAGGTGAGCGCACCCAGCAAATCGAAAAGCCCCAGCTGATGAGGCGTGATCCCCTGTTGCAACAACACGGGCACTTGATCGCCCTCAAACCTTACAATGGTTCCAGGGGGAGCACCGGTTTTTACGGCATCCACTACAATGACCTGTTGCGCCTCCAAGAAATCATCCAGTAACGCCATTCCCGCCGTTCCACCGTCCAACACGGTTACTTCTGGGGGGATCTGGAAACGCTGTTTTAGCTGGTTTACCACCCGTACCCCAACGCCTTCATCTTGCAGCAGAATATTGCCAATCCCCAGTACTAACATCTGCATCGGTTCACTCTCATAAACAAGCTGTCACAGGGCTTTGACTTTTACTATCTCACGCTTTTCCATATCCGCTAAGTGGATAGCGCAGGCCAAACAGGGATCAAAGGAATGCACTGTGCGAATCACCTCTAAAGGACGCTCGGGATCAGCCACCGGATTACCCAACAACGATGCTTCATAGGGGCCCACTTCATCGTTGTCATTGCGGGGGCCTGCGTTCCAGGTGGACGGCACCACCGCTTGGTAGTTTTTAATCTTACCTTTTTTGATGACAACCCAATGAGACAAGGTACCCCGGGGCGCTTCATGAACACCAACCCCACGCACTTCTTCTTTGGGAAAGACTGGCCGATTAAAGGTAGCGGTATCGCCGTTGGCAATATTCTCCATCAGCGCTTGCCATTGCTTTTCCAGAGTCTCATACAGCACCGCGCAGCGTACTGCCCGAGCGGCATGGCGACCCAAGGTTGAGTGCAGCGCGGTCAACGGTATAGGAGCGCCAGCGATGGCGCTCGCCTTACTGATCAGTTCATTCAAATTACGTTGCGCAGGCTCATAACCCGCCGCTACCATACCCAGCACATTAGCCAAGGGACCTACCTGCACCCGTTTGCCGTGAAAGGTGGGTGCCTTCACCCAGGAATATTTGCCTTCGTCCTCAAAATCCGTGTATTCCGGTTCGGTTTCACCCTCCCAGGGATGTAACGGTCCCTTGTTCCGGTACCAGGCATGTTTATTACTCTCCGCTACCCCTTGCTGGAAAAACTCATCGTGGAAACCGGATATCGGCTTAAAGCTCTCAAGATTCGCGTGCTGAATATATCCCCCCGGCAGCTCGAACTTAGTACCCTTGGTATCCAAAGGCATTTCTGGGAAGGCTAGATAATCGGTGACACCCGCACCATACTGGGCCCAGTCTGCATAGTAAGCAGCGATGATAGCCACATCGGGCAAATACACATTGCGGATAAAATCACCCAGCTCACTGATCAATGTTTTAACATTATAAAGACGTTCTAAGGTCAAGGTGGATTGACTGTCCATATTGATGGGATTGGCCACCCCCCCCACCGCCAGGTTTTGAATATGAGGGGTCTTGCTGCCCAATATCGCCACAATTTTATTGGCGCGGCGCTGATAATCCAGCGCTTGTAAATAGTGCGCCGCGGCGATGAGATTAAGCTCCGGCGGCAGACGCATGGCCGGATGACCCCAATAGCCATTGGCAAAAATCCCCAATTGGCCAGAACCTACGAACGCCTTTAGGCGTTGTTGCACCGCCTGCAGGGATTGGGCGCTGTTGAGGGGCCAGGAAGAAAGACCGTCGGCCAGTTGAGCCGCCTTTTTCGGATCTGCTTCGAGGGCCGAGACAATATCCACCCAATCTAGGGCTGACAAATGATAAAAATGCACGATATGATCATGCACACTGTGGGCGGCCATGATGAGATTACGGATATATTGGGCATTCATAGGCACTTCTAGTTTTAAGGCATTTTCCACCGCCCTGACTGACGCTATGGCATGCACGGTGGTGCACACGCCGCAGATACGCTGGGCAAACACCCAGGCATCGCGGGGATCGCGCCCCAATACAATCTGTTCAATACCCCGCCACATCTGTCCGGAAGACCAGGCGTTGACAATTCTGCCGTTATCGACCTCACAGTCGATCCGCAAGTGGCCTTCGATGCGGGTAACGGGATCAACGGTTATTCTTTGTGGCATAACAAAATCTCCGCGCCAGCTGTCGAGTATTTAACTAACGCTGCTTCGACAGCTGGCGACACTGGTGGTTTTGATAAATATGGATTAATTTATGAATGGTTAGATGTGTTTTGGTTCTGTACGGCTTAGAATTGGTAATTTCTTCACAAATAAGATAAAGGCCATGATTTCCATGGAAACTAACCCCATGGAGGCCAGAATTTCGGTAATCGATGGGAAGTAGTGATAACCGGGCCCCGGCATATAACCAATCAAAAATGCGTTAAACCGATACAGCATCCCACCCAACAGCATACTGGTGGCGGCAATAAACAAAAGCTGCGGGTTGCTACGGTATTTTTCAACACTCAAGATAAATAACGGTAAGATAAACAACACCATGTCAATCAAGAACATATCGCCCTGGACATCTCCCGCAAAAGCGCTTCCCAATTGTCCGCGGCCAATAATATCCGATAATCGGATGATTAAATAAGCCGCCAATACCCAGCGGATAAGCCCTGCCAGTTTGGTGAAGATGCGTGTTTCCAAGGGTCGCCAAAATCCCAGTGACGACAGCGAGCCTTCAAAAATCACCACCGAAAACCCCATGGTCAACGCTGACAGGAGAAACAGGGCGGGCAAGAGATCAGTCTGCCAAAGGGGGTGCAGCTTAGTGCCTAAGGAGATCAACATGGAACCCATGGAAGACTGGTGCATGGTGGGTAACAGTACCCCCAGCGCAATAAAGACAAACAAAGTTTTATTGACCAACCGTAATCCCGTCTTGGCCCTTATCGCCTCCAATAAAGACGGCGAAAACTCAATCCACAATACGGTGGTATACAGACCCACACATAACGCCAGCTCTAACATTACCGAATTGAGGTTGGCGTTCCAAGGTAGAAAAATGGTGTAAGCCTGCCAGTAGCGGCCAAGATCGATGATCACCGCAAAACCGCCTAAGCTATAGCCAAACACGCTGGTCATCAAGGCGGGTCTCACCAATGAGTGGTATTCGCCGCGGTTGATAATATAGACCACCACGGCTAAAGCATAGCCACCACAAGCCAAATCAAACACAATCCATAGCCCCATGGGATAGCCATCGCTTAAATTGGTGGTCGCCCCCAACCCAAAGATAAATCGGTTGAGCAAAATGATCAAACCGATGGCGGCAAACACCGACAACACCATAAAGGGTCGAGTCCAAATGGGACCGCCAAGGGGTTCAGGTTTATTCATAGCCATACATCTCCTGAAAAGTACTATTCATCTTCTTCTTCCTTTTCTGGATCAATGTCGTCGCCATGCATCTGCTGGGTATGTTTACGGGTGGCGTAAAGAAGGCCAGCGAACAATAGCGCCGGGGCAATCATGCCCTGATAAAGACCGTGTTGCACGCTTTCCGAGCGGCTGGCGGCAGATTTGTCAGGCAGTTCCGGCAATCCCAGCTTATTAAAAGGTACACCGGCTAACATCATGACCTGGGTACCGCCACCTTCCTTCTCGCCATAAATATGCTTTTCATACTCCACCACCGCCGCCACATGCCGATGGGGGGAATCCACGGTATTCAAAGGATAGTCGTACTCCTCACCAGGACGCATAGCAAGTCGGCGTTTGGCTTCGGCCAGCATCTCCTCGCGGGTTCCAAACAGAGAGGCGCCGGTGGGACAGGACTCTACACAACCGGGTAGTTTTCCTTCCACCAGCCGATGGTCGCAAAATTGGCACTTCTGGATCTGCCCTAAGGGGTTATCAAACTCATAGGAAGGTACATTGTAGGGGCAAGCAAGCGCACAATAACGGCAACCAATACAGACATCGGGATGATGGGTTACCACACCAGTGAGGGGGTTTTTACGCATGGCGGTAACGGGACAAACGGACACACAGACCGCATCCACGCAATGCATACAGTGGCGTTTGACAAACGAATAGCCATCAATTTCGCGATCCTTGACTGCACCAGTACCATTTTGATAAAGCGCAATATTATTCAACGTTTTCGCCGACGTACTTATGGGGGTATCCCAAATGGGCTGCTCGTCGGCGCTTTCCACCGGCATGTTGTTGGCCTCTTTACAAGCCACCATACAGGCTTTACAACCAATACAAATGGTGGCGTCATAAAGCATGCCCACCGCCTCCGGGGGTGGTTCTTTGTTGGGTCTAGCCTCGGCACTGCCCGCAGCGCTGACTACTGCGCTACTACCTGCGAGTTTGAGAAAACTTCGTCTACTTACACCCATGGCGGCTTACTCCTCACCCGCTTTATGGTCGGTGGATTGACTTTGTGTAGTAGCTTGATGTCTCTTTTTGTTAGCTCGACCGAGAATATTGAGCACCACGCCCCCTGCTCCCAAAGCGGCCCCTGCCACACCACCAGCTAGGGCTGCTGCTCCCGCCGAGACCCCTTCGCTGGGTTGTTGATTCACACCAGGATAAAGGGTCGGTGGCGTCACTGTGCTAACTTCAGACAAGGCATGGATAGGTTTGGTAAAACCAACCCCTTTTTCAGTACAACCGAAACAAGGGTGGCCGGTTCCCACCGGCCAACTGCCGGACCCCACATCGCCAAATAAAATCGAGGGGCAATTAGCGTAGGTTTCCGGGCCCTTGCAACCGAGTTTATAGAGACACCACCCTAGGCGGTGACCCTCATCACCAAATTCCGTGGCGAACCTGCCAGCGTCGAAATGGGGCCGACGTTCGCAATTTTCATGAATCAGGCGCCCATAGGCAAACCTTGGCCGGTTTTGATCATCCAGCGCAGGTAGCGTGCCAAAGGTGACAAAGTGCAACACGGTGCTTAAAAAGTTGTAAGGATTAGGCGGACAGCCAGGAATATTAACGATGGGCTTGCCCGTTACCACTTCGGCCACTGGTTTTGCGCCGGTGGGATTCGGGCCACTGGCGGGAATACCCCCCCAGGCAGCACAGGAACCGATGGCGATGATGGCCGCCGCATCCTCAGCTGTCTCTTCCAGTTGCTCTAAGGTTGTCTTGTTGGCCACTTTACAGTAAATACCGCCGTCTTTGGTGGGCACCGAACCATCCACCACTAACAGGTATTTGCCCTTGTTTTCCTTGATGGATTGATGCTTAGCGGCTTCGACTTGATGACCAGCGGCTGCGCTAAGGGCTTCGTGATAATCCAGGGAGATGAGATCGAAAAGTAAGGCTTCTAAGGAAGGGTGCTGGGAGCGTAGCAACGATTCGGTACAACCCGTACATTCTTGCGCCGAAATCCAGATAACCGGTGGGCGTTTGGTGTTGTTGATAGCTTGGGCAATATTGAGGGCGGCCGCGGCGGGAAGACCTAAGGTGGCGGCAACGCCAGTGCAAAATTTTAGAAATTCTCTACGGGATAAACCGAATCGATCATAAACGGTATCCAGGGTATCATCTGCCTGCATAATCCGAGTTCTCCTCCACGTCTGGTCATCGTGCGGGGACCGCAAAGCTGTGTCAGCAGGTCCAAAAACGTTTTACAATGACTTTGGTGATAGTGGTGAAAAGTATCTGTATTTTTTTAATAATTGGTTAGTTAATTTAGAGTAATCAGAAAGTTAAATTCGCATTTACTCCAATTAAACAAGTTCATAGTAACCCTTGCAAAAACTTATTTATTGATTCAAATCAACCCAATCAATGTGCTAGACATGGATTAATAATATTGCCAAACGTGAGTGATTTAACTAAACAGCTGTAGAGGATTACTTTGACTCAAAATTCTCCATCCATGACATCCCATCCTGCTAAGCAGCTGGAGACCGCTTTTAACCAGATTTACCATACCCGCATGGCTGGCCTACCCATCGTTAACCCTGCACTGGACATAGAAGCGGTGGGTTTTACCCCCTATGACGACGGTTGGTTAGGAATACTCATCACACCTTGGTTTATGAGTCTGTTGTTCCTTGCTCGAGGCGAAACAGCCGTCGCCATTGATAAATCTCTGCAATTAGGGGATACGTTAAATTATGACCTTCCCTCGGGAAGCTACGAGTTTAGGGTATCTCAAGAAGACACTTTGGGTAGATATTTGGCTTGTCCACTGTTTTCGCCCATGGGTGATTTTCCCAACCAAGACAGTGCGCGAAACACGGCGCAAACCCTCCTAACGGCTATCCTTGAACAAACTAACGCAACACTAAATGCGCCGGAGAATGTACCGGATACCGCCAAGGAAAGCGCCGTCATCGATACATCAGCTCCAAACAACCCGCAACCTACCTCTCCTGCCCGCCGCGCACTGTTTCGAAAGTTCTTTGCCAAATAGCGTAAATTCTTAGGCTAGTTGGGATCGTTATTTCATGGATTTTTAAAGACTAGATTCCCGCCTGCGCGGGAATGACGGAAGAGAAAAAATCCTCTTTAATAACATGAGTATACGGTTGAATAACGCCCCGAGCGGGTGCTTTTGGCGGAGCGCTGTTTAGCGCCTGCGCAGACTAGGAGTCGAAGCAGGCGCTAGTCATGGGCACCATGCAGGACAGCATGGCGCCCTTGCGCGGAGCCAAACCGTACCCGCTAAAGGGGCACCAAATCCCAGAGCCAACCCATTTATTGATTTAAGTCAAAGAAATCCGTCGATTTTTTACTATTTTAGGAGTTACGCAATTGAAAGTTTAAGTTGTTGATTTTTATGAATTCACGATTGCACGGTGTGCAAATACATTCTCAGTGAAATCAAACCCTTATTAACCCAACTGCGTAACTCCTACTATTTGTTAGATACTACGCTTATAAAAAATTTTGCCGCCACGGTAACACCATGACCACCAAACTCGTGCTCGGTATCGGTAATACATTGCTTCGCGATGAGGGATGCGGTGTCCACGTTATTCAACATCTGCAAAGGCGCTATGGTCAAAGTCGGCCAGATGTCTGTTTTCTCGATGTTGGAACGTTGAGCTTTACCTTGGCGGGTTTTTTAGAAAACACCTCGCAGCTGATAGTCGTCGATGCTGCTGAACTCAACGCAAAACCGGGCGCTATAAGGACCTTTGTCGATGCGCATATGGACAACTTTTTAAATGCTTGTAAGCGCAGCGTTCACGACATAGGGTTGCAGGACTTACTCGATATTGCCCGCCTAATTGACCATCTTCTTAGCAAACGCCCCCTCATCGGTATTCAACCGCAACAGGTTGAATGGGGGGACCAGCCGAGCCGAGCCGTTGCTAAAGCCATACCTAAAGCCGCCAAGCGAGTCTTGCAACTTATTTATGTCTGGGCGCGGGAGGGCGATCTAGACAGCCGGACTCCCACCTTGGTTAAAAGGAGAAACGCTTATGAACGTGTCTAATATCATTTCAGTGTCTACACCACCAGCGTCTATCATCCCAACCGGAAATGCGCTGCCCCTACTTCACGAAATTTGCCATGCGTTAAAGGCGCTGCTTGAGTCAGGCCGAAAAACCGTTATCGATTTGCGAAAAATCCCCCTGGGACCGGGTGATGAACTACGTCTGCTTGCCATTCTGGGCCAGGGTGAGATTGAGGCTCAGCTCAACGCCCTGGGAGAAAGCGTCATTCGAGAGACCGGCATTAGCGGTGTCTGGCTCGTTGAACATTTTGATGAAGATGAGCAATCCATCGGTCGGTTTATTGAGGTCACCCCCTGCCCCACTGTTCTGCAATCCCCCCTAGAAGACATCCGCCATGGAATGGATAAATTAGCCAATGCGTTGGCCAATAACAGTGGCGCTGACCGCAAAAAATCAGCCACTAACTAACTCTGAAATCTCTTTTAGTTGTCGAATCCCGCTAGCTGGCCCAGAGAAGCAAAAGGCGTCGGCTATATGGAAGCCCCACGGGGCGGGCCTGCCCATTGGGTAGTGATCAAAGATCAAAAAATAGCCAACTATCAAGCAGTGGTCCCCAGTACCTGGAAGGCCGGACCCCGGGGAAAGGTCAACCAGGTCCCTATGAAGCCGCTTTAGCGGGCCACAAACTGCATGACCCCAAACAGCCGGTGGAGATATTGCGCACCATTCACAGTTTCGATCCGTGTATCGCCTGTGCGGTGCATATTACGGACCCCGAGGGAGAGGAATTGATAGAGGTGAAGGTGCTTTAATGAGATTAGGGCTTGCGTAAGTTCTAAAGTTTTTCGGCCCGCGAAGCCACACGCCGGGAACGACAACAATACGAGAACGAACCTCGATAAGGGGAAAACGATGACGACACAAGCACACGACGATGACATGCCTAGGGAAATCGACTTTTCTGGCGGTATGCGCGGCAAGTTTTACCGCAAAGATACGCAATTGCAACTGCCCATCCATTTAGAAACCAGTGTGCAAAACACCCTCGCCGCCTTGGCCAATGCCAAGGGCGTCGACCTTTCGGTATTTGTGAATGAATTGTTGAAGAAAAATATTGAATTGATTCAGATGGGCCGCTAACACGGACTATGTTGTTGACATACGATTTGCCTGTTTATAGGCTTTTTGCATGGATAAAAACATTCACATCCGTAACGTCCCAGAAGAACTACACCAAACTCTCAAGTCCAAGGCTGCACTAACAGGGATGTCGCTATCAGAGTATATGCTGCAAGAAGCTCATAAAATCGCCGAGCGTCCAACCCCAAAAGAACTACGTCAGCGTTTAAATCAGCGTCGGTCAGTGAAGAGTGCAATTAATTCGGCTACTCTTATCCGCGAGGCCAGAGGACCGCTACCTGATGATTGTAGTTGACGTACTACTTTGAGTAAGGCTCATGTCAACGAAAAAAGAATCCTAGTAATGCAACTATGCAGGTCTGACCCTTTCTCATTCTTGAGATTTTTTGTATTAACTTGTACATTGTACGTATCAGTTAATTGAGTTATAGTCATTATATCCATATCTGTAACAAGCCTTCCCCAAGAAAACCCAAGCAATCTCCATAGCCGCGAGGCTCGTACAGCCCTAGCCAAAATGATTATGAATTTGTTTGATCA
>CAZGON010000137.1:9260-10508 GCA_964527085.1 uncultured Candidatus Competibacteraceae bacterium
GCTAAAACGGATCAAGCCGCCCTACTTGGCTTGTCCCAAGGGTCGCGCTCAACCCTGAGCCGTTACCGTCATGGTGAGCCGTTTGCCGATAACCGGGATCTACTAGATCGAGCAGGTCACCTGCTAGGCATCCATAAGGCGCTGCGTATTCTCTTTCCCCACAATCGCGATCTGGTGTATCGCTGGGTGACTACTGCCAATCGCCGATTTAGCGGCAGAACTCCCCTTGAAATCATGTGTGATGAAGGTTTCCTTGGCTTGTTGATGGTGCGTCGTTATCTGGATTTTGAACGGGGCCGGTAGTTGGACGAAGCGCTGTTTGATACCTTGGCAAGGGTCAATGAGGATGTTTACCGAAATATAAAAGCTATCCGCACAACACAGAGTTTATTCGATGATCTCTCCTCGTCTACTGCTGAATGGGCTTTTGCTGACACAGCGGATAGACAAACGGAACCAGAGAGCCATCAGCCGTTAGTAACACGGCCTTTTGATTACGGCACAGTCATTTCCTACCCTTTCGTACCCTATAATTGGCAAGCCACACGCTTTAGTGACGGTACCACTTATGGTGTTTGGTACGGTTCCTTTGCTGTTGAGACCACTGTCTACGAAACCGCCTACCATTGGGTACACTTTATACGAGATAGTTTTGCCGATGATGATCAGGAGATCATCGGTGAGCGACGAGTGTTTAAAGTCCACGTCCAGGGATTGTTGGTTGACCTACGAGAAAAGTATAAAAGCCATCCGCAGCTGGTCGATCCAGTGAACTATACGTTTACCCATAAGGTGGGGTGCTATCTATATGAACAACGGCAAAACGGGTTGCTGGTTAAGTCATCACGACACGAAGGCGTCAACTGTAATGCGCTACAGGCTACTATTCTTTCCAACCCCCGAGATTTCTGTTTTTTTACCTATCGTTTTAAGCCAACCACTGACTCTGTAGTCATAGAACGTAACCCCGGACGCACATGGCGGCGGCTCGATATTAGCAAACTATTTCCCTAATTTTTCTTAACCAACTCACCATCACACGTAAAATCCTTACGATAAGGCAAAAAAATACCCATTGATGTATCAATTAGTGACATCGTTTCGCAGCTACAGTTTTGACCCGTGTATTGCCTGTGCGTTATCGTTTATTTGTTTTACATTAAAAAACGAAGTTCTGTAGTTCAGAAGTTTTTACATAAGACCTTATTGGAAACTAAATGACCAGAATAGACTCGAAAATGGCTCATT
>CAZGON010000138.1:0-2945 GCA_964527085.1 uncultured Candidatus Competibacteraceae bacterium
GGCATAAACGCCCGAACCGCGGTGTACAATACTATGATGTTGACAGGTAGAGAGGCGGGTAATTGTAAGAATTTGTTAAAAGGAGAGGGCGGGGGATTAACAGGGTGTGACAGTTGGTTGTTTGGGGTGATGGCACGGTTTGCTCGGGAACTAGAGGCAGTGCTGTTTAGGGTATGGCGTTACTTTTTTCGGTTATAGACTCCAAAGTGGACAGCTCATTGCCCACGCGAGAAGTCCTAAGTTATCCACAACAACAGCACTAACCCAGCGATGAGTCCTAAGAAAAGCAATCCGACCCAATCTGGGGCATGGTTTTCGGTCTGCAGAAAAAATTGTTGCCAACGCCTGGTTGGTACCGACTTTAGTATATTGGTCGTTTCAGGGCTTGTGTTTGCCAGGAGAATACGTCTATGTTGCCTGCGCCACCAAGCGAGTGAGGGACACCCTATGAGTATGTCTCCCTGGGGTAATATGACCATGGGCGGACCCTTCAAGAGCCGCCAAACTCCCCAAACGGCTGTAGCCAGCAGACCGGCGACGGCCAGAGGCAATAGGCCTGTAATAAGCTTGGAAAGTTTAAACAAATCGTTATTATTGACTACCTCTACAAAGATGACTCCCCACCACCAGGGAAGGGTGATGGATACTGCCAGTAAACCTAAACACGATGACCACAATAATGGCGTAACCCGCTTTGCGTAGATCTGTTGCGGTTTGGTAATGTAAAGAAATCGCACCATGAGCAGTGCAGTGGCTATGGAACTTGCTGTCAGAAAGTGGTATAAAACCGTTGCCCATTGGGCTGGAGCGGGTTGCAGGCTAGCTTCAAAAGCGGTTTTAGCCAGTGCGCCACTGGTCAAGGGGGCGCCCACTAAACTTAGGGCAGGTAGTACTAGCAATCCGTAGTAACGCCATGATTGTGCCCGGTCTACGACACCGAAGCCTAAAAAGAGTGCTGCTTTAGCAAGACCATGGTGAACCATAAATAGTAACAGCACATTGCGAATCAAATCCCAGTACTCTGGCATCTGCAAGCCAAGGCTCAGCAACACGGTAAGGAGTCCCATTTGGCTGATGCTGGAATAGGCCAATAGGGTCTTTGGGCGATGCTGAAAAAGTCCCACCAGCACCCCGAAAAACGTCGATAGTAAACCGATCAAAAAGAAAAATCCTCCCCATTCGGGGAGGGCGACTTGACCAAAGGGTAAAAACTTGAGCCAGCCGATAAAGCCAGTTTTAATAATGATACCGCTTAACACAGCACTGGCCGGTGTGGGTGCGCAGGGATGGGCCAGGGGAAGCCATACGTGGAGGGGTACTACCCCCGCTTTAATGGCAAAGGCGACGAAGGCAAGTCCCATCAGTAAATTTTGGTTTTCAGCGGTTGCTAACGCGGGTAGAAGCTTTTCTAGATCGGTGTCGCCAAATTGTGCAGCGCTGATCAAAACCGTGACCAGCAGCAACACTTCGCCGGCGATGGCCATAGTTAGGTAAATGCGTCCGGCGCGAAATGCCTCATTGTTGCCGGTATGGACGATCAACCCATAGGCGGCGAAGGTCATCAGCGTATAAAAAAAGTAAAAACTGACTAAATCAGCGGCAACAAAAACGCCCATATTGCCGCTCAGGGTAAACAGATAGAAAAATACAAATCGAGTCAGTTGTTTATCTTTTGCAAGATAGCTCTTGGCATAAAAACCGGCCGCTGTCCAAAGCAATCCAGCCAATAGTAGCAAGCCACTCGCAAAATCATCCGTGGCCAGGCGAATGCCGACTAAAAACCAGGCTATATCGACCTCAGTGGCAGGATATAAGGTCAGCGCTAAGGCGGGCAATGCTGCTAGCGGAAATAACCACAAGCAGAGTTGACGTAAACGGGTTCCCAGGAGTAACGCAAGCACTAGAGGAAGCCCTATGACTGCCATGAGTAGTACGCTCTGCAGCATCAACGGTACTCCCGAGCGGTGATTAAACTGGCCCACTCCAAAGGGCTAAAGGGTGCGCTGGCCAGTAAACCGGCCACTAGAGCTAGTATTGCCGTTATGACAGGGGGTATCAGCAAACTGAGTTTTGCCTCGTCAATTTCTTGGTGAGGCGTTTCGCTGGTAACGCCTGGCCGAAACCAAGCCCGATAAAGAATCGGCAAGAAGTAAGCGGCGTTTAAAAGGGTGCTAATGGCAAGCACTGCAACCACCCAAAGTTGTCCCGCGTTTACCCCTCCTAGACCCAAATACCATTTGCTAATAAAACCCGCCATGGGGGGGATGCCAATCATCCCTAAAGCACCCAGGGTAAAAGCGCCCATGGTCCACGGCATACGCCGACCCACGCCGTCCATTTCACTGACCTTGTGAATGTGAAGGGTTTCCGCCAAATTACCCGCACAGAAAAACAAGGTGATTTTCATCAAACCTTGATGAACCAGATGAACAACACCCCCGAGGGTGGCCATAGGGCCTGGGATGGCCACTCCGAGGGCAATGTAGGACACTTGACTGATGGTGGAAAATGCTAAACGTCGTTTAAGATCATCTTGATAAAGCGCCCGTAACGACCCGTAGATGATGGTTATAGCCGCGACGTAGGCGAGCGCCTGGGTAACCCCTAACTCATGGGCAAAGGTTGCGCCGTACAAATCGTAAACCACCCGCACGATGCCAAAAGCGCCTGCTTTGACCACGGCTACCGCGTGCAGTAACGCGCTGACAGGAGCCGGAGCAACCATAGCTTCGGGTAACCAGCCGTGCAGAGGAACCAGGGCGGCTTTAACGCCAAAACCCACCATGAGTAATAAAAAAATAATTTGTAATGTGCCATGATGGATAGAATCGAGCTGAACTAGCGTGCCGCCTTCAGTAAAATCCTGGGGGCCGGCGATGGCATGGAGCCAAACGATGGCCAACAATAAAACCGCGCCACCGGCCAAGGTATAACGCAGATAGAGG
>CAZGON010000138.1:2955-10484 GCA_964527085.1 uncultured Candidatus Competibacteraceae bacterium
TGCCCGCAAAGCTGCTGGGGTACCCCGGTGTACCACCAAGGGATAGGTGGATAGGGTCAGTAGTTCGTAAAAGATAAAAAAGGTAAATAAATTGCCTGCCATGGCGATGCCCATGGTGGAGGCAACACAAAGACTAAAGAAAAAGAAAAAACGTCGTCGGTTTGGCGACTTAGCCAGATAGCCAACCGCATAGACGGTAGTTAACAGCCACAGACTGGCCGATAGGGCTGCAAAAAGCAGCGCAAAGGCATCTGCAACCCGGGTAGTAAA
Organism: uncultured Candidatus Competibacteraceae bacterium; assembly: GCA_964527085.1. GTDB lineage: Bacteria > Pseudomonadota > Gammaproteobacteria > Competibacterales > Competibacteraceae > CAYRGG01. The sequence goes on from CAZGON010000138.1 coordinate 3,226, forward strand.
CGCCAGCGTACTTCAAAGTTACGTCCTTCAAAAACACCCCATAGCATCACGCCTACCAGCAGTAAATTGAGTGAGGCGCCCACTAGATTAAAGCTGGTGCGTAACCGTTCTTGCTGCTCATCCAGCAAGAAAATAATAATCCCCGTACCCAACGAGGTGAGTAATACCAAAGGGGGTAATAGCGTGTCCCAACTCACAAAAGCGCTCCTTTTGAGTTAAGCAAAGGAAACGGTGAGCCGATATCCAAGAGATCTAGCAGCGGCGCACTGGTAAAGCCCAGCAATAAGGCCAATAGCGCCAGCAGCAGGGGGGTAATCGACATCCAGGGTGACGCCACCCTGATGGGAGGAGCGGGTTCAATGGGTCCGTCGCAAGATGTAAAAGCTAGCTTGAGAACCCGGAATATATAGGCGGCCGCCAGCAGACCGCCGCTTAGGATTACCACTGCCCACCACCATTGACCGCTTTCTAGGGCCGCTTGCAGGAGCAACCATTTGGCCAGAAAGCCGCCGCTGGGGGGTAAACCCATAATGGCAATACTGGCTAACGCAAAAGTCAAAAAAGCCAACGGTAAGCCTGGCTGTCGAGGGTCTGTAAAATCGGCCAAGCGATCATGTCCTAGGCAATAGAGCATGTTGCCAGCGGCCAGAAAAAGAGCCGCTTTGGCAAGGCCGTGGGAAAGGGTGTGGAAGATGACGCCAGCCCAGGCTAAACTGCCAGGGAGGGGAAATATCAACATCAAGTAACCCAATTGGGCCACTGTCGAGTAAGCGATAAGGAGTTTTAGCCGGGTCTGTTGCAAGGCTTGCAACGAACCATAAAAAATTGCAGCGGCGCCCAGTATCCCTAACAGGGTTGCCGGACCGACTAAAAGCGGTTGAGGTACGATATAAAACCAAAACCGCAATAACAAATAAAAGGCCCCTTTGACCACCAAGGCGGAAAGTAAGGCGCTCACCGGCGCGGGTGCATTGGCATGGGCCTTGGGCAACCAAATATGGAGGGGAAAAAGGGCCATTTTTGTGATCAGCCCAACGCTAATCAGGGCCAGCGCCAACCAGGTCAAAGACGATTCTGTCATAACCTGCTGCAACTGTTCGGTAGCAAGGGTTCCGTAGCCTGCGTAAATCAACGCCACACCCAACAGGTAAACCAACGAGCCTAATAGGGCATAAAGCAGATAGCGTATAGCGGCCTCGAAGGCAACCTGTCCTCCCGCTAGACTGACCAGCGGGACGGCGGCTAGGGTCAGCATTTCCAAGGTGACATAAAAATTAAAGATATCGGCGGATAGGAATAACGCATTAAGCCCTGACCAGAGCAGTAACCAAAGTGGCCAAAACGACCCAGCATTGGACGGGGTGGTGCGAAAATAAGCCAGCGCATAGCCGCTGACCAGGCTGCCCACTACGCCAGTGAGCCACAACATGAGTAGGCTTAAGCCATCTAGGTAGAGATCGATACCCAGAGGGGCTCCCCAACCGCCCACTGGGTGGCGTAATGGACCTGTTTGCCAGACATTCATAGTTAGCACAGTCAGATTGGCGGTGATCCCAGCGGCGGTCAACAACGCTAACCAGGGTAGTGCATATTGGCGCACTAGAAACGCCACCAGGGCGCCTAGCAGGGGTAACATAATAGGCCCTGCCAGCCACAAACCCGACTCCCAATTCACGGGTTGGGCTCCTGCCCTCGTTGCTGGGGATGGCCGGTTTCCCGGTAATAGCGTCGCGCCAGTTTCAATGCAAAAGCGGTGGCGCTGATGGCAATGACAATGCCGGTTAGTACCAACGCATGGAGCACGGGATCGATCCGGGCGGGATTGCGAGCGGCCAAGGTAATGAGTAGTAGAAATACCGCATTGCCCATGACGTTAAGGGCTAAGATTTTGCGTAAAAGATGACTATAAACGAAGAATCCGTATAACCCTAAGCCAAACAGCGTCACTGCGGTCACTAAAAAAAGGTCGATCGGTGTCATGGTAACGTTGCTCTACGTAGGCCCGGAGCTGCGGCAAACAGCAGCGTTAGAATTAACCCGATGGAAAACGTCAGCGCCGTTTCAATGACAAGAATCAGAATACCTGCTAAGTTGCGGGGATACTCCAAAAATGCTTGACCAAACGCCAGTACCCCCAACGCGATAAGACAAAAAACCGCCAGACCCAACACGGTTACTAAGCGCAGTCCAACGGATGCGGTGGCGGCGGGTTGAAGGCGTTCTGCTAATTTCAGTAGTACGCCAATGGCGGCCAACACCGCACCGGCTTGAAAAGCCCCCCCCGGCGCGTGGGCCCCGGCCCACAACAGGTAGCCAGCGGTGAGCACCGCCACCGGTAGCACGAAACGCAACAGGGACGCTAACAACATGGAATCTTCAGGGGAGGTAAAATACGCTTCTTCATGGGTGGCTGGTAAATCGACTAACGAAGCAACGCCCAATAAGGCCAACACCAACACAGCTACCTCTAATAAGGTGTCATAGGCGCGAAAGTTGAGTAACACCGCCGTGACAGGATTGCTAACGCCACTCTCGGCAAGTTGATCCTGTACCAGTTTTCCTAAATCGACAGTTGCTAGGGGGGGTGTGGTGAGCAGCGCCCAAGCTAGGCAAACCACTAATGCTCCGCAAAGCATGGCTAGCGAGACAGCTATCGGTGCGGCTACCTGATGGATTGATTGAAGCTTGGCTTGCGGCTGAAAAACCCGACACGCATCCAGTAACAGCGCCCCCGTTAAGCCAGCGCCGATGGCAGCCTCCGCCAAAGCTAAATCGGGGGCCGCCAAGCGCGCCCAGCATAAGGCCATAAATAAGCCAAATACAATAAACAGCACCACAGCTTGCAAGAGATCAGGATTTATCAAAGTGCGCCAACCCAACCACAGTAACCCAACCGCTAGCAGACCGTCCAACAACCAGCCGATCATGGTTTTGTGTCCTGGATGACCTTGGCGCTACGCAAGGCGTGACGGGCAATCAGATGACAAGAAACGGCGCTTGCTAAGAGCGCTAATAACCACACTAAGATGAGTTTTAAAGTAGCCAACAGAGAGCCCGACTCCCAGGCTAAGGCCAATACAATAAAACCGAGTCCTAGGTTATCGGTTTTAGTCAACGCATGAAGCCTTGAAAAAACGTCCGGAAAACGCAACAGACCCACGGTACCCGCCAAGAAGAAGAAACCGCCAAGGGAGACCAGGATAACCGTAACGAGATTACTGAGAAGCATCGTGATGCTGCTCTTTAGCGGATGGCGGCACCCGGACAAAAGCGACAATCACTGGAACCGCTAGCAGGGTGAATAATAAGGCTACATCCTGAAGCGCGGAAATCGTTAGGCTCTCAGCCAAAAGCAATAAAACAGCCACGGTGGTGGTGCCGAATAATTGTGCCGCTAGCATCCGGTCAGCGGCGGTGGGACCCCGGTAAATGCGAACCAGTCCAGCGCTTAAGTTAAACAGCAAAAACACCGCAGCGCCCAGTAAAAATTCACTCATGATTTTTATTCTCGCGAAGTATTTACATCAAATAAGTCAGCAATCTGTGTCTCAAGAGACTGTAATTCAGACTCTGTATCAGGAGCTGCCAGCAGGGTATGAATACTTACCACATCGTCGTTGACATCGGCGCTCAAGGTGCCAGGTAATAAGCTAACAGCATTGATAAACAGAATCCGGGGCGATCCAGGAGGCAGGTGCAGCTTGTAGTATACCCAACCAGGGTTTAGGGGAAGTTTTGGGTGCAGGGCGCGCAACGCCACATCCACGCCGGCCCGGAGGGAATCATATAGAAAACTTAGACTAAATTTTACCAAGCTGATGGGTTTCCAAATGGTGGGTCGTGGAGGAGCAAATAGAAAAGCGGCTACTACCGCAATAATCACGGCAATGCTGCCGAATCCCCAGCCATGGCCTTGGGTCAATACAACCCAAACCAGCCCCAAGACAACCGCCATCTTGAGCACTTGCCGTATTGCCATTGGCGCCAGAGTGACTCGACTCAACTAGCGGATAGCTCGGTCTACGAGGATAGCTCTGCCCCTATACATAGTTTACCCTTCCTGAAGCAAAATTCGCATATCGATGATGGCGGCATTGGCTCGCGAGATATACGACGCCATAATCAAGGAATGGTTGGTAAACATGCCAAAACCAGAGTTGTTCAAGATCAGTGGACTCCATACGTTTTGCTGGGTCTGTTCTAATTTGTGGATAATACGGTGGAGCTGTCCTAAACCATTTTTGCCTTTAAGTACATCCTGAAAATCGTACTCGATCCCTTTAAGGGTATGCAGCAACGCCCATACATAACCACGGGCTTCAAAAAAAATGTCGTCGATTTGCCGCCAGGGTGTGCGGGCTTGCAGTTCTCCCGAGCGCATCAGGGACTCTTGAATGCTAGAGATTTGCTCGGGATCGTCTTCAAACTGCAGCTCTTGAACATTTCTGCTGAGACGCTGGGCAAAACTGCCTAAACGCTTTTCCACAGTGGACAGATAGAAATTCAAGTTGTCCGCCCGAACAAAAAACCGAGCGCTGCCGGACCGTTGATCCATCAGTCTATTTCGATACCGAATTAAGGCATCGATTCCTTTGCGGTATTCTTCTTCGCTGGATGGCAGCATCCAACTTTTGGCGTCAAAGTGAAACTGGGCGTCCGCCATCATCAAATCTTTATCTTCGATGGATTGGCTTTGAGCTCGGCTAAAATCGTTGCGTAATGCTCGGGCAGTATCGCGAAGCTCAGTGATAACGCCAAATTCCCAATTTGGTATATTATCTAGCAGAATGCCCGGTGGTATAACGTCATTGCTGATATAACCACCGTGTTTATCGAGTAACTTCTCAGCAATGATAATGATCGCGCTGGTGGTAGCAACACCGGGCACTAAACGTTTCTCATCGCCATTCACCAATTCCAACGCTTGGGTGCGCACATCAAAGGTATCCTGCTCGATGGACCAAAAGATACCAAGGCCAACCATAAGCAATAACGCCGCAATCAACACTAATCCGATTGACCAAATCCAACCTTTTTGGCGCAATGCGCGAGGACTATAAAGGCTTGTGAACCGTTTTAAACGGCTAAAAACTGGCGTTATAACGCGCATAGTTAGCTTACTCCTAAAAGTTTACAGAGGCGCTATTTACCACGAAACCTCGCCCCAATGCCGATTAATTTAAATTATTGGCGATGCGTTGGACAATGGGTGTGTATGACTAAACAGGAATTGCGTAGCTCGTTTTAGAGGACGCTGTAAATACTTTCTTGTAAGCTTAACAATGGCCATCCAAGGCCGTCGACACCTCTTTCACGAGCTACGCAATTCCTGATTGTGCATAAATTTTACTAAAGAAAAAACAGTTTGGTTCGAAAAGTCGAGCATTGCAAAGTTATGATAAGTATTCTAGCATGAAAAAATCCTGAATTTAAAAACAGGAAACTAATTTCATTAATGACTCATGCTTAGGAAAGTTGTCAAGAATGTTGCTATGGCAACCAAAGAAAGCCTACCCAGCCATCCAGAAACCGCTTGGACCTTTCTGAGCAACCACGGCCATGTATTGGTTTGTTTGGTAAGAGACCCTCATATGCGGTTGCGGGATGTGGCGCAGTGTGTAGGTATCACTGAACGTACTGTGCAACGCATCGTAACCCATCTAGAAGCAGCCGGTGTATTAACACGCACCCGCGCTGGTCGACGTAATTGGTATCAATTTCATGGCCACATTCCGCTGCGTCATCCGTTGGAATCCCATCAAACAGTCGGTGAGCTGCTAAAACCCGTACTGCACCGTTGCGAAAAATAGCATTACCTAGATTTAGCATCCGTGCAAGTGGCTTTCCGCAGCTTTGCAAACGTCCTTTATATGCTTAGCAAATATACCGACTTATTGAATTTAAAATAAAAAATAACAAGCTTGTTAGGTGCGGTTAAGCGCTGGTGAGTTGCACTACTGTAAAAAAATAGCCTAGAAGCTTCCATAGAAACATCTTTAAAAAAATAACCCAGTCATTGCAAATTAGTGAGTCTTTACAACTAGAACTTGAAGTGCCTGAAATGTAATTTTTTAGTTATTATAACATCATCAAAAAATAACAGTCTAAAACATTATCAAATGCTTATTTTAGAGTTTGAACTCCGAAAGACTCCCCAAAAAAAACCCCGCAATAAAGCGGGGCTTTTTTCTAAAAGCGGGTTGTCTTATTGGACAACAACGTTAACTGCGCTAAGACCTTTTGCGCCACGCTGGGTTTCAAACGTCACCGTTTGTCCTTCGCTCAGGGATTTAAATCCATCACCTTGGATAGCGGAATGATGTACGAACACATCGGCGCTGCCGTCCGAGGGAGCAATAAAGCCAAAACCCTTGTCATCGCTAAACCACTTTACTGTACCTGTAGCCATTCTGGTTACCTCTATAAGTAATTAATAAAAAATGATGCGTGTGCAAGTTACTGCTGAGAAATTACGGAAGAGGTCACACTTTGTACTGCGAGGAACTACCGGAACTGCTACGACACAAGAACTGCAACGGTGCGAAGCTTATACTAAGATAAGCAAATAAGCTAGGTGTTTTTCTTACGTATAGTATATTTATTCCTGCAAAAATATTTGAAGTGCTTATAGACCGATAACTTGCTGCTGGATACGCTTTTGACCCTCAACAGACAAAGCAGCATAGATATTGCAAATAAAATCTACCACTCGTCGTTCCCGTTCATCCATCCGATCTCCTGCCGTAGATACTGCATCGGGTTTCAGACGATGGATATGATGAGCGCGACTTGGGATCTTACCAAATCGGTTACATAGAACTGTCAATTCATTAGAAAGATCAAAAAAGGCAGCACTACTATTATCAACTTTTTCAAACCAACGGTTTAATTCTTTCTCGGTCTTACGGCCATCCAGTCCCCGCTTACCGGTTTGATTGATCTTGGTGAAGTACCTGTCGATCGTCAACCCAACATAACCGATTAATTTACTGGGGCCATAAAGTCTTTCACCAGTTTCAAGATCATCAATACAATACCAACCTCTAAAGTAGGGCAGTGTGTCAATTAACTTTTGTAGCATTGCTCGGTTATTTCCGGACAAGTAGCGTCAAGCTCAGCGTTAAAAGATCGGATATTCTTCTCAGCTTCGATGAGGCTGCGTACAAGGATCGGAATATTAGAAGGCATTTTGAAACTCCTATCTTATAGACTTTATTGGAAACCAAACCCTATTCTGAAAACCTGTTAATATGTCTGCA
>CAZGON010000139.1:0-2046 GCA_964527085.1 uncultured Candidatus Competibacteraceae bacterium
TTATCAACAACTTTATTCTTGAATCTTTCATGACAGGTGCGGAAAGACGGGTTCACCGCTCGCCCGCAACGGGTTAATCATCTGTTGGCCAGTTCCGTTGGCACCTTCGGTTATGAGCCGGAGGTGAGCTATTTCTTCGGCTTTCCCCGCGCTATTGAACCGGGTGGGCTATACATGGACATGGATCGGGTGGCGCGGGTAATCGGTCCCCATGAGGTGGATCCCGAACAGCGCAAGACCTTCAACCTCCAGGCAGGGATGCTCTCTTCGGCCTTGGAACATGCGGTACCGGAGTTGTTGTTCGACGATCCCGATACCCCGGAGACACCCAACGGTATCTCCGCGGTCAAGGCACTGGCGCTAGCCTCCCAGCAAGGCCAACGGGTGTATCATCTGACGGCTCATAACCAAGTGTCTAGCTTACCAAACATTCACCACCACCCCGACACGCTGGATGAGATCCGCACAGCGCTGGCCGCAGGCAAAGAAGTGGTGACCCATACAGATGCGATCACGGTGCCGGGCTGGTCGGGGGCGGGCTACATCATCCTTGATCCTGAGACGGGGGATGCGGCGTATAAAATCAGTGGTGGTAGAAATGGCGGGCAGTTGGACCCGGATACGACAAACTTCATGGTGAATTTGGTGACCTATCAATCGCTCGCCCTCGATTTAAAGTTAATGCTCATGGAGGGCGCGGGCAAGGCGGCAGTATTGACTACGATTAAAACAATATCTAAGGCTTTTATTAAGATCGGTATTTTCGCCGACCTGGTGGGGTTGTTGGCGAATTTGGCAGATTTGGCAGCAAATTGTAAAGATCCTGTCGTCACTGCGCTGATTGGTGTGGGTATTGCGGGGGTTGTCTTAGCCGCTACCACACTCGCAGTAATTGTAGCAACATCAGCATTTTTGGCTGGCTGGATTGTTGGGTATCTTATTTCATAAGTCATGAATCTCGTTGTTTTACCTGCCATGGTTCAAAGGGCAAAAAACTCGAAACTATGTACTATAACCTTATCTTAGCTTATTTGATGAGCAACACAATGTTGATGATTCACTATGAAAAATCGCTCTCGATACCTCAATAGCTTTTTCGCCTACATCCTTTTTGCGATCTTTATTGCTTGCTTTGAATGGTGGACTGCCAATGGACCAGAGGGTCTATGTACCTCTCGGTATCCTTTTCCACGAGGCGACTGCATTCATTCTATCCTACCTGATGACCCGCGCTTTTGGGGAGCTTTCATTAAGAGAATCATATTGATGTGTGGCGTTCCTGTTGCCATAGCACTATTTGCTATAGTCATGTTTTTTGTAGAAACCCGTAAGGAACGCAAGGCACGGCGACAAAGTGAGCCTAGCGACAATTCCTGACAGCAACCCCCAACCAACTGAGATCACCGATCTCAGTCAACTGCCGAAGAGCATGTTGCTGGGTGACGAGCTGTCACTCACCTATCAGACCGGACATCCCGATTACAGCGATCCCCCCTATGAATACAAGGTCATCGCCGGGTCCTATCTGCATCTGCCGGTGATCGGTCAGAGTGTCTCGCCCACCTTACTGCAAGCCCTCCAGCAGCAACTGGAAGCCACCAAGACGACATTGGCATCCGGCGATGACACCTTAATCGCCACTCTAACCCGGGAGGACATCTTAGGGGATCTTTTTTATGCCGGAGGCTTAGGGTACTTTGCCCAGTATATGGGTATGGCACACGTCCTCGCCCTGCCGCAGCGGGCGACCCATCAGTTGGCCTTTGGCTATGGCAGTTACGGCTATGAACCCCATGTCAGCCGCTTCTTTGGCTTTCCTCGGGCGATTGAGGCCGGTGGGGCGGTGATGAACATCCGCATCGCCCGGCAACTAGGGACCCATGAGACCGATGCAGAGCAGCTGAAGACCCTGAATCTGCAATCTGGGTTGTTGTCCTCCGCCTTAGAACATGCCGTGCCAGAGCAGATGTTTGTCACGGCACAAAACCCCGGTGAGGCGATCTCGGCGGTTAAAGCACTGGCGAAAGCCTCGGCCGCCGGGCAGCG
>CAZGON010000139.1:2056-10343 GCA_964527085.1 uncultured Candidatus Competibacteraceae bacterium
CATCTCACCCCCGCCAACCAGACCACCACCTTGTCGCAGATTCACCAGGATGGTGACACGATGACGGAGATCCGCGCAGCCCTGGCGGCGGGGCTAGAGATCATCACCCATACCGAGGCGGTCAGTGTGCCGGGTTGGTCAGGGGCAGGCTACATTATCCTCGATCCTGAGACGGGCAGTGGGGCTTATAAGATTGGCGGTGGGGCTAATGGAGGTTTTGCGGTATTATTAACAGGTGTGTCTCAAGGAGCCGCTACCATGGCGATGATACTTGCTGTTTTTGCCGCGACTCCCCTTGGTCTTACGGCAGTTATGGCAGTCACTATTTTAGTCTTATTCGTTTTGCTCCCACCTTTTCTTATAGCAGTCGCTTATGCCGATACGGTCTTTCAACACGATAAAGAACAAGCGTGTTTGGACGTGGGTGGTTCAGTAGGAATATTGCTTGCAGGTCTTGGAGCTGCTATGTATGCAGGTACATACAAAGTCCTAGAGAGCATTTTCACCATTGTAGCAACAACCTTGCTCTTTGATTCACACAAAGATATTGCGGAATGCGTGCAAACATGAATAGGAAAAAAGTTGTCCATGGAATTGGATTGATCCTACAGCTGCTCTCCATAATTCCCTCTTATAAATACGCTTATGATCCAATACTCTCTTGGAGTCTTTTTGTGATTTTGTTTTCTCTAGGGTCACTCATCATTGTATTTAATGGTGGCTACAGAAATAATAGAAAAGCGTTACTTTCCCCTCTTTCTCAACTCTGCCTCCATCTCCTCAATGGTAGGTAAACTTCCCTTTAGCTCCTCCGGTAGTTTTGCAGCCAGTTCATAACGCGAGATCCCAATTGGTTTGCCCACATCTCGCAACGCATATTCGGCTACCATGTTATTACGATCTTTACACAGAATAAGCCCAATAGACGGATTGTCCTGGCTTGTCTTCACCTGTTCATCCAGAGCCGTGAGATAGAAATTCAGCTTACCGGCATATTCAGGCCGGAAAGGTCCGCTTTTCAACTCGATGGCCACATGACAATGCAGTTTCAAATGATAAAAAAGCAGATCGATATAGAAATCGTCGCCCCCGACCTCCAGGTGGTATTGTTTGCCGACGAAGGCAAATCCTTTACCTAGCTCTAGCATAAACCGAGCGATGTGATCAATGAGGGCTTGCTCCACTTCTCGTTCATGGGCTTCTTCGCCTAAATTGAGAAAGTCGAAAATATAAGGGTCTTTCAACGTCTCTCGGGCCAGATCGGAGTTCGGGGCAAGCAGGCGCTCGGAAAAATTATCAATGGAGGGTTTTGCAGCTTGGCGTTCATAGAGCTGGTTTTCGATCTGCAAACCTAGGACATTGCGAGACCAGTTATTTTCCAGTGTCTTTCGGACATACCAAAGGGCTTTATGAGGTTCTTTGATCTTGTTGATAATCAGCGCATTATGGCCCCAGGGAATTTGTCCAACAAGTTGTTGGACATTTTCATCCTGCCTGACATAGAAGCCGTACCATTGCTTGATAGCGTACAGATTGCTACGGGAAAACCCCTTAGTGCCTCCTAGCTCACGGGTGAGGTCTTGAGCAATTTGCGCAATGACTGCATCACCCCAGCCGCTTGCCTGCTGTTTCTCAGTTATAAGTCGGCCAAGCTCCCAGTAAAGCGCTATCAGTTGCGTATTGACCGAACGTGCTGCCTTGATCTGAGCAGCTTGCACCTTCTGTTTTAGTGAGACGATAAAGTCACGGTAATCGGGGGTCTTGATGAGGTTTTCAGCCATGCAGCGTTTTTAGCGTGTTTTCGCCACGTTAGCAAGCCAATCGTTCCATACTTTGTCAAATGCCAGCAAACAACTATCGACAAAAAAATTGATGTGTGGCGTTTTTGTTGCTGGCGCTATCTTTTGTACAGTCATGTTTTTTGTGGAAACCCATAAGGAGCGCACCGCAAGACGACAAAGCGAGCTTAGCGACAATTCCTAACGTAACCCCCCCATCCAAGATCACCGTTCATTATATCAAATTTCTGATTTCGTACTCGTAAAAACGATCTTAAAAGGCAAGCGGGCAACGGTTCGGGAATTGCTTCAACGTCTGGATTTTGTCGTAAATGGCAAAATACCACCGGGCCGCATCAAATGGGGAATCCTCGGCAATGTAGAGATAAATATCCTCTATCTCCCTGCCAACCTCTGGGGCAATATCAATCCTATACTGCGTCACGCTTCAAACCGTGCTTTTTCTCGAACTCACTGAAAAACACATCGGTAGAAACGCCTTGTCCCTCATCGTGTGCTTTAGTTGCCCGTGCGATTTTCTCAAGCGTCTCCAGCAAATCAACCATCTTCTCGTAAGCCTTGGCTGACTGTACAACCACCTCGGCTTTGCCGTTAACGGTCAATATTTCTGGCTTACCGGTTTCCTTGAGTCGCTTAATATGTTCGGCCGGCTTACGGCTAAAATCAGAAACGGGATGTATGGAATCCATTGTGAACATAACCACCTCAACAGAAAATAAACTGATATTTTTCAGTTTATCAGCCTGGGTACGTCAAAGCAAAGAGAAAATAGTGGTCCGGGGGACTTTGTTGCAGGAGAGTGTGAAATCCTACCTTAAGGTGCAAAATTCACCATTAGGCGTCTTACTGTGATTTTCCAAAATGACCCAACATTGTTAATCGTAAAGTATGGATAATTTCGAAAAACGATATAATCAACTCTACAATGCTTAAAAGAACGCTACGATTGCCTTTCATGAGCATGTTAACAGCTCAGCAATTCCCGGCCTCAAAAATAGTTTTTTAATTTTAACGAGTTAGTTTCAAAAGCTATCAGGACTTTTCCTAAGGGATAGAGCCTTCTATGCTTAAGGGGTGTAGAGCAACGATTGAAGGTGTGCAGCGATGGCCGCCCCCGATGCGCGTTTACGCAAACAGCTGTCAGCCCTCGGTTTACTGACCCCTATCCGCCACTGTTTTGACAAGGTGCCCGAGCATCGCCACGCACGCAACGCTATCGCCCTGCCCGATGCGCTGATGTCGGGACTAGCGGTGTTTGGACTAAAATACCCGTCTTTGCTCAAGTTTGACGAAGCCTACAACGAAGGCGTCATCCGGCACAATCTGCAAACGCTCTATGGAGTGGAACGTGCGCCCTGTGATACCCCACTGCGCAGGACAAATCAATCCCATCCCAATCTTCGGGTTAACTTCCTGGGTATTGGGAAATCGACGGCGATCAACAACGCCTCTTTAGCTGGATCACCGATTGTAAACTGACCCGTCAGATGGTCGAACTCCTAATGCGAGGAGGCCGCGCTCGCTGGAAAGTGGAAAATGAAACCTTCAATACGCTCAAAAACCAAGGCTATCACCGCGAGCACAACTACGGTCATGGCCAACACCACTTGGCGACTAACTTTGCTTTTTTGATGATGCTCGCCTTCCTGGTCGATCAAGTCCAGGAACCAGGCTGTCGGCTGTTTCAGGCCGCCCGTGCGCACTTTCGCTCCCACACCTCGCTCTGGGAACGGCTGCGGGCGTTGTGTAGCGATTATTTCATCCCCGACTGGAAAACCCTCTGGGAGGCCATCGCTACCGGTCATGTGCCGACCGTGCTTGCCCCTGATACCTCGTAGCCACACTCACGAGCGTGCTTAAGTGGTGCCTTGGGATGTTGAGCGTTGGTCAGTCACTTTCGATTCATTCTTTTGGCGGTCTCTGAAAAGAGACTGGAGAATGATCTTGGGCGTTTTATGGTGACCCAGACATTCAGTTCAAAATTTCACTTTCAGACATTCACAGCGGGAAGTGCTGTCCTATTGTTAACTTCCTTTTATAGCGGAGTAATATTTTTGTTGTTTTTGTATACCTTGTATTCTCTTGTGCAATCAATAAAACAAGCGAGTAAAACATGCAACCAACAACAATATATAGATGTGACTACTAATTTAATAGCATTTTCAGTGTTGAGCACGGTTCTTAAAGTTGTCAGTAGCATTTTCTATGCAGCTGTTTCAGCAACAATCTTTGATCTAAACGATTGGCTTATAACCAACATTTGCAAAAAATGACGTTCAAAAACTAAAGCAAAGATTTTGATGATACTCCCAAAATCAATGATATTTAAGTATATGAGGCTGGATAACTTTGGGCTTCCGTTGCCTGCAGTGCTTCAAGCATGGCTTTAAAGGGCTGCGGCGCTATCCTATAGGCACAACGAAATTGATCAGGAGAAAGTTGATGCAGGTTTTCATAGAGCTCATGCCAAATTTTTGAGAATGTATGAATACTTTTTCAAGGGATCTAATGTGTACTTTATGTAGTTTAAACCAAGCATTACCTTATTAACTTTGAGATAGATAGTGGCTGGTCATGATAAGAAGTAAGTGGCTTTACATGCTTGAAGTGACTAATGAAAATACTATTTACTTTGAAACCGCTATCGGTGATGTTAGTACAAATTATTATATTAACGAATTTAAAAAGATTTATGCTCGAAAAAAATATTTCAGAATAAGTTGGAATTGGAGTGCGTTTTTTTTCTCTGCTTTTTGGTTTCTTTACAGAAAAACACCGATATACGTAATTCTTTATTGGAGTTCCGGATTTTTGTTGGGAGTCATCTCCGATAAGAGTAACGACACTACTTTAATTCTTCTCTATTTATACTCATCTATTGCTTATATCTCTGTACCACTGTTTGCTAATTACTTTTATTATATACATATTTCGAATCTTATAAAAAAGGCTAAAAGCAGGTGTTCTAATGAGTCGGATTGCTTGAGATTTTTAAAAGAATGGGGAGGTGTGGGATTTAAAATAAGTTAACAATAGGCATGGAAACTAAAAGCACTGAAAAGGCTGGAAAACATTTTGTTATGTGTAGCCGAAGATTTAACGAGTGAGCCATGGGTATAAAGAATTGGTGACCTATCAGGCGCTCGCCCTCGATCTGAAATTGCTTCTTATGGAGGGCGCGGGTAAGGCAGCGGTACTAAGTACGATTAAAACAATATCTAAGGCTTTCGTTAGAATCGGCATGTTCGCCGATTTGGTGAGGTTGTTGGCGAATTTGGCAGATGTGGCAGCAAATTGTAAAGATCCTGTCGTCACTGCGCTGATTGGTGTGGGTATTGCGGGGGTTGTCTTAGCCGCTACCACACTCGCAGTAATTGTAGCAACATCAGCATTTTTGGCTGGCTGGATTGTTGGGTATCTTATTTCATAAGTCATGAATCTCGTTGTTTTACCTGCCATGGTTCAAAGGGCAAAAAACTCGAAACTATGCACTATCACTTTACCCTAATTCAGTTAAACAATATCATCATTTTGGCTATTCACAATGACAGTTCGCACCCGATACCTTAATAGCTTCTTCTACCTTCTTGTGGCTTTTTTCTTCGGTTATTTTGTATGGTGGGATGTCCATGGACCAGAGGGTCTATGTACCTCTCGATATCCTTTTCCGCATGGTGACTGTATTCACGCTATCCTACCTGATGACCCGCGCTTTTTGGGAGCTCTTATTAAGAGACTCGTCTTGTTCTGCGGCCTCTTTGTGGCCGGCAATATCTTTTGTATAGTGATGTTTTTTGTGGAAACCCATAAGGAGCGCAAAGCCAAACGACAAAGGGAGCCTGGCGACAAGCCTTGACTGCACTCCACACCTAGCGAGATCACCGATATTAGTCAACTCCCGCACAGCATCCCCGCCTATCTGATCCGGGTGATATCCGAACTGCGCCTCAACGGCGCGGTGATTAAACAAGGTTAAAGCCTGCAACTGGGTGAAGAGCTGTCACTGACTTATCAGACCGGCCATCCCCTCTTATGCCTGTGTCGCCACGGATATCTTCGTCTGTGCAGTGAGCTATTGCGCCAAATTGAGTTTTACGATTTTTGAGATGTGCACGAAATCTTCATCAGCCGTCAGTAACGCCAGTTCGTACCTGATTGACAGCTGAGCAATTAGTGCGTCAATCGTCCCTACCTGAATCCCCTTGCGCCTGCATCGGTTTCGCAAGCTTGCTGCATCGATATGATCGGAGATATGGGGAACAAGAACCGGCAAAGATGCAAAGTGGTCGACTATGGATTGCTGTGCCTTCGGCCCTAAGAATCCTTGCAGCAACTCCTGCAACACGATGCCAGTCACGTAGACCTCGGTATTGCCGTCCAAGGCTTTGGTGAGCAACTTAATATAGGAAGTCTTTACAGGGGCGTCTCGACGAAACGCCAGTGACCAAACACTTGTATCTACAAGAATATCCACTATCGAGAGCGGTCCTTCTTGTAATCGTAGTCTTGATCCCACTCAAGCTGACCAAAAAGCTCTTTTATACGCAAACGCTCCCGTTTGGCTATGTACTCAATCAATGCTTGAGTAACTGCAGCCTTTTTTGTTTTCTCCCCACTCACTTCTAGGGCTTTTTTTAGGAGCTCAGGTTCTATGGATAAATTCGTAGCCATGTGTGCATACTCACACACACTATCACACATGTCAACATGCTCCAAATTATCCAGCAGGCTATTAGGAAAGGGTGGGCATTGTGCCTAACGATAATGCAACAGGATCAAGCTGCAACGGGGTCGAAAATGGGGTCATGTATGGTCCGCCCCGCACTGCAAGAAAAAAGTTCGTTGCTGACGAAAAGAATATTGCGCCCAACTATCCGGCCTTGGGATGAGACTTCTTAATGCCTCTGGCCCTGATGGAATCCGCACACTCCCAGCCTCCTTGAAGTCTTTGGTCTCTTATAGGCCCGAGACCCCAGCAGGCTCTTAAGGAATGCAGGTGCTACCTTTTAGGTCATCACTTGAACTTTATCCACACCACTTCAATGAGCTATCTGGTTAACGGTTGAGTGAACGAGGGGTGGCGTGTGTTGTTCATACCGCGCTCGCCTGATAGGTTGTCTTGTGGGTCAATAGCGCCTAGGCGATGCGCGGATTCTTATTGGTCACCGCGACGGCCGAGACATTTTTACCGCGCCGTTGAACAAAGTGTGCTATTAGGGAGAAGATAAGCGATTCAAGGCCCTTTTCGCTAGTGTCAGCCGGTTTCATAGGTCCCCCAGCAAATCGGTGATTTCCTTCGGCGACGGCAGTTGGCCTTTTAGCGCCTTGGGTAAAGTCTTGGTAATTTCATAGGTCGCCACGCCGATAGGTTTGCGAGCGTCGTGCAGGGCGTATTCTACCACCGTGCGGTTCTTCTCTTTACAAAGTATGATGCCGATGGAGGGATTCTCATCTTCCTGACGAACGTGTCGGTCTAGAGCCGTAAGGTAGAACTGCATCTTGCCGATGAACTCCGGTATAAATTTACCGATCTTCAGCTCGATGGCCACCAACGCTTTGAAACGCCGGTGAAAAAGCAGTAGGTCAATGAAATATTCATCATCATTCACCTCCAGGCGATATTGGCTGCCCATAAAGGCGAACATGCCGCCCATAGCCCTAAGAAATTCCTCGATCTTCGTGATCAGCGCCCGCTCCAGTTCCCGTTCGCTGTGCTCATCGTCCAACTTTAGAAAATCGAATGTGTATTCGTCTTTTATCGCCAGTTTGGCCTGGGCGCACAGCTCCGGCGTCAGCGCCTGATCGAAATTGGTCTAGCCGAGCAACGATTTTTCGTAACTCTGGTTGTCGATCTGATGAATCAACACATTTTTAGACCAGCCGAACTTGCGGGTCATGCGCAGATAGAATTCCTGCTCCAAGGGCTCCTTGCAGCGCTTCAAGATAGCGAGGTTATGGCTCCAACCAATTTCTCGCACCAGGGGTGCGAGTTTTTCCAAACCAGTGTACGCTTCGAAAAAACCTTCATCCGCCAGAGGTTGGAGGCTGAGAAACCACCCATACTAGGGAATTCCCTCCGAAGATCAGCAGCGAGTTGTTGCACGACTGCCTTGCCCCATCCGGCCTTTTCCTGACGCTCCACAATCATCTGCCCGATATCCCAGTACAGGATGACCAGCTTTTTGTTGACTGCCTTTAATGCGTCATATTGGGCCGAGCGGATGGATGAGACCTTGATCACCACCTTGACCCGGGAGGACATTTTGGGGGATCTGTTCTATGCCGGGGGCTTGGGGTACTTCGCCCAGTATAGTAGAAATTTATTTATTCTTTTTTTCTTCTTTGTGCACATAAGCGGTTCATTGGGAAGTTTTGCAAGCATATGTTCCGGAGATCTTGAAAAAAAACAGCTTGCGATTGAATTTGTGTTTCAGCTAGGGCGTGTCATCAATTGAGCCATATAACGCTTGCGGTGAGGTAGACACCGC
>CAZGON010000140.1:0-10137 GCA_964527085.1 uncultured Candidatus Competibacteraceae bacterium
AAAGTGGGCTAAGGATCATGTTAGATGGAGATCCTTATGTCATTGTTGAAAACGAATTTGTAAAGCCGGGTAAAGGGCAAGCCTTTAGCCGAGTCAAAGTGCGCAATCTAAAAACTAACCGGGTTGTGGAACGGACCTTTAGATCCGGTGACAGTGTCGAGGCTGCCGATGTGGTGGAAGTGGCTATGCAGTATCTCTATACTGATGGCGACTTCTGGTATTTTATGGATCAGACCTCGTTTGAACAAATTGGCGCTGACGCCAATGCAGTAGGGGATAATGCTAAGTGGCTCAAGGAACAGGATGTATGTCAATTAACCTTGTGGAACGGTGCGCCGTTGACCGTGACGCCACCGAATTTTGTCACCATGGCCATCACGGAAACCGATCCTGGGGTTAAGGGAGATACCTCGGGTGGCGGCACTAAGCCAGCTACGCTGGAAACAGGCGCCGTGGTCCGGGTACCGCTGTTTGTACAAACTGATGAGGTTATAAAAGTCGATACCCGCACCGGTAGTTATGTTTCTCGGGCTAAGGAATAGACTGATAACACAGAATGGATGACTGGTTACCCAGCGCAACGCTGGATAGCATCAAACTGCGGGTGCGTTTATTGACGCAGATACGGGATTTTTTTTCCGCCCGCGCTGTGTTGGAAGTGGACACACCGATACTTTCGTCGGCAGCCAATGCCGATCCGCATCTGGAAACGTTTGTTACTGCTTATCAAAAGCCCGGCTTAGGCAACGATCAGAAGTTATATTTACACACCTCGCCGGAACTCCCCATGAAGCGTCTGCTCGCTGCTGGCAGTGGCAGTATTTATCAAATCGCAAAGGTATTTCGTAACGGTGAATCAGGACGTTACCATAATCCAGAATTTACCCTTTTAGAATGGTATCGGATTGGATTTGACCATCACCAGTTGATGGATGAGGTCGCAGAATTGGTGACAGTTCTGTTGGGCAAGGAAATTCTTAGCGAGCCTGTCGAACGGCTTAGCTATGGTGATATTTTTCAATATTACTTGGGGTTAGATCCATATGGAGCCAGTGTCGCGGAACTCTTGACCTGTATAAAGGCGCAGAATTTACATCCTCCCCCCGGCATGCCCATGGACGACCCGAATCCCTGGTTGGATTTATTGCTAAGCCACTGTATTGAACCGCACCTAGGGCATAAACGGTTAACCTTTATCTATGACTATCCAGTCGCCCAAGCCGCTTTAGCAAAGTTGCGTACTGGCAATCCACCTGTCGCAGAGCGCTTTGAATTGTATGCGCAAGGTATCGAACTGGCCAATGGGTTTCATGAATTGACGGATGCTGACGAGCAGTGTTGTCGGTTGCAAGAAAATAACCGCCACCGTGTGGCTCAAGATTTACCTATCTTACCGATAGATAAACGTTTTCTCACAGCCCTAAAAAGCGGGTTGCCGGATTGTGCAGGGGTAGCTTTAGGATTGGATCGATTGCTTATGATTATGGCCGGTAAATCCGCGCTCCAGGATGTGATCGCTTTTCCCTTTGAGCGGGCCTGACGTAGCGAAAGCTAGCACTTTCACGTACCCGCTTGGTTAGCTAATATCAGCAATTTTTACGAGATCCCTGGGTGATCGGGCTAAATAATCCGAAGCATATTGGGTGAGTATTCTTTCTGAATTAAAGCCCCAGGTAACGGCCACTGATTTCACCAAAACCCGCTTCGATGCTTCGATATATAGGGTTTCATCGTCAATGTAAAAGATCTTATAGGGAGTTAATAAGTTGATTTTTTTGAGTAAACATCAGTCAACGTATACGGACTCCTGCTAGACAGGCTATAATAACTCGCTTTTTGTCAACTGGACCGCAACGGTGGCCGGTTCCAAAATAATCGCGGATATGCCTGACTGAACCGGGTCATTTGTCCGCATCGTAGTATATCCACGGCACTTCGTAGGGATGTGAAGTTCCAGGTTTTTTTAATCTAAGCCGGAGTGAAGCCTATGTCGTATCAAGCAAACGTAACCCAATTTGAAAAGGTAGAACCGGTTTTTCCGGCCTATGTCAAGAACAAGAGGCTGCGAGAGTGGGTGGCGCAAGTTGCCGCATTGACAAAACCAGAGGTTATTTATTGGTGTGACGGTTCTCAGGAAGAGTATGATCGACTTTGTGGCGAAATGGTGGAAACAGGTACTCTTAAGAAACTCAATGAAGAAAAACGCCCCAATAGCTACTTAGCTTTATCGGATCCCAGCGACGTGGCTCGGGTAGAAGACCGCACCTTTATTTGCAGCTTGCATAGACATGACGCCGGACCCACCAATAATTGGATGAACCCGGTTGAGATGAAGGCCAAGTTAAACAAACTGTTTGATGGCTGCATGCGTGGCCGTACCATGTATGTGATTCCCTTCAGCATGGGACCGTTAGGTTCACCCATTTCGCAAATTGGCGTGGAGATTAGCGACTCCCCCTACGTGGCTGTCAACATGCGGATTATGACCCGCATGGGTCGCCCAGCCATGGATCTCCTCGCTGAAGACAGCGACTTCGTGGAGTGTCTGCATTCAGTGGGGGTGCCGTTATCCTCTGGCGAGAAAGATGTGCCGTGGCCCTGCAACAAAGAAAAGTACATCGTTCATTTTCCAGAAGATAAATCTATCTGGTCATTTGGTAGCGGCTATGGTGGTAATGCCTTGTTAGGCAAAAAGTGTTTTGCCCTACGACTCGCCTCGAGCATGAGTCGTTATGAAGGTTGGCTCGCTGAACATATGCTAATTCTTGGGGTCGAGTCTCCAAAGGGTGAAAAAACTTACGTAGCGGCGGCCTTTCCTAGCGCTTGCGGCAAAACTAACTTCGCTATGCTTATTCCGCCAAAAGCCTTTGATGGCTGGAAAGTTACCACAGTCGGCGATGATATCGCTTGGATCAAACCCGGTCCCGACGGTAGGCTTTATGCCATCAACCCGGAAGCTGGTTTCTTTGGCGTGGCGCCTGGTACCTCGGAAAAATCTAATCCCAATGCGCTGGCCACCCTGCACGCCAATTGTATTTATACCAACGTGGCGGAGACGCCGGACGGTGACGTTTGGTGGGAGGATCTCACTGACACACCACCTCCCGAATTGACCGATTGGCGGGGCGAACGTTGGACACCCGACAGTGGCCGCCCGGCTGCTCATGCCAATTCCCGCTTCACGGCGCCAGCCTCGCAATGTCCTTCCATCGACACGAACTGGGAAAATCCCAACGGTGTGCCCATCAGCGCGTTTATCTTTGGCGGTCGTCGTAGCACCACGGTTCCCTTAGTGGTGCAAGCAACCAATTGGGCACATGGTGTCTATCTGGGCGCTACTATGGGTTCTGAAACCACCGCTGCTGCTGTCGGCGCCCAAGGTAAAGTGCGTCGGGATCCCATGGCCATGCTGCCCTTCTGCGGATATAACATCGCTGATTATTTTGGTCATTGGTTAACGGTGGGGCATCGTCTTTTTAATCCGCCTCGGGTTTTCTGCGTAAACTGGTTCCGTAAAGACGAGAACGGTAAGTTCTTGTGGCCCGGTTTTGGCGAGAATATGCGGGTTCTAGAATGGGTTATTGATCGTACCCATGGACGTGCTGGGGGTATTGAAAGCCCGCTGGGATGGATGCCTGCTTATGAAGACATCGACTGGAATGGCCTAGAGTATTCGAAAGAGCGTTATCAAGAGTTAATGTCGGTGGATCGCGAATCCTGGATCAAAGAGCTGCTTTCTCACGAAGAATTATTCGTGCAAATGTATTACCGACTCCCTAGAGAATTTACCTTACTACGGGAACTGTTGCTGGCCAATCTTTGGCGCTCCCTTAGCCGCTGGCGTTTACCCTCGTAAGTCTTACCAGGATAAGCAGCAGAAGATGCGCCTTGGCGCATCTTCTGCTGTTTTTAAAGCTGCAAAATTTTTTAGTTTTAGCGGATCAATCTCGTCTTGCTTCAAACTCGATCAGTAGTTCCACGTCATTGCCCACCAAACCATCGGCTACCGCATAGGTCATGCCATAATCACTCCGCCGTAAAGTGCCTCGTGCCGAAGCGCCTAATACATAAGGTTTAAAGATGAAAACGCCAGGTCTAAACGGATAGGTGGCGCTCTTATTCCAGGTAACATCCAGAGTCAAGGGTTTGGTTTCACCCAGCAATGTCAGATCACCGGCGACTTGAAAGGTGTTTTCACCCGTGCGTTCCGCATCTTTAGCCGTAAAAACCATTTCTGGAAATTTTTCAGTATTTAAAAAATCCTCGCCGCGCAGATGTTCATCCCGCTTATCATGGTTAGTAAACACGCTATTGGTGTCCACCACTACCCGCAGATCAGACAACTTACCGGTGGTTTCATCAAAGGTAAATTCGCCATGGGCATCGCGAAAAAGACCGAGGGTTTTCGCATAACCCACATGGGTCACTAAAAACCCAACGCTCAAATGCTCCGGATCGATAATATAGTTTTGGGGTTCAGCCAATACCGTTCTATGGGTGGTAAATAATAACCCCATACTGATTAGAAACAGAGATAATTTATAATTAATAATCATTGCTAAACTCCTGATACTTGGGCTTACGTTTTAGCCAAACAGTATCTTTCGCGAAAGAAACAATAACCAGCAACAGCGCTATTGTTGTAAGACCATTAGCGAAACCTGGGCCAACGCTTGGGGCAAGGCACGCAATCAGCACGGACACTTGAATCACGCATACAGTCTGACGCCATTTCATGGCCGGTAAGGGTCTGCGCAGCCAAGGCAGTATAAGACCAGCGCTGGCAAATAAGTACCGCATGGCGCCCAATAACAGCACCCAAGCATTCACTTTACCCCCTTGGAAAACCAGCATTGCTAAGACTAGAGTAAACAAGGCGTCCATTTCCATGTCGAAACGAGCGCCGAAAGGACTTGCGATGTTCTCCCGGCGCGCCAGCCAACCATCGAGACCGTCCAAAAGCAAAGCGATCAGCGCAATCACACTTGGTCCCCAGCTGTTAACTAAATCCCCTTGGGTGTAGCCGATAAGACCAGCCAACAAAGCAATTAACCCAGCCCGCACTAAGGTAACGCTATTGGCGGCGCCAAAACGCCGCTGCGGAAGGTGGCGATAAAGTCCAAAAAAAAGCAAAATTCCAATGGCCGCAAATGTACCCGTGGTTTGGATAACAAACCCCATAGAAAGATCAAGGATTTGTTGACTTATTAAGGCAACAACGCAGACAAGACTAAATCCAATCGAGGTTGTCAGAAAGGTGTTTAACGCAAGATCTGACCAGCCAACCTGATAAACGGGAAAAAATTTTGGATGTTTAAAAAGCATGTTCTGGTAAACCGCGAATATGAAAAGAATGATAAGTATAGATTTCCATGACCGAGTAGAGGTTCAATGAAGCAACACGAAGCACAAGCCTTTTGGATTACGGAACCCGGTGTAAGCGAGATCCGTTCTCACTCTCTTAATGCACCGGGTTCTGGACAGGTGCGGGTTCGCACCCTTTACAGCGGTATCAGTCGCGGCACGGAAAACTTGGTGTTTCAGGGTGCCGTACCGGTTAACCAATACCAGCTTATGCGGGCGCCCTTTCAGGAGGGAGATTTTCCAGCGCCTGTCAAATATGGCTACAGTAATGTTGGCGTGGTGGAAGAAGGTTGCCAATCCTTCATTGGATGTTGTGTGTTTTGTCTTTATCCCCATCAAAGCGTCTATATAGTACCTGCCGAT
Organism: uncultured Candidatus Competibacteraceae bacterium; assembly: GCA_964527085.1. Taxonomy (GTDB): domain Bacteria; phylum Pseudomonadota; class Gammaproteobacteria; order Competibacterales; family Competibacteraceae; genus CAYRGG01. The sequence continues at coordinate 5,728 of CAZGON010000140.1, forward strand.
GCCGTTTTGCCTGTTCCCACAACTTTGCCACCTGCCCGTGCTATATTGGCCGCCAATATGGAAACGGCCATTAATGGTTTGTGGGACGCAACCCCCCGTCTTGGCGATCGTATTGTTGTCATTGGCGCTGGGACGGTGGGTTGTCTAGTAGCCTATTTGGCGGCGCGGTTGCCGGGTTGTCAAGTGCAAATAATTGATGTGGACACTACCAAAGCAACGGTTGCGACTGCCCTTGGAATTACCTTTAATACACCCGATGACCTGCAAGGGGATGCAGATTTAGTTATCCACGCCAGCGGCAACCCAGCGGGTCTTGTGACTGCTTTAAATGCCGCGGCTGCCGACGCCATGGTGCTTGAAATGAGTTGGTTTGGTGATCAACCGGTGAGTCTCCCCCTGGGCGAGGCCTTTCATTCCAAACGGCTGATGCTCCGCTCGTCTCAGGTGGGGCAGGTGGCGCTAGGGCAACGTCATCGTTGGACCTATCGGCGACGTTTAGAATTAGCCTTATCTTTACTGTCTGATCCTGTACTAGATATATTGATCAGCGGCGAAAGTTCGTTTTTGGAGCTACCCCAGACGATGGTGGCCCTTGCAGCGTCATCGAGCGGTGTTTTGTGTCATCGGGTGATCTACTAATACTCATCAGGAGTTATCTATGTATAGCGTTGGTGTGCGAGATCATTTTATGATCGCCCATAGTTTTACCGGCGAAACTTTTGGGCCTGCTCAAAATCTCCATGGCGCCACTTTTGTGGTAGATATCGAGCTTTATCGAGAAGAACTTGATAAAGATGGTGTTGTTACAGATATCGGCCGACTGAGTCAATTGCTAAAAAATACCTTGGCTGACTTCAATTACCGTAACCTAGACGACGAGCCTGCTTTAACCGGACAAAACACCACCACCGAATACATGGCCCGGGTCATTTTTGAATGTCTTGCAGATTCCATTGCGGAGGGTGACTTAGGACCCGGTACGCAAGGGCTGACCTCTCTGAAAGTTACTTTAAGAGAGTCTCATATTGCCTGGGCGTCCTACCAGAATACCTTGAGCAGGGACTAGCCGTGGCGCGTTTACATTTTATGGTGAGCGGGGATCTAGCAACCCTCACCGGTGGTTATCTCTACGATGCCCGTATTGTAGAAGGGTTACGCCAACAGGGCTGGGATGTGCAAGTACATAACCTGGCAACCAGTTTTCCCAACCCCGATGAACACGCTTTAGCCCAGGCCACCGCCCAGTTTAACGCTATCCCTGAGGGTGCGCGGGTGGTCATCGACGGACTTGCTTTAGGGGGTATGCCGCAGTTGGTGATGGCCCATGCCCAAAGACTGCGGTTGTTTGCTCTGGTTCACCATCCGTTGGCGCTAGAAACCGGCTTGACTCGCAACGAACAAAAACGCTTATTTGACAATGAACGGGATGCGTTAGCCGCCGTCGCCCGAATCATCGTGACCAGTCCGAACACGGCGCGGGCCTTGGCCGATTATGGCGTCCCTGAAGAGTGCATCGGCGTCGTGCTGCCGGGTACAGATCCAGCGCCGCTAGCGGTAGGCTCCGCCTCTAAAGCACCCGTATTGCTGTGTGTCGCCACCATCACACCGCGCAAAGGTCATGCTGACTTAGTGGATGCCCTTGGCAACTTACGCGACCGACCCTGGCAACTGCTCTGTGTGGGCAGTCTGACACGCAGTCTGACTACGGTTGTCGCTGTGCGAGCGCGTATTGCAGCGTATAAACTAGACTCCTGCATTGCGCTGTTGGGCGAAGCCGAAGGCGAAACGCTGAATAACTACTATCACCATGCCGATCTTTTTGTCCTGCCGTCCTACTATGAAGGTTATGGCATGGCGTTGGCGGAAGCCCTCGCTCGTGGGCTACCCATTGTCAGCACCACCGCAGGCGCTATTCCAGACACAGTGCCTGCGGATGCTGCCTTATTGGTACCACCGGGTGATAAGACGCAATTGACAGAGGTGCTGCGGCGAGTACTGGATGATGCTGAACTACGCCAGCAGCTCGCGATGGCGGCCCGCCAAGCGCGTCAACAGCTTCCCAGTTGGGGTATAGCTAGCCAGCACTTTGCTGACCAATTACGACAGGTTCACTAAACATGGGTGATTTTTCAACGGATTGGCTAACGTTGCGCGAGCCCCTCGACCAAAGTTCCCGAGATGCGTCATTGACGGAGCGTCTGATTGCCTGGCGGAAAACCTTCGATGAACTGACTATTCTCGATTTAGGTACCGGGACGGGGTCTAATGTTCGCTATTTGCTACCGAAACTCAAAGGTCGGCAGCATTGGTTATTGATCGATAAGGATTATAATTTGCTCGACCATATACAACCTCGGATGGCGCAATGGGCAAACGAGACTGGCTTACAAATCAGCCAGGCCCGCGATAATCTGTCTATTCAAGGAGACGACTGTCACTGCTCTTTGACAAATTACCCTCTCGACCTGCGTGATGGGCTTGAACAATGCCCACAAAAACCCAACTTGGTTACCGCCTCGGCCTTCCTAGATTTAGTCTCCAGTGCTTGGATAGATAACATAGCTTCCTATTGCCAGAGGGTAGGTGCTGCCTTTTATGTAGCGCTGACCTATAACGGCACGATCCGCTGGGACCCGGCAGATGACAATGATGAATGGGTACGTCAGGCAGTCAATACGCATCAACGGACCGACAAAGGTTTTGGACCGGCCCTTGGTCCTGAAGGGGCAAGCTACACTGTGACTTGCTTCGAACGTTATGGTTACCAGGTTTATACCCTATCTAGTAATTGGCAGCTTGGAGCCGATGCGAAGGCACTCCAGCTAGCGTTAGCAGCAGGTTATGTGGAAGCCGCGAAACAACAGGAACCGGTTTCAGCGGCACGGGCTGACAGTTGGTTAGTGCGGCGGCGGCACGCTATAGCCGCTTCGCAATCGCGGCTTATCGTGGGCCATGTGGATTTGTTTGCCCATCTTTGATGTGCTTGGCGAGCACGGTCAACCCGCTTGCCGAAGTGTCGCCGGAGAGTACTAGCGCCATAGATGTGATGCATATAGGGTACATGGAATGTCTCCTCTGGTGAGTATTAGCTTGTGGATAATTCCCGAATGGGCCGCACCTCAACGCTACCCACCCGCGCTGGTGGGATCTTTGCAGCCACCTGGATGGCTTCGTTTAAGTCTCTGGCATCAATGAGATAAAACCCGGCCAGTTGTTCTTTGGTTTCGGCAAAGGGGCCGTCGGTGACGGACAATTTGCCGTTGCGCACCCGCACGGTGGTGGCGGTATAAACCGATTCTAGGGCTTCCCCGGCAATTAAATGTCCGCTGTTGTAGAGCGTCTCCGCGTAGGCCATACATTCGCCATCCTTAGGACTCTCGGGCAGCGTATGCAGCTTTTCTTCCTCGCTGTAAATCAGGCATAGGTATTTCATGGCTTACTCCAGATCGTCGTAAAACGGGTGTAGACATGACATAGTCGTTTGGCAAAGTTCAAAATCGACAACGGCAGAACTTACCCAGCTCGTTCCAGAGGACGCCGTGCGTCGCATACTTCCATGTAGGCTTGACGACGGCTGTCCAGGCCGTCGACACCTCTTTCACGAGCTACGCAAGTCCTTTGTGCCTAAGTCTTAAACGGGATTATTAGACTTATAGTTCGCCCATGCGCCGCTCCAGAAAGCGTCGCTCCGGTTCTTGAGAGGTGAGCGCAATGGCTTGTTGGTAAGCGGCTTGGGCTTCTTCCGTTCGCCCGAGTCGTCGGCATAATTCCGCCCGCGCTCCGTAGGCCAGATGATAATCCGTTAGGTCGCCGCTTTCCAAGATGTTATCGATCAATAAAAGTCCCGCCAAAGGGCCGTCGTGCATAGCGACTGCTACCGCCCGGTTTAGCTCGACCACGGGCGATGGTTCGACCCGCAGCAACACGTCGTACAATCCAACGATCTGCGCCCAGTCAGTGGCTGCTGCGCTGGGTGCCTCGGCATGTACCGCTGCAATCGCCGCCTGCAGGGTGTACGGCCCAAATCGGTGCGACAGCAGGGTTCGCTCCACCAGTGCCGCGCCTTCTACAATCTGTTCCCGGTTCCACAGGGAACGGTCCTGTTCGTCCAATAGGATCAGTTCACCCGTGGAAGAAGTACGCGCGGTGCGCCGCGATTCGTGCAGTAGCATTAACGCCAGCAGCCCTAGCACCTCGGGCTCAGGCAGCAATTCCATGAGCAACCTGCCTAAGCGAATTGCCTCGCCGGAGAGATCGAATCGCGTCAGTGATCCGCCCGACGATGCGGAGTAGCCTTCGTTGAACACCAGATAGATGACTCTTAGCACATTATCCAATCGGTCTGCCAGCTCGGCCTGCGTCGGCGTCTGATAGGGAATACGCGCGGCGCGGATCTTTGCCTTAGCGCGT
>CAZGON010000140.1:10147-10304 GCA_964527085.1 uncultured Candidatus Competibacteraceae bacterium
GGCGCCGTTAAAAAGGCGTGCGCAATCTCTTCTGTGGTCAAGCCACATACCTCACGCAGAGTGAGCGCCACCTGGGCGTCCGGCGACAGGGCCGGATGACAGCAGGTATAGCAATTGAGCATATGGTTAGGACATGACTTTAAAGGCGTTATCCACC
>CAZGON010000141.1:0-10267 GCA_964527085.1 uncultured Candidatus Competibacteraceae bacterium
GCTTACTGGAGACACAGCCTATCACAGGATAATTATCCAGAACTGACGTTACTTATGTTTTGCCCGGCAGATCGCCGCGAGGGCTACTTTGAAGGAATGGCGGAGCTTACTCGGGAGAAACGGCGTCCAACTCGCGAGGAGCTTGTCGATTTAATGCGGCGATTTGACCAAGAACCCGTCGACGAACCTTAATTGGTAGGATTGGAACCACTCGCCGCCTAACAAGGCGCTCAACCCGACCTTATGCTTCACTCACGGCGGTTTATCTTGGCGTCATGCGTAAAAGGAGCATAAATGAAGCAGCGAGGAGCGCTAATATTTTTCTGCGGGAAAATGGGTGCAGGAAAATCAACTCAATCAAAACACGTCGCTCAAGAGCGCAATGCCGTGCTACTTTCTGAAGACGAGTGGTTGTCATCACTTTATCCCAGTCAAATTACCTCCTTTGAGGATTACATCAAATTTTCAGGTCAGTTAAAGCCATTGATCAAGGCTCACGTTAAAAACATTCTGGAAACGGGAACCAATGTAGTCATGGACTTTCCAGCAAACACAATGAATCAGCGCAAATGGTTCAAAGAGTTGGTATCAGAAGCCAACGTTCAGCATGAACTTATTTATCTCAAAGTGAGTAATGAGCTTTGTTTGAAGCAAATCGAACAAAGACGCACTAAACAACCTGAAAAAGCAGCCTTTGACACGGAAGCTGTGTTTTATCAAGTCACAAAATACTTTGAGGAGCCTAATAAAAGCGAAGGTTTCAATCTTCACGTAATAGAACGAAACGCATAACTCGGCGCTCAACCCGACCGTGCGCTTTGCGCCCGGCGGGTTAGCTTGGTCGTTATGTGGCAAGTATTTCAAAACCTCAGATAAGCTGATGCTACCCGAAAGAAGACGCCCAAATTTTCAGAATCAGCTTCCGAGAATGACACACAGCCGATCTTCGATAACACCCAGGTAAACCGCACCACCCAGCGTCAATTTGAACTTCCTTTTAGGTACGTGGTACACGTAACTCATAACTTATATATTTCTGACCAAACATAGTGCTCTCATAAATCCGTGATGCCATTTTTCGGAGAAATTTGTACTCTGGACGGGTGTTGAACAAATGCAAAACGATCTGACTATGTCCAAGTTCATATGCCCATTTCATTGTATCTTTGAAAACACTAATACCTATGCCCCAATACTCTTCATCCAGTATTATCGCAAGCTCAAAAGTTCCATTTTCGAATTGAATTCCGCACCAACCTGCCACGTAGGCATCGACTTTAACGCCCTTTACTACGCATCCCTTACATGAATCTACTTTGGTTTTCTCGATAATCCACTTTTCCAACGAGGCTTCGTCAAACTCGTCATGTGAAACCAAGTGTTCTCGGATTTTTTTCTTATTCAATACCTTTAATAGCTCCATTCGATCTATTTCTCGAAGACTTGTATATTCAATGTTTTTCATAGTTGGCCTTGTAACCAGAAAATCGCTCTCCGGAAAAGAACAGGATTCTTGTTATCCAGTAAACAATGGTAGTAAGGATAAGCAGTGTTGGCACAGCCACGATTAGCATCAACTGTTCCTCCTGCATACTCTTGAGATTAGCCCCAAGCAGTTTCACTATCTTATCGGTGAATGCCAAGGCTGCCCACACTAACGAAAATCCAATGCGCCAGACATGCCTGATTATGCGTTGAGTGCCAGAAAGCCCTGACTGGTAAAGGTTACGGATGTCCCCCAGTGCGCAGAGAATCGCGAAACCACCCCAGATTAGATAGGCCAGGGGCGGCACATCTGCCTCGCGCCAACCCGTACTGATAGAAAATGCAGTAATGGTGAAACCGACAACCCATACCAAGGCAATTCCTTCCAGGACACCAGTTTCATTCTTTTTATGGTGTACGGCTAACCAGGCGGTAAACAAGGTATACAACACTATTGCACCTAACAACATGTCATCGATGGAATCTTTGAGGTAAGCGGCTGCAATACCCGAAACCAGCATGACCATCATGGACGCGGTAAAACAGGAACCTGCTTTCCTGTGAAGTGCACTGCCTTTCTTGGCGCACATGGCAACGACAGCTGTTACCAATGCAAGCGTTCCTGCGGGGGTATGTATTGCCCAAACGATGATGTCTTTCATGTGTAAAATTTCAGGTAAAATTTAACTAAAAATCGGCTAATTGAAGCTGATTACCTCGCATTCAATTTCTTGACAGCAAGGTAGCCATATTGGGTTTTGCCATGTTCCTTCGCCAGGTATTCGTAAAGAGTCTGAGCGGTCTCATAAAGACCCAATCTCTCGTAAGTCTGTGCCTTTAAGTACGTCAGTTCCGCTTTCATCTCGTCCGACATGGTATCGGCGTTTTCTGCCTGAATGATCAGCTCCAGTGTGCGTTCATATTTTTGAAGCTCGTAGTGTTTATATGCCTCGGAGACTGAGGCAGATTGAATCAGGCTCGCGCATCCACCGAGTGATAGCGTCGCTGCCAATAGCAGAAGGGTTGGTATTTTCATCTCGTTAAAACCTGTAAGTGATTTCTAGGTGCAAATACTATCAATACACAAATAAGAGTAATACAATCAAAAACACACTACAGATATACATAAACGTATGGATTGGCGATCAATAACATTTGATTGGAACCGGGCGCGAGCATTTTTGGTTACTGCCGAGGAAGGTTCCCTGGCTGCGGCAGCTCGTGCTATGGGAATGAACCAGCCAACGCTCGGACGACAGGTAGCGGCCTTGGAGGAAGAGATTGGGTTCAAGTTGTTTACCAGGCGTGGGCGGGGTCTGGAGCTAACACCCAATGGAGTTAAATTGCTGGAACATGTTCGCCTCATGGGCGACGCTGCGAATCAGTTCTCTTTGTCGGTAACGGGTAAATCAGATGGCATCGAGGGTGAGGTAAGTATTACAGCCTCTGAGCTGCTTTCCGCGTTCATGCTGCCTCCGATGATTAAAAGGCTACGCGAGGTGGAGCCCGGTATTGAGATCGAAATCAATGCAACCAACGCTGAACGTGATCTCAACCGAAGAGAGGCTGATATTGCCATTCGGAGTTTTCGCCCAACACAACTGGACTTGATTGCAAAAAGGCTATGCAGTGTCCGGGGCCATCTCTACGCTGCCAAAAGTTATCTAAAACAATTGGGCAATCCCAAGTCCATCGCTGACTTGGATAAGGCAAATTACATCGATACTGAAAAACCGGGTCGTCTCCTGGCACTCCTCAACTCCCAGGGTTTTAATCTTACCAGGGCAAATTTTCCGGTTATTTCAAATAGCCATATTGTTCAGTGGGAACTGGTTAAGCAAGGCGCCGCAATTTCTGCAACCGTGGAAGAAATTGGAGATAGTGAGCCTCTAGTAGAGCGTATCGCTTTGTCTGATGCGCCGCTGATTACCATGGACATTTGGTTAGTTACTCATAATGAGTTGAGAACCAATCCTCGAATCCGACGAGTGTTTGACTTCCTGGTTGCCGAGTTTTCTGATTAGGTTGTATGGACTACCAACGACCGCTGTTGGCCGCATGCAGCCGCTCAAACAAAATTTATGAGGGATCGCTTTTACCATCTAGCGGTTATACTCGAACGATGTTCACTTGCCACATAACAAGCGCATGCAACGGACTGCCAAAGCGCGCAGCGGTTTGGCAGCCGCTGATGAGAAGCGTTATGTGTAAAGGCCTTTGCGTCAAGTATCAATAATGCTACTATTGCTTGCTCCATGAGTAGTGTTACAAAGATCCTTGAGACTATGAAGGCGAACCCCAAAGGGGTTCGGTTCAGTGATCTCCAAAAAGTCTGCGAGCACTACTTTGGACCGCCTCGCCAAAGCGCCAGTAGCCATGTCATTTACAAAACGCCTTGGCCGGGTGATCCCCGCATAAACATTCAAAACCAAAAAGGCATGGCGAAGCCTTACCAAGTCAAGCAGGTGCTGCTTGCCATTGAAAAACTTGAGGTCTTTCATGGTGCTTGAAAGCGATAAATATACCTATCGGGTTATGTGGTCAGAGGAAGACCAAGAATTTGTGGGTCTCTGTGCCGAGTTTCCCAGTTTGAGCTGGCTGGCGTCCTCTCCCGAGGCAGCTCTGAAAGGCGTTCGTGCACTCGTTAAAGACAGTGTGGCGGATATGGCGGCTCATCAAGAAGACATTCCTCTCCCCCTCTCAACGCGCCACTACAGCGGTAAGTTTATGGTTCGAGTACCGCCCGAAGTCCATCGCCAATTAGCCATTCAAGCGGCAGAATCGGGTGTCAGTCTCAATCGGATAGCCAGTGCCAAACTGGCGCAATAAAAAACACATAACAACCGCTTCAACCGGACCGGCTTTTTCGCTAACGCTTCAAAGCCGGCAGGTTATTTGGGGCGTTAGAAGTAAAGGGAGAAAAGGAAGTGCCAATATTTGAAATCTCTGGAAATAAACTTCTGCCGGTAGAACAAAAGAACTTCTCCCTTGAAAAGGAACTACAAACCTTAATAGAGAGCAATTTAGGGGCTGTATTCAACTGCCGTTTTGTGGCATCTGAATTTTCAACGGGTGCGCAACATGCTGGGAGAATCGATTCGTTGGCGTTGTCTGAAGAAGATAATCCTGTAATCATTGAGTATAAAAAAGTTGAATCCTCAGAGCTTATCAATCAAAGCCTGTTCTACTTGTATTGGATTCAAGACCATAAGGGCGATTTTGAAATAGCTGTTCAAAAAGCTCTAGGTAATTGCGTTCAGGTTGACTGGTCAGATGTTCGAGTTATCTGCATAGCGCCAAATTATAAAAAATATGACCTTCATGCTGTTCAAGTGATGGGTGCAAACATAGAGCTATGGAAATATCGCCTCTTCACAAATAGCACACTGTATCTTGAAGAAGTACTTCATAATCCGAAAGCTACATCGACCGTTGCTCCAACGCTAGATAAAAACTTGGTCATGGTTGAGGCTGGGAAGAAGGCTGCACAGGTAAGAGCAACTGCCACCTACACATTTGCCGAGCATTTGGAAGGAAAACCAAAGCACATTCAAGAGCTAATTTACAACATTCGGGAGTTTGTTACGGGGCTGGATTCAACCATTGAAGAAGTCCCTAAGAAGTTTTATGTGGCTTATAAAGCTTCCCAAAATATCGTATGTATGGAAGCCAAAAACAAAACTATTAAGTTATTCGTAAAACTCAAACCTTCGGATGTAACTGAACCGCCAAAAAGCTTCCGAGATGTTAGCAACATTGGTCATTATGGGACAGGGGATGTTGAGTTCACCATCTCGTCACAGGAAGAATTTGAAGAAATAAAAAAATACATTGAAGCTGCTTACAATAAGGTAGGTGGGTAATGACTTCTAACAACCGCTTCAACCGGACCAGCTTTTTCGCTGACGCTCTAAAGCCGGCCGGTTAAGCGGGGCGTTAAGCATCAAGAAAGGGCTGTAATGATACAATATCCACATGAAAGTATACGCGGACACGTCTGTATTCGGTGGTGTATTTGACGAGGAATTCGCTGAACCGAGCAAAGAATTCTTTGATGAGGCCAAGTCTGGCAGATTCGATCTTATCGTCTCGGCTGTCGTGCAAGCTGAAATTGCATTGGCTCCCGAAGAGGTACAAAAATTTTTCCGACAAGTCGTGAAAGAAGCTGAAATTGCAGAGCTAACCCAAAAAGTACTTGAGTTACGCAACGCCTATCTCAATGCGGGTGTGGTGACTCCAAAGTCAATCGATGATGCGGCTCATGTGGCACTAGCAACAATGTCCGGCTGTTGCATGATTGTCAGTTGGAATTTCAAGCACATCGTGCATTTTCAAAAAATTCCAAAATACAATGCTGTCAATGCACTCAACGGCTATCGCACGATAGAAATTTTTTCACCCTCCCAGGTAATTGATTATGATGACTCGTGAACCAAAGTGTGTCCAATGGAAGCGTCTGGGTGCTGAAAAAGTGGCGGCCCAAATCTCAGGTCTAAACCTTGAAGAAGAGTTGAAGTTCTGGCAGGAGCAAACAGAGCAGCTTAAACTTCTCCAAGCTGAAGCACGCAAACGCCACAAGCAACCAGCAGGTGCCTAACCACCAAATCAACCTGACCGCCAGTGTCGCTAGCGCTCCTTGGCGGCAGGTTATTTGGGGCGTTAGGCAAAAATACACGAAACAAAAGAATGGACACACATAACCAAATTTGCAACAAGAGCAGCAATTCTAGCCGGGGTATCGATTGCGATATTTGGCCTTGTTAACATAGCATTCAAGGTTATTGAAAAACCAATCGACTCATCTCTCCAGTTCTCAATATTTATAATCTTGTTGTCGGTGGTGTTTGGTTACCTAATCAAATCTGTAGAGAAAATATCAAGTAGTGTAGAAACAATAAATTTTTCAGCGAAAGCTCCACCTACTACGGTGTTCAGGAATTCCGAAGATTTTTTCTCTTCACTCCTAAAAACAAGTCTTAACGTGTCCTTACGGTGTTATAGCTCAATATTAACCAAGGACCATCTTAGACTGTCTCCATGATTCAACAGGAGACACATGATGCAAGCTTCCCCCCCATTAACCTTGGCAGCGGTAGAGCGCGAATTTGCCGAGTGGCGTCGTCGTCGTAGCCCCCGCCATACCCCTTTGCCGCTCAAAGCCCAAGCGGTAAGCGTATTAAGCGAGCATCGTATCAGTCATGTCTGTCAGCGTCTTGGGATCAATCATGGGACGCTTAAACGTTGGCGTCAAGAGCTTACCCCTAAACCGGAGGCGATGGGTTTTGTCGAGCTTGCCTGCACAGCAGTGGAAGGGTTGCCCGCGGAGGAGGCATTGCGGCTGATGACATTGACGCTCACCTACCGGCGGGCCGATGGTAGCGCCGTGTCGATGAGCGGTGCGCTCAGCGAGGCACAGTGGCGTTGGGCAATGGGGCTACTGGCGGGGACAGGGTCATGATCCCCCTGACAGCCAGCACGCCGATTAGGCTGGCCTTGACGCCGATTGACTTTCGCCGTGGTATCGATAGTCTAGTAGCGCTGTGCCAGCATCACTTGCATCAGCCGCCACGCTCAGGCACGCTATACGTGTTTATCAGTACGCCCGGAATCCGGGGTGAGTTGGAAAACTCAAACAGGATAAATAGTTTATCTGGAATGACGTGGCTATGGATAAGCAAGTCTTGCTCCACGTCCGTGCCAGTGACTGTACTGGCATCGAACCTAGGCGACAGTGACCGACAGCGTGCCTGTCGGGTGATGTAGTTCGCTGACAATGGGAAGTGAGGAATGATCACTTTACCAAGAAGCTTCTCTAGGTTGAGCATTGGAAGGGTGAAGAACATGAACCCGTTAATTCGCCTCTGTGGACAGAAGCGGAGTCACCGCCTACGTGATCTTAACGGCAGTGTAGGAAGTGCGATCTATCATTGATCTCGCGAAGTGGAAGTAAATTGATGATGCTTTCATGGGACTGTGGTGTCGGTACAGTTTTACGCCATGGCTTTCTACCGACTTGCAACATGCAAGGATAAAGAGTGCGACAGGCACCCACCCCAATGTACCCGAGTCCAGATAGGCAAACCGGGGAAGGTCGAGTACGGATGTTAATGGGGCACGGCCCAGACGCCGTCTCGACTGGCGGAGCCTCTGTAGTAGTCCGAGATAGGGAAAGCCTATCACATGGCAAAGAGAGGCAGTTTAGATACGTTTGTGGCGTAAACTACCTGACGGTAATAAGGTGAAGACCTTTGATAATCAGCGAAATGCAGCACAAACTTGCAACGTGGACGACCGATAGTCAAGATCGCCGGATTGATCGGCTATTGCGTCTGGTTGCCCACCCAGACTGGCTGGCAGAAGCCGCTCGAATTACGCTTTCTTCGGCCGGTGCGAAAACACCCGGCGTGGATGGGATAACCAAGCAGCAGCTACAGGCCAGTCTACCGAATGTACTTCAGGAACTACGACAAGAACTTCTGTCTGGTTCGTTCCAGCCTTTGCCGGTCCGACGAATTTACATTCCGAAGGCCAACGGCAAACAGAGGCCTCTGGGCATTCCAACTCTACGGGACAGGATTGTTCAACGCGCCATGCTGATGGCGATGGAGCCTATTTGGGAGAGCAATTTCCACCCGCAATCTCATGGCTTCAGACCCAAACGCAGTGTTCATCATGCGGTGCGTTCACTCAGAATGCAACTGATCGACGGTAAAGATTTTGCCGCCGGTCGCTGGGTAGTTGAGGGGGATTTGCTGAGTTATTTTGATACCGTCCATCATCGATTGTTATTAAAGGCTGTTCGCAAACGTATCTGCGATCGACGCTTTCTGAAACTGCTTTGGCAGTATCTGAAGGCGGGCCACATCGATGCCGGACTGTTTCGGGCAGCCAGCGAAGGCGTACCTCAAGGCGGAGTAGTCTCACCAATTTTGTCGAATATCATGCTTAATGAATTTGATCAATATTTGCAGAGTTGCTACCTCAACTACAAGGTGCGAAAGAAAACCTATCGCTGGAACAGCTCAATCAAAAACGGGTTTCCGATTGCGGTATCGCAAGGCAGACAGCGGAAACCGACGTTGTCTTACTGCCGCTATGCTGATGATTTTATTATCGTCGTTAATGGCAGTAAGCAGCAGGCTGAAGATATTCGAGAAGAGTGTCGGTTATTTTTAGAAACTCGATTGAAACTCACACTGAACATGGAAAAAACCTGTATTACCCATGTCAATGAGGGGTTTGTCTTTCTTGGCCACCGGTTCATACGCAAACGCGGCTCAACGGGCCGAATGCGTGTAGTGACAACCATACCGAGGGAGAAAACAAAGAGTCTTCTAGCCACACTCAGCAGGGAGCTATCGGGTAACGAAAATATCAGCAAGAGTGATATAGCGGACAGGATCAACCGTAAACTCATCGGTTGGGCCAACTTCTATCAGTACGCAGACTACAAGGGAAAGGTTTTCAATCATATCGATCACGTAGTGTTCTGGAAAATGGCGCACTGGCTGGCTCGCAAGTATCGTACTAAGATCAAGACGCTGCTACGCCGCTGGTTCCGAAACCCCTGTGCAGGTAAGGCCAAGAACTGGATACTGCGCAGCAAATCGGCCTCCGGTGAGAAAGCAGTCCTGGCGCTGGAACGACTTGTTGGCCGAGGCTTTCGACGCCCCTGCTTTCAGACGCCTACGGGAAACCCCTACTTGCTGTCCGATAAAAGTAACGCCCGGCAATCGAGTTTTGATGACGTTGTAATGGCATTCAGCCGTATTTAAATGGAGAGCCGGATGCGCTTAAAGGCGCCCGTCCGGTTCGGGGAGGAGAGGCGGAGAAATAGGTGCGACTACGCTCCGTCTCTTACTCTACACCGCCGCGCCACGATGGTGAGAATTTTAGCCTACGAAATGAATGGCTATTGGCTGATGACCAAACGCCTGTCGCAGGGGCGCTATTGGGGCTGGCCACGGACTGGGGAGACCGTGACTGCCTGGCAAGCGGTGCAACTGCGCCAGCTCCTGGCGGGGGGTCTGTCATGAGCCAGCCCTTTACAGAAGTCAGCCAAGCCGAGCTCGATGGGCTGATCGCGCGGGTACAACAGGCCGCCGAACATGGTCTCGCGCTGTCTGGCGAGGATCTCCACTTACTGCTTCAAGCCCTGCTCATGCTCACGCAGCTGCAGGCACAGATGAGTGATCACGGCATCACGCTGCACAAATTGCGCAAACTGGCCGGTATTGTCAACGCCTCAGAAAAGCTCAGGCACATCGTGCCGGGTGGCGAGGGCAAGCCCACCGCGACAGCCCGCCCCAAACGAAAAACCCCACCGCCACCCCCAGCCGAGACGGTCGTGCACGAGCGCTGCCAACATCGGTTGGAGGCGCTTACCAAAGGCCAGCGGTGTCCGGAATGCGAACGCGGGACACTTTATAAATACGCACCTCAGGTGGTGTTGCGCATCAGCGGGCAAGCGCCGCTCAAGAGCACGCAGCATATTCTGGAACGGCTGCGTTGCAACGCCTGCGGGATGTACTTCACGGCGGCCTTACCAGAAGCGGTGAAGCACGATGGTCCGTTGGATCAAACCTATGGTTACAGTGCCCGGGCGCTGATGGGGATCCAAAAGTATTTCGCCGGCGCCCCGTTTTATCGCCAGCAGACCCTGGGGCAGCTGATGGGGATGCCGGTGAGCGCCTCGACAGTCTTTGATCAATGCGAACACTTGGCCAATGCTATTCAGCCGCTGTTTACCTGTTTACTAGCACTGGCGGGTCATGCGGTATTG
>CAZGON010000142.1:0-10257 GCA_964527085.1 uncultured Candidatus Competibacteraceae bacterium
ATGAGATTAATACGCTTTTGCCGCTGATCAAACGGTTAGGCGTACCCCTCATTGCGATTACCGGTAAACCGCTTTCCACCCTGGCTCAAGCCGCCACAGTCAACATTGATGTGGCGGTGGACCAAGAAGCCTGCCCTTTGGGTTTAGCGCCCACCGCGAGCACCACAGCTGCCTTAGCCATGGGTGATGCGTTGGCCATCTCGCTGCTGGAAGCCCGTGGCTTTACAGCAGAAGACTTTGCCCGTTCCCATCCCGGTGGACGACTCGGGCGGCGTTTATTAGTGCTGATCGACGATGTCATGCACACTGGCGACGAAATACCCCGCAATGGACCTGAAGACCGGCTGGATGTGGTGCTATTGGAAATGACCCGGAAGGGACTTGGCATCACCTTGATTACCAACTACCACGATAAATTGGTGGGGGTGTTTACCGATGGCGATCTGCGCCGCGCCTTAGATCGACGCATCGACGTGCATAGCGCGGTTACCGTCGCCGAAGTGATGACCACTGACTGTAAAACCGTCTCTACAGGTATTCTCGCTGCCGAGGCGCTGCACATTATGGATACCTGCAAAATCAATGCGTTGCCTGTTGTGGATGACACAGACCGGCTTATCGGCGTGTTAAATATGCACGATTTGTTGCGAGCGGGTGTGATGTAGGTATATTTTCAAAGAGTGAGACAGCTACAATGGGCAGCAGACTTATGGGAGCTGTGATGGCAAGTGGATGAAACTCCCACGTAAGTAGCGTAAACTGCCTTGCCTAGCTTAAAGAAATAAGGCGCAGCAAATACGTGCAATCCAGTATCCTAGCTTATCTCACTATCCTGGCAATCACAGCCCTGCTAAGTCAATGGTTGCTTGAAACCGTACAATCTGCTTTACAGCAGGATACTGCAAATGGTCATCAAGGCCCGGTTATGTACATTGATGACTTTCTAGCAACCCGTATGGATAACCTGGGGGTTCGGCAGTATACCCTGGCAGCCCCCCATTTGGTGGAGTTACCGAACCAACAGGGCACCCGCGTCGAGCATCCTGTGATGAACGTATTTAAAGCAGGCCAAATCCGCGATTGGATCATTCGCGCTGAGAATGGCTGGATGTCCGCCAATAACGATCTCATTAAACTGCAACAACAAGTATCCCTTGTTCGGCCTGCCGCAGACGGTAAACAACCAATCGTTATCACCACCCGCGACGTGGCGGTGCGGCCCAATGAAGGCTTTGCGGAAACCGCTGCAGCCGTGCGTGCAGAAACGCCCAACGGGGTACTGGAAGGAGTTGGGCTTAAAGCCTATTTTCGCGAGGAGAAAATAAGATTACTCTCTCAAGTACGAGGAAGCTATGTACCCCCGAAACCTTAGCCAGCTTGCTTTATTAACCGTTGTACTGGGGTGTGTTTCTAGCAGCGCATCAAGTATGCCCCAAGACCGGGAGCAACCCATTCAATTAGAGGCGGATCGCGCCGAATTGAATCAAAAAAGTGGCGTGAGCACTTACGAGGGCAATGTTGTCATTACCCAAGGCTCCATGCGTTTAGCTGCCGACAAAGCAACCGTTTTTACCGATAATGGTGTGTTTCAACGGATGGAAGCGATAGGAAAACCGGTTAGATGGCGTTACAAACCAGCCGACGACAAGGACGAGCTATTGGGAACCAGTCAGCGTATGGAATACGATGCGCTAAAGAATATTATCACCATGACTGAAAGCGCTAAGGTTGTGCAAAATAAAGATGTCTTTACCGGCGATCGAATTGATTATGATCTTACCGCAGATTTAGTGAAAGCCCGCGGAGAAGATGGCCGGCGTATCCAAATCACTATTCAGCCCCAACAACTTAACGTTCAGCCCAAACAATAAATCATGAGTCAACTGGTCGCCCAGGGAATCGTCAAGCGCTTCAAACAACGCCGGGTTGTGGATAGCGCCTCGCTTACCGTGCAAAGTAGCGAAGTGGTGGGTTTGTTGGGTCCCAACGGAGCCGGAAAAACCACCTGTTTTTATATGATTGTCGGTCTGATTCCCTGCGATCAAGGCTGTGTGCTTTTGGATGGCGCCAACATCACCCATTTACCTATTCATGCTAGAGCACGGCTAGGATTGGGTTACCTTCCTCAAGAACCTTCGGTGTTCCGTAAACTGACCGTTTTTGATAATGTGTTGGCTATTCTCGAAACACGGCGTGATTTGCGCCGTCAGGAGCGGTTACAACGGGCTGAAGATCTTCTCCATGAACTTCATGTGGGGCATTTGCGAGATAGCTTTGGGATAAGTCTCTCCGGTGGTGAACGACGCCGGGTAGAAATCGCCCGCGCCTTAGCTGCCTCGCCCCGCTTTATTTTATTGGATGAACCCTTTGCCGGGGTTGATCCCATTTCTGTTTTAGATATTCAACGTATCATCAAACACCTAACAGAACGCAATATCGGTGTATTGATCACCGATCACAATGTCCGCGAAACGTTGGGAATCTGCAACCGCGCCTACATTCTTAGCGATGGAAAAGTGATCGCTGAAGGCGATCCCAGTATCATTTTAGCCAACCAGCAGGTTCGTAAGGTCTATTTAGGCGAGTCTTTTCGTCTATAACTTTTAAATAAAGATCTACATGGCATAATAAATGCTCTAAACTTTAATCTTGAAAAACTGTTTGCAGAAAATTTCATTTGAGCAAGCTCAGCAAGGGTCTTATGTTAGCGCACTTCCCATAACATAAGCATTTAACATAGTGGTCTAACAACTTTTTTCCGCGCAAAGGAGCGGTTTTGCAAATGCTTTTTAAGTCACCTGCTGATTATTTGGTTGTTACCCAGTTCCGATTATTATGAGACAGTCGCCGCAAATACAATTGCGGGTGGGTCAGCAACTGACCATGACCCCCCAACTTCAGCAGGCGATTCGCTTGCTACAGCTTTCTAGCCTCGATTTACAGACTGAAATCCAAGGTATTCTCGATTCTAATCTGATGTTGGAGCGCACAGAAGAAGGCCAAGAGATGGCCGCTTCTTCGACGGATTCCCCAGAAAACTCTGAAGAACGTTTATCCATCAAAGATGACGCCCCTTCCAGCGAAACTGAACTGAATACGACGGCGGAGAACTTGCCCGAAGATTTGCCAGTGGATAGCGCCTGGGAAGATGTGTACGATCCTTACGATGGGGCCACCAGTTACTCAAAAGGGGACGCTGATGAGCAACGAGATCTGTTTGATCAACGCAACAGCAGTGCCACAAGCTTACATGATCATCTTACCTGGCAAATGGAGTTAACTCCCTTCAGCGAAAATGATCTCATCATTGCAACGTCGATTATCGATGCCATCGATGATACAGGTTATCTTTCCTCATCTATCGAAGATATTTACCAAAGCTTAAAAGATGAGCTAGAAATCGAGTTTGAGGAAGTGGAATCTGTCCTGCGTCGTATCCAACACTTTGATCCGCCGGGTATCGCTGCACGAAGTCCAGCCGAATGTCTGTTATTGCAACTCAAACAGCTACCCACGGATACCTGCTGGCTAGCAAAAGCGCAAGATCTTGTCAAAAACCACCTAGAGATGCTTGCCAACCGGGATTTTTCTGCCCTAATGCGGCGACTTAAAGTATCCCAAAATGAACTAAGAGATATCATCGCGTTAATTCAGTCATTACATCCCCATCCGGGGGCTCAGATCTCCTCCAGCGAACCTCAGTATGTTGTGCCAGATGTGTTTGTGTACCGCTACAAAAGTACCTGGCGAGTGGAGCTTAATCCGGACAGTGCGCCCCGCTTACGGATTAATAGCCAATATGCCCAATTGGCGAAACGGGCTGATAATAGCTCGGATAAAACATACCTGAAAAACCATCTTCAAGAAGCCCGTTGGTTTTTAAAAAGTTTGAAAAACCGCAATGAGACCCTCCTCAAGGTAGCCACCTGTATTGTCGAGCGTCAAAGAGACTTTTTTGAATTTGGCGAAGAATATATGAAACCGTTGGTTTTGCGGGACATTGCAGAGGCGGAAGAAATGCAAATGCATGAGTCCACTATTTCACGCATTACTACGCAAAAATACATGCATACACCTCGAGGCATTTATGAGTTTAAATACTTTTTTTCAAGCCATGTAGGCACCAGTGACGGCGGCGAGTGTTCATCCATTGCAATCCGTGCCATGATTAAAAAATTGATCTCCGAAGAGAACCCTCAAAAACCGTTAAGTGATAGCATGATTGCTAAGTTTTTAAGCAAGGAAGGTATTAAAGTGGCGCGACGAACAGTCGCAAAATATCGGGAGGTTATGTCCATATCATCATCTACAGACCGCAAACGCCTAGTCTAGGGGAAATTCCAACGGTACAGTAGTTAAAATGAGAGCACAGGGTAAAGTTATCGATAATTTTTCGAGTTCTCAAACGACTTTGGAATGACGCCTATCGGCTAGACCACCATAACACTCTTCCAGCAAGGAGTTAATAATGCAAACAAAACTGACCGGACACCACATTGAAATCACTCAAGCATTGCGTGATTATGTGTACGAAAAGCTGGAGCGTATTGAACGCCATTTTGACACCGTAACCCAGGTTCACGTTATTCTCAGTGTAGAGAAATTACGCCACAAGGCTGAGGCGACCATTCATGTAGCCGGAAACGATATTTTTGCAGATGCCGTAGACGAAGACATGTACGCAGCCCTCGACGCTCTGACTGATAAAATTGATCGGCAAATTAAAAAACATAAGGAAAAGATAACCGACAAACGCCGGGGTGAGAAAAACCGCGTTTATCTTAGCTGAGTTTCCCAAACCCGTTGAGTTATCATGAATATTGCAGACCTTCTTACTCCTGAACGTGTTGTCTGTAATCGGGATATCGGCAGCAAAAAGCGTATGCTTGAACTGCTCGGAGAACTGATTGCGTCTGACCAGACTGAGTTTAGCAACAGAGACATTTTTGATAGCCTGATCGGGCGGGAACGGTTAGGAAGTACAGGTCTAGGTCATGGGGTTGCATTACCCCATGGCCGCCTCAGTCAAAGCCGTCAAGCCATTGGCGCTTTTGTAAAGCTTGATAAAGGCATTGACTTCGACGCCATCGACAAACAACCGGTAGACCTTATATTTGGTCTACTGGTGCCTGAACATTTTACCGACGAACATCTCAAGATACTCGCTTATCTCGCTGATATGTTTAGCGATCAAACGTTCTGTAAACAGCTACGTGCGATTGAATCGGACCAAAAGCTGTTTGAACAACTCGTGCATTGGAAGCCCAATTTACCCTCATCTCCATGAGCGAATCCATCGACGCCCGATCCGTTTTTCAAGCTTTGGAGACATTGCTGGCGCTACGTTGGATCGGTGGCAAGGATGGGGCTACCAGACGGCTAGCAACAGAGGCAGATTATCCTGTTTTAGCAGGACGGCTTAATTGGATACAGCCGCCTGCTATTCAAATTCTTGCTGAAAAGGAATTTCAGTTTTTAGATAGTTTGGCTGAAAGCACTCGCACAACCCTCATTAATAGGTTATTTTCCTCTCAAACAGGGGCTGTACTGATATGTGGCGAACCTGCTCAAGCAGATACTTTAATTCCCACAGCTAACGCTACCCAAATTCCTCTTTGGTCCACTAAAGCCCCCACCACAACAGCGTTAACCCAGCTAAGAAGATACCAGCACGATATCCAGCAGTCGCTACTTTTTCATGGTGAACTGCTAGAAATTTTTGGCCTAGGCGTGATGCTTATGGGTGACAGCGGCATTGGTAAAAGCGAATTAGCCCTCGAGTTAATCAGTCGCGGTCACCGTCTTATCGCCGACGACACCATCTGTTTAAGGCGAGTTGCTGCGGATGTTTTAGAGGGCACCTGTCCTGTTAATTTACGGGATTTTTTGGAAGTTCGGGGGCTTGGTATCCTTAATATTCGACGCACCTTCGGCGATAGCGCCATTAAACGCAATAAAAGGGTGCGGCTTATCATTCATCTTATTCGGCAAGAAAATAGCACACTTTCTGCGCAACACAGACTGCATGGAGCACGGGAAGTGCGTAAACTATTAGATGTACAACTACCGAGTCTTGCTTTACCGGTAGCGCCGGGCCGTAATCTTGCGGTGCTGGCGGAATGTGCGGTACACGACCATATTCAACGTTTGAGCGGTTATTGCGCTGACCAAGATCTAGCGCAGCGGCTGCAGAAGGAAATGGCGAGCACACACCCATGCGAATGATCATCGTCAGTGGCTTATCGGGATCAGGCAAAAGCATTGCTTTGCAGACCTTGGAAGATCTTCACTATTATTGCGTGGACAACCTTCCCATTGGACTGCTGGAACCCTTTGCCCAAAAACTTTTATCGCGACAGGATTCTTTGTTTCGCAATACAGCGGTAGGCATTGACGCCCGCAACTTTCTCAACGAATTGGGATTCTTCCCGGAAATCATCACCACACTGGGTACTCAAGGACTTACCGTCGAGATCATTTTCCTACACGCTGCCGATGAAATATTGCTCAAACGTTACAGCGAAACCCGGCGTAAACATCCCCTCAGTGTGGAGGGTGTGCCGCTACTGGAAGCGATACGTCAAGAAAGGAGTTTATTAGAACAGATTGCGGCACAAGCGAATTTAAACATCGACACCAGTAATACCAATATCCATGAACTGCGGAAACTAGTACGCAGTCGACTTCATGATAAAACACCTGATGCTATTTCGATTTTGTTTGAATCATTTGGTTTTAAAAACGGTATTCCCGCCGATGCAGATTTTATTTTTGATGTTCGCTGCTTACCTAATCCCTATTGGGAACCCTCATTGCGCCCATTGACAGGGCTTGATCATGAAATTATGGCTTTTCTCAACAAGCAACCTGAAGTTTTACGTATGTATGAAGACTTGCGGAGCTTTTTAGAGGGCTGGATTGCCTGTTTTGAGAAGGATAATCGTAATTACCTCACTGTTGCTATTGGCTGTACAGGAGGTCAACACCGTTCTGTATTTATGGCTGACAAGCTAGCCTGTCACTTCCGTAAAATCCGCCGCAATGTGATGACTCGACACAGAGAACTGGCATGAGCGTAGGTTTGCTCCTTATCACCCATAATCGTATTGGCGATGAGCTTCTCAAAACGGCCAAAGACACATTAAAGAGCTGTCCTCTGGCAACTCGTGTTTTACATGTGTGTGAGGACCAAGACCGGGAACAACTTATCGCCCAAGCGCGCACCCTTGTTGCCGAGGCCAACTCTGGCGCTGGAGTCTTAGTGCTCACCGATATGTACGGGTCTACCCCGAGCAATATCGCCACGCACCTATTGGATAATGAACCCGTCATCGTGGTGGCCGGCGTCAGTTTACCTATGCTGATACGGGCCATGAATTATGCCACTCTAAGCCTACCTGAATTGGCTAACAAAGCCATTAGTGGAGGTTATGAAGGCATTGTTATGTCAACTTAAGGGTGAGTTCCTCTATCATAGATTTGCTGCTAAATAATTGAGGATAAAAATATTGAAGCGGGAAGTTGCGATTGTTAATAAACTGGGCTTACACGCTCGAGCAGCCGCCAAATTTGTCACGTTAGCCTCTCGCTTCGAAGCTGATATTCGCTTGTCAAAGGGCAAGCGGGAAGTCAACGGTAAGAGTATTATGGGGGTCATGATGCTGGCAGCCGCTAAAGATTCGCAACTTGAAATTCACGCCACTGGCAGCGACGCCGAGCAAGCTCTCGATTGTCTAGAGGAACTTGTCCGGCAACGCTTTGGCGAAGACGAGTAGAGCCACTGTTATGACGTGCGCACTATACGGTTTAGGCGTCTCGCGGGGTTACGCCATTGGCAAAAGCTTTGTCTTAGCGCGCAATCAACCTGAAATCGTCGAGCACACTATCCCTGAAAACGCTACTGAAGATGAAGTTGAACGTTTTCTAGCAGCTTTAGCGAGCGCTAAACATCAGTTGCTTGATATTCGAGGCCGTCTTCCCGCTTCGCTTTCGACGGATGTCACAGCGTTTATCGACACCCATCTGCTGATGTTGGAAGATTCTATTTTAATCAATGCCCCTGCCGATATCATCCGTAGCCGTCGCTGTAATGCAGAATGGGCGCTTAAGATACAGCGGGATTTATTGGTGCAAGTTTTTGACGAAATGGATGACCCTTACTTGCGCAGCCGCAAAGACGACGTGGATCATGTGGTAAACCGAATTCAACGCATTTTGCTGACCAGCGAGTTTGCTAATTTGGAGACAGCATCCACTTATCCAGAGGGCCGCGTTGTGATAGCCGATCAACTAACACCGGCAGACACGATCCTCTTCCAACACCAAGGTATGCTGGCTTTTGTAACAGAACACGGCGGTCCCCTATCCCATACAGCTATTCTGGCACGTAGTCTCGGTATTCCTGCAGTTGTCGGTGTACGCAATGCGCGACGCTATCTTGGCGACGACGAACTTTTGGCGGTCGATGGCCACCAGGGTATCGTTTTAGTGGGTATCGACACTCCGATTTTAGATTATTATCGCTGGAAGCAGCAGCGCCAACAGACGCGGGTTGAGGCCCTCGATAAAATCAGGTCTGAACCTGCCATCAGTCAAGATGGAGTTAACGTCTCCCTATGGGCTAATATCGAATTACCAGAAGATGCCGCTTTAGTTCGTCAGGTCAACGCAGCGGGTGTGGGGCTCTACCGCACCGAATTTTTGTTCATGAATCGCTCTGATATTCCTGACGAAGAAGAACACCTAGCCTCCTACCTCCATGTGCTTAAAACCTTAGAAAAACAGTCTATTACCATTCGCACCTTGGACTTAGGCGCTGATAAAACAACTGAAACCAGCAAAAGCCCCATAGTGGCCAATCCAGCCCTTGGGTTACGGGCGATTCGCTTATGCCTTAAGGATCTTGCCCTATTCAGACCACAACTGCGGGCTATTTTACGGGCGTCGGCGTTTGGCTCGGTACGTTTAATGATCCCCATGCTGTCAAACGCGCAAGAGATTTTTCAGGTATTAAGGCTCGTGAAGGATACTAAACGGGAACTGCGGGAAAGGGGTCAACCCTATAACGAACACATGCCGGTGGGGGCTATGATTGAAGTGCCCGCCGCCGCCATCTGCGCTTCTTATTTCGCTCGCTATTTAGATTTTCTATCCATAGGCACCAACGATTTGATTCAATACGCGTTGGCCATCGATCGTATTGACGATAAAGTCAATTATCTCTACGACCCCTTACACCCAGCGGTATTACAATTAATTCATGGGGTTATCGAAGCCGGTAAGGAAGCCGAAATTCCGGTGAGTATGTGTGGTGAAATGGCGGGTGACCCACGCTATACCCGGCTATTATTAGGTCTTGGACTTACCCACTTTAGTATGCACCCAACCAACTTGTTAGAAGTCAAACAGGTGGTTAGAGAGAGCCATGTGGCGGAATTCTCCGCTGTGGTACAGCGCATTTTGAAGACATCTGAGGCTGAACGATTAGCTCAACTTTTGGATGAGATAACCGATATTTAAATACTGCTTTTCGCGTTAAATAGCACTTTTCTAAACGTTGGTTTTGCAATAAATTCAAAATCTATAATCAGTCTTACAAGGGGGGAAACCGAGTTACTTACCTAATCGGCAGATTAATTGTGCCCGGTTTAGTTACCTCAAAGTCGTTTTCCCCCATTGCAGGACAACTATTCTTTTACCTACCATCAATCTTCATTAGAAACGGCGCACTCGCCCAAATTAACCCGCGCTCTCCAAGTGGCATTATCCGGCCCCATCAAAGCTGTTTTTGCCGCTATTTGAGCACATTGGCGAAGCCAATCTTGCGGCTCGGATTTTTTCATTTCAGAAAAAGCCCGTTCAAAATACGTGCGCAGTAAACCTTCACTGGTTTCCATTCTTATCACCTCATTCAGTTAATCACAGTTGATTGTAAATCCCTTTCCGAGAACCAAGTCGCATGAGAATAATGTTTGCGCTTTGATCAAGGTAGTTTTCCTATTAAGTTAGCAGACGGTGTCAGTAAATTTGAGACGCCGTGACTACTTTAATGATGAGCATAAACTATGCCATTTTGGGAATTGTTTATTGTTCTTTGTGTTATGTTATCCGCACAGCGTCACATGTCAAAATTCGGTTATAAAGTGACCTAAATGTGCGCTAGCCCTCTGACAAAAATGGCCTGTTTAAGCCAATCCACCTGGCTTAACGTCAGTTCTGGATAATTATCCTGTGATAGGCTGTGTCTCCAGTAAGCGT
>CAZGON010000143.1:0-943 GCA_964527085.1 uncultured Candidatus Competibacteraceae bacterium
CCCTTTGAGGGGCTCACCCAATAAGCCTCCGGCTTTGCCGGAGGTCATTTAACTTATCGTGATCTCTAATAGATTATTTTGTCGGTACGGTCGATTAATCATTCATAATTGGTCATAGTTTATGTCATTTAGTCAGTTAACCCAGGCTCTCCAAGAAATTATAGAAGAAACGCCTACCCTGATTATGAAAGGTCGGGTTATACAAGTGATCGGTACCGTTATCAAAGCGGTGTTGCCACACGCTAAAATGGGTGAATTGTGCATTTTGCAAAATCCTGGGCAGTCCCACACATTACAAGCAGAAGTTATCGGGTTTTCCAAACAAACGGTACTACTGACACCTCTCGGTGATATGTTTGGTATCTCACCGGATACTCTAGTGGTTGCTACGGGTCGTACCCATCAAGTGCCAGTCGGCGCCCATTTGCTGGGTAGCGTGTTAGATGGTCTAGGCAATCCAATCTATAAAATAACTAAAGATATCGCTACAGTCGAAAAATATTATCCGGTTCATGCCGATTCCCCCGATCCGCTCAAGCGGCAACTGATTGTTGCCCCTCTTGAGCTAGGCATTAAGGCCATCGATGGCCTGTTGACCTGTGGCGAAGGGCAGCGTCTCGGTCTATTTGCAGCTGCGGGGGGTGGCAAAACCACCCTAATGGCCATGTTAGTAAAAAATGCGCAGGTGGATGTGGTGGTGGTTGCCTTGATTGGTGAGCGCGGTCGGGAAGTGCGCGAGTTTATTGATAATGAACTGGGACCTACCGGAATGGCCAGAACAGTGCTGGTGGTGGCTACCTCCGATAAACCTGCCATGGAACGGGTGAAAGCGGCTTATGTGGCGACAGCTATCGCAGAATTTTTTCGCGATCAAGGCAAAAAGGTTTTATTACTGATGGATTCGGTAACGCGATTTGCCCGAGCGCAGCGAGAAATTGGTTTA
>CAZGON010000143.1:953-9422 GCA_964527085.1 uncultured Candidatus Competibacteraceae bacterium
TAGCAGCCGGTGAAGCGCCAACCCGAAGAGGATTTCCGTCGTCGGTATTTTCGGAACTGCCCAAACTGATGGAGCGGGCAGGGCAGTCGGAAAAAGGGTCGATCACCGCATTTTATACAGTTCTGGTGGAAGGTGACGATATGACCGAGCCGGTCGCCGACGAAACACGCTCGATTCTCGATGGCCATATTGTTCTTTCCCGTAAGTTGGCAGCGGCTAATCACTACCCCGCCATCGATATCTTAGCAAGCCTGAGCCGCGTCATGAATCAAATTATTAATATCGAACACCGGCAAGCCGCAAACCGGGTACGTGAATTGTTGGCCAAGTATGATGAGATGGAATTATTGCTTAAACTAGGCGAGTATCAATCCGGCAATGATACTTGCGCCGATGAAGCCTTGGCAAAAATCAACCCGATTCGCACTCTGCTGCGCCAAGATACCAGCGAGAGTATCCCTTTCTCTAATACCCTAGCCCAGCTTCAGGAACTCGCAACTCCGTGAGCGACTCGCTGGTTCGCCTTCTAAAAATTCGCGAGTTACGCGAGCTGGTTGCGGGAACTCACGTCTATCAGTGTCAAGTCCAGCTTCAGACATGTTTGCAACGCCAGCAACAGCAAAAAGACCAGTGTGATCGATACCGTTATTGGCGGTTGAATCGAGAGAAAGCGTTATTTAAAACCCTCCAAAACAAGCCTGTAAGATCAAGAGAACTTGAATGTTATAGAGCCGAGCTAGCTGCCTTACAGGAGCGCGAAAATGGATTGGCAACGGAGCTGCGCCAAACAGACCAAGCGGTGGAAAATGCGGACCAGGCCCTCATTGAAGCCCGATTAAATTTACGAAAAACTACCAAAGCAAAAGAAAAGCTGTTAGTGCATCTGTCAATCTGCGCAAGTGACGCAAAATACTATCAAGAAAATCAAGAAGAACAAGAACAAGAAGATTTTAACCTCTGTTCTGAGTGTTTTTTTGAGTAGTGATTAAGATGACAAATAGCAAATAAATTAACCTACCAAAACAGCCATATCGCAATCTATCTCCGGTTCTTCCATAAGCCCTCTACACCACTAAACACTCCATCGCTTCCTCTTCCAGCACACTCCGTAACTCGGCCACGCTAATCGGCTTACTTAAGGCCGTCACAGAGTTTAGACCCTTAAACTCCGCCAGCCGTTTGGCGTCGGAAGCGTAATCTAGGCTATAACCCGAAATAATAATTAAGCTGGCGTCGTACCCTTGTTGGGTTAGCCAAAGTACAATTTCATTGCCGTCCATCTCTGGCATAACCATATCGAGAATAATGACAGAAGGCTGTAATTCATGATACAGCTTCTGAAACGTGCGCCCATTGGAAGCTACCTGAACTTCATAACCAAGATTAGTAGCTACGTGACGAACATATTCTGCAAACTCAGGTTCGTCATCGAGGACTAATAAGTGTCTTTCGTTCATAGATAAAATCCTTATTTCAATAGCAGCGCTAAAACAGCGCACACTTCTAATCCTGCAAGGGATGTACCTTTTTCAAATTTTAGTGTTTTTGTTATTTATATTAGCTGTTTAACTTTATGCGGTTGAGTCAATCTAATACCGTAGGGTTGCGACAATTCACACCGTAGATACCTGGAAACCGCATAAGCTTACCTTCTTAAAGGTTTTCTGCTCAGTGCGTAATGCGACCTATCGCGCACCTCTTTGACATTTTTGGAGAGGGAATAAAATGGTTTGTTTGGTTTTCCCATTGCCGCCCTCCCAGGTACACTATGGATCTTTATTCCACCACAACGCTGGATATGCCCATGCCCCAGAGTGTGTTTCTGCAGACTGCTATTCAAGCTGCCCACGCCGGTGAGGCGGTTATTCGCCACTATTATAAAAATACAGTGGACGTGCATCTTAAAGCGGATCGAACCCCCGTGACGGTGGCCGACGTGGAGACTGAGGGAGCCATTAAAGGTATCCTCCAACGGGCTTTTCCAGAGCACGGTTTTTTTGGCGAAGAGACGGGCAAGAGCCGACCCGATGCCGAATACGTTTGGTTGGTGGATCCCATCGACGGCACCAAAAGCTTCGTGCGACGTTATCCTTTTTTTTCCACCCAAATAGCCCTTATGCGTGGGGATACCTTTGTGTTGGGTGTTTCCAACGCGCCCCTGTTTAATGAATTAGCCTACGGGGAAGTGGGCGGTGGAGCGTTTCTCAACGATCAAACAATCCATGTCAGCACTATTAATCAGTGCAGCGCGGCTACCCTGTCCTTTGGCAACATCCAGTCCCTGGCTAGCGACGACCGTTGGCGCGCCCTGGGTAAACTTATCCCGCAGTTTCACCGTACCCGGGGTTACGGTGACTTTTATCATTATCATCTATTAGCTGCAGGCAAGATTGACGTAGTTCTAGAGTCCGACGTTAATATCCTCGATGTGGCTGCTTTGGCGGTGATCGTTCAAGAAGCGGGTGGTGAGGTCAGCGATCTCGACGGTAAACCGTTGACATTAAATACCACCAGTATGCTTGCCACTAATGGCCAGTTTCATGAACCTGTGCTTCAGGCGCTGGCTGTGCAAAATCCTTCGTCTAATCCATGAGCAAAACAGATCCAGCTTGGTGGAAAGCTCCCATTCCCGCCATCGATGAAAAATGCTTAGCGGCGGCACGAACTCGCCAGACCCAACTCACCAAACCCCCCGGTTCATTAGGACGCTTGGAGGCAGTGGGCGTCACCTTGGCGGCTATGCAGGGTACCCAACAACCTAGCTTGGACCAAGTGGCGATTGCCATCTTTGCTGCCGACCATGGTATGGCGGAAGAAGGTGTGTCTGCCTATCCGCCTTCAGTGACCGCTGCCATGGTGCGCAATTTTGCACAGAGGGGTGCTGCCATTAGTGTTCTCGCGGATATGCTGGACGCAAAGCTTTATGTGGTGAATATGGGCACGCGAGAACCGTTGCAAAACTTACCCCAGGTGTGGGACCGCCGGATGGGTCCGGGCACCGCAAATTTTCTGCACGCGCCAGCCATGACATGGGAACAACGGGACGCGGCACTACAAGCAGGTCGTGAAGCAGCGGATTTTGCATTGGCGGAAGGCGCTCAGTTGCTGATCGGTGGCGAGATGGGAATTGGTAATACCACGGCTGCCGCAGCGTTGGGTACTGCATTGTTGCCGTGTTCAGTCCGGCAGCTTGTCGGTCCAGGCACCGGTGTAGATGAAACAGGGATGACTCGCAAGCGGGCGGTTATAGAGGCTGCCGTGGTCCGCCACGCACCGAGCAATGCTTTGGACGCGCTGCAGTGTTTAGGAGGGTTTGAAATCGCAGCCCTGGTGGGGGCTTACATACGTTGTGGTCAGCGGGGTATTCCTATCTTAGTAGACGGTTTTGTGACGGCAGCCGCGGCGTTGGTAGCGGTGACCCTACGGCCCGAGCTGAGGGACTGGCTGTTTCATGCCCACCTTTCCCAAGAGCCTGGTCACCAATATTTATTACAGGCGCTCCAGGGAACGCCTTTATTAGATTTGCAACTGCGCTTGGGGGAGGGTAGTGGCGCGGCAGTGGCTTTGCCCTTATTACGGGCTGCCGCTGCCTTACACGGCCGTATGGCCACTTTTGCCGAAGCAGGAATGTAGAACCCAATGACCGAACATTTGATAACAACCGTTGATTTGCTACGCCATGGAGAACCCGAAGGGGGTCCCAAGTATCGAGGCTCTTTAGATGATCCGTTGAGCGAACAGGGTTGGGCCCAGCTCCATGCTGCGGTAGGTATGCACCCGCCTTGGCAGGCGCTAGTCAGCTCACCCCTGCGGCGTTGCGCAGAATTCGCGCAAGTTTTGGCGCAACAGCACAGTCTTAGTCTACGTCTTGAAGACGGCTTGCGGGAGATGAGTTTTGGCCACTGGGAAGGGCGCACTGCGGCTGAAGTAATGGCGACAGATTCACAGGCGCTAGCGCGGTTTTGGCAAGATCCAGTGGGTCATTCGCCACCGGGGGGTGAACCTTTGCTAGCTTGGGCGCAGCGGGTTACCATCGCTTGGCAAGCCCTCGTCGCTGATTACGTGGGTCAGCATATTTTGGTGCTAGGCCACGGTGGGATGATGCGTGTGGTGCTCTGCCACCTATTAGCCGTGCCGTTACAGCATATCTGGCGGTTTGAAATACCCTATGCCACCTTTAGTCGGATACGACTCTATGGCGCTGGCGAGGACGCTAAACCGGCCTTGGTGTTTCACGGTAAGGATGCCCTGTGATCCGACCCTTTAGCTTGGCGATTACTTTTCTGACCCGCATTCCAATCCCGTTGCAATTTGTCCCGGAACCCGAAGATTGGGGACAGTCGGTGCTGTTTTTTCCCGTCGTGGGGTTTATCATCGGCGTTTTACTGACGCTTTTAGCTGCCTTTTTTCCTACCGCTGATGCGGGTGTGTTAGCCGCGTTGTTGATTATGCTATGGGCATTGATTACCGGTGGTCTGCATTTGGATGGTTTGGCTGACACCGCTGATGCTTGGATCGGCGGTTTTGGTGATCGCGAGAAAACCTTGTGTATTATGAAAGATCCGCGCAGTGGACCCATCGCTATTATGGTGGTGGTTTTGGTGCTATTGGGAAAGTTCGCTGCTTTAGAAGTAATCATCGCAGCACAAAACTGGCAAACCCTGCTAATTACTCCCGTTTTGGGACGCGCCGCCATCCTGTTTTTGCTCATCACCACGCCTTATGCGCGGGCTAGTGGTATCGGTGCGGCCCATGCCCAATACCTTCCCCGTCGCCCAGCGGTTGCCTTTATCTATGGGCTTATAGGAATAATGGTTTTACTATTTGCTGGGCAAGGGCTGTTGGTGTTGCTGGTGCTGGGCGGCGGTTTACTGGGTCTGCGGCATTTGTTGATGACTCGTCTCGGCGGGACGACAGGGGATACCTTGGGCGCCGCCTGTGAGTTGACTGAAATGGGAGGGTTGATGGTGTTGGCGTTGTTGATCAAGTAACCTACATTTATTGGTAAGTTCTGCCTTTGTTGAATCCCTGGAGAGGTTGATGCCATTATGAGCGGTACCTATTTGGTTTGTGATCAGTGCGGCAATTTTGGACCGCCAGCCAGCTTTATCGTTAAGGAAGGGATGCGATTATGTTATCAATGCGCCTTCCAGGAAGAGCAAGCTCAGCCCCCAGAGAATCCGGAGCTGTCGCCGTTGCAAGATCATAAGTCACCTCAACCTAAGTAATCTTTGCCAACATCATGTTAACGGCTGCTGCGCAACAATCCATCACAGCGGTGATTCTAGCCGGTGGCCGTGGTAAGCGTATGGGTGGTCAGGACAAAGGTTTGCTCAGCTTGGCGGGCCAGCCGCTGGTGACGCATTTAATCCATGCCCTACAACCCCAAGTGGGGTCTTTGTTGATCAATGCAAACCGTAACAAAGCGGTTTATAAAACCTTGGGTTGGCCTGTGGTGAGTGATCAAGTGGGGGAGTTTTTTGGACCTTTGGCGGGTATGTTGGCGGCTTTAGCGGTGGCTAATACCCCTTATGTGCTCAGTGTACCCTGCGATTCGCCTTTGTTAGTCGGCGACTATGCGCAACGCATGTACCAGGCGCTCCTGCAACAGTCCGCTGAACTCAGCGTCGCTCACGACGGTAACCGCCTGCAGCCTGTGTTTGCGCTGCTCAGTATATCCCTAGGCCCCAGTTTGCAGACTTATTTAGCGGCTGGAGAGCGCAAGATCGACCGTTGGTTTGCCCAGCATCGTATGGCAGTGGTGGACTTCTCTGACGCGCCGTCCATGTTTCGCAACATAAATAGCCCGGAAGAGTTAGCGACCCTGGCATCGGAGCTACAAAAGTCAACTGCCAAGGAGTAACTCTCTAGTCGCTTTGTAACTACTTACCCTCCCGTCATTCTCGCCATGGACTGGCGAGAATCCAGAGCCAAGGATGGCAAGCGCTGTTGACAACCAATGCTACCCTCCCTGGCAACTGGATTCCGGCAATCCCTGCCGGCTGGGACGGGTGAGCAGTTACGTATTTAGTAAGTTACACCAATCTTAAGAAATACAGCTCTACCTTATCGCGCCCAAACGACTAATACGACAAGGTTTAGTAGA
The DNA here is from genome assembly GCA_964527085.1 of uncultured Candidatus Competibacteraceae bacterium. Classification (GTDB taxonomy): domain Bacteria; phylum Pseudomonadota; class Gammaproteobacteria; order Competibacterales; family Competibacteraceae; genus CAYRGG01. The sequence goes on from CAZGON010000143.1 coordinate 7,060, forward strand.
ACCCTAATTCGGAGGATTGGTATTATGCCCCATGGACGTCTTGACTGAATATCCCTTAGCATGAAGTATTATCTGCGGCGAGGCGTGACCAACCATGTCTAGTAATACTGACCTTTCAGTTCGATTAATGATCTATCATCCAGTCCCAGCTGGCCAAGTTCTGGCTGTTATTGGCGGTTGTCCGGCCTTGGGAAATTGGCAACAGCCAAAAGTGATGACGCTAGGCCCCGAACGGCGACTTTTGTCCGGTGGTTGGGGAAACTGCTGGGAGTACGAATTTACTGCCGCGAAATCTCAGCTGGCTGGCGTTGAATATCGTTACCTTATTACAAACCAAGTCACGGGTAGCTCAGTATGGGAGCGAGAACCCAATCGTGTCTTAACTTTATCGGAAACCGCTCCAGGCGTTATTGAAGTGATGGATGCTAATTTTGTCAGCGGTATGCAGTTTGACGCCGTGTCAGCGGCGCTTTTTCTGGGTCCTTATCCGCAACTGCCGGAAGATATCGACGCCTTAAAAAGGCAAGGCATCAGTGCGGTACTCAATGTACAAACCGATGCCGATATCGCCTTACGCCATGTGGATTATGAAGCTTTTATTACCTATTACCGGAAAGCCGCCATCGACCTGTATCGTCTGCCCATCGAGGACTTTAATGAGGTCGATCTCATTGCCAAGTTACCCGCCGCTGTGGATTTGCTCAAAGAACTACTCGACGCCAAACACCGGGTTTACCTGCACTGTACAGCAGGTATGGGAAGATCAGCGGCGGTAGCAGTGGCCTATTTGAGCCTTTATCAGGGTCAAGCCATGGAAAATGCCCTGGCTTACATCAAAGACTGTCGCCCCGTGATATGTCCTAACGTAGCCGCGATACGTCGATTTCTTGAGACAGCCGCTGATTCTATAGACAGTGAGATCTAGCACGGGTGTGCTCATAAAAAAATAATAAGCACAATGGATTTTCAAGTTACTCATACTGATGGTTCTGCACGCCGCGGACAGCTTCGTTTTTTACGGGGTGACGTGGAAACGCCGGCTTTTATGCCAGTGGGCACCTATGGCACCGTCAAAGCCATGACCCCGGAAGAGTTGCGTCACAGTGGCGCTGAAATGATTCTTGGCAACACTTTTCACTTAATGCTACGTCCTGGGGTGGAGGTCATTGCCCAGCATGACGGGTTGCATGGCTTTATGCAGTGGGATGGCCCCATTTTGACAGACTCCGGCGGGTTTCAAGTTTTTAGTCTAGCGGCTCGCCGCAAGATCACCGAAGCGGGGGTACATTTTCAATCCCCGGTGAACGGCAATGCGGTTTTTTTAGGACCGGAAGAATCCATGGCGGTGCAACGAGCCCTTGATGCCGATGTGGTCATGGTGTTTGATGATTGCACCCCTTATCCCGCCACCGAAGCACAAGCCCTGCAATCCATGGAGCTTTCGCTACGCTGGGCTGATCGCAGTAAAGCCGCCCATAATGATAATCCGGCGGCGCTTTTTGGCATCGTGCAAGGGGGTATGTATCCGGCTCTGCGAGCCCGTTCAATTCAGGCGCTTACCGCTATCGGTTTTGATGGTTACGCCATCGGCGGTTTGGCGGTGGGGGAAACTGCCCCTGAGCGGCTCCAGATTCTTGATAGCACGCTCCCGCAAGTGCCTGGCGATGCGCCCCGTTACCTGATGGGTGTGGGAAAACCCGAGGATATTGTTGAAGCGGTGCGCCGGGGTATCGATATGTTTGACTGCGTATTACCCACTCGCAATGCTCGCAATGGTCAACTGTTCACCCAGTATGGCGTAGTGCGGATTCGCAATAGTCAGCATCGCACAGCCCGCCAACCTGTCGACCCGGATTGCGGCTGTTATACGTGTCGCCATTATAGCCGCGCCTATTTGCATCACTTAGATAAATGTCATGAGATTTTAGGCGCTCGCCTTAATACGCTTCACAATCTGTACTACTATCAGCAATTGATGAGTCAGTTGCGAAATGCCATTGAACAGAGAAAATTAAACGAATTCATTGGCGATTTTTACGAAAAACGCAGGCAAACATCCCTGTCTGTGTATAATAACGAGCTTTTGTAGGGCCATTGTCCCATTGCTTACAGTTGTGAGGAAGCGCTATGCAGTTTTTGATTTCTGACGCTTGGGCTCAGGCCCCAGCGCCGACCGGCGGTCAGCCGAGTCTTATTGGTACCTTGTTATTTCCTATTTTACTGATTGTGGTTTTTTATTTTTTATTGATCCGACCCCAAACCAAGCGAGCCAAGGAACATAAACAAATGGTGGAAGCCTTGAAGAAGGGAGATGAAATCGTAACCGGTGGGGGGGTCTTGGGTCGTGTGACTGAGATCGGCAA
>CAZGON010000143.1:9445-10247 GCA_964527085.1 uncultured Candidatus Competibacteraceae bacterium
GTATTCAGCTTAGGGTACAGAAAGGCGCTGTGGCTTCACTCATGCCCAAAGGTACTATTAAAGGTGATCTTTAATTTCTCCCCTAACGCATAGGACGTGCAATTATGAATCAGTATGCTTGGTGGAAATATGTCATTATTGGTCTAGTGACTATCATCGGTCTTGTTTATGCCCTGCCAAACCTGTTTGGTGAAGATCCTGCAATACAAATTTCCACGGCACGGAACGACGTGATGGTGGATCAAGCGCTCCACGAGCGGGTAGTGAAAACCCTTGGGGGCGACAATATCGCCTATCAAGGCGTCGAGTTGAACGTGGATGAAGGTCGCCTATTGGTTCGCTTTGGGGATACCGAAACCCAGTTGCAAGCCGCCGATGTGTTGCGTCAGGCGCTGGGCAGTGATTATGTGGTGGCCCTAAATTTAGCGCCTTCCACCCCTGGATTTATGAGATCGTTAGGTTTGAACCCTATGTATCTGGGGTTGGATTTGCGCGGTGGCGTGCATTTTCTCATGGAAGTGGATATGCAAGCCGTACTGAAACAGGCCGAAGAAAGCTATGCCGATGAAATACGCACCCTGTTGCGTAATGCGCGAGTGCGCTATCTCACGGTAGATAGACCCGATGCCGGCGGAGTACAGGTCACCTTGCGAGACGCCGCCGAGCAGGTCAAAGCGCGGGAGGTGATTAGCGAGAACTTGGCGAACCTACAGATTCGAGAGACGGCTAATAGCGCCTTACAGTTGACATTGAACGAGCAGGAAATTGAAGAAAAGCAAAGTTTTGCCCTGCAGCAAAATTT
>CAZGON010000144.1:0-10189 GCA_964527085.1 uncultured Candidatus Competibacteraceae bacterium
AGCACGCCGATACCGAAGGCTAACGATGTGTACAGTTGAATGGGAAATGCTCTAGAGCGAACATTTTTAAAAGTGATGCCTATTGCTCGGTCGAGTAGGGATTAAGAAACTGCCTTCCCCAAAGAAGTGACTTATCCACTTCGCTCAGGTCAGCGTCATCGCAAACCCCTTTCCAATTCTGTTCAATGGCCTCTATCAGATGGGCAAATATAGCGCGAGCATCATCGTCTGAGAGAAAGAAATGTTTCGCTGTCTCAAGGCACAGCTTCAATTGGCTAAGATTGTTGTTGCCTGATATCAACATGGCCTGTGATGCCTCATTGCCAGTGCGGCCTTGTGGGCAAATGTCATAGGCTGGCGTCAGGGTCAATTCTCTGCCGTTCCAGAATGCAGCATGATTGCGTGCATGATCATCGGTATTGCCGCACAGAATATTGAACACAAGGCGAGAAAACAGCTCTTTCAGAGTGTCCTTGGGATCAGAAAAGCGGCGACGGATGATTTCGGCAAGTTTTTCATAGCTGGCGTATCGAGCCATCATATCATCAAGACCGAGTATAGTCAGAGCTGACACCATCGCCTTGCGTGACCAATCTTTGTTGTTTGGCAAGCGATCAAAGCGTTCAATCAGGAGCACGTCTTTGTTTGCCGCTTTTGCTAATTTCACGGGCGCAACATTGAGTCCTGCCATAGCGGCCAATCGCATTGCGATGAACTCTGCCTTAACAACACTGTAGAGGTCAGTGTTGGATGAGAACTTGGCGACATACTTTTTGCCCTGATCTTGGATCAAGGCTTTAGGCCGCGCACCGCCAATGGAGCTGGCGTGGAACAAAGCCTGATCGAGTTCCGGTGTGAGAGGTACACCTTTTTCAACCCGTTCAGCAGATTCAATCAGCTCTTCCATGCTGACATTGTTTGCTGTACGCGGCACATACTCGGTCGGTGAACGCTGAAAATCGAGCGCACCGATCCGGTCAGAGCCAGATTCCAGTAGATAGGTCAGTTCGTCCAACTCGACTGTATCCGTACCAACATCTTTAAGGCCGAGTTTTTTATTGATGATGACACGCCGTCCCCACGCATCGGGAGCGGCATCGCGGATACAGCCGGGCATTGTTAGTCCTTCGAGCAGGGGTAATCCTCCCGCCTTCAGTGGCAATTCTGGTTCATAGATTGACATGACTGGTTTGCTGTTGTTGATCCGTTTTAGGTAGCTTTTACCGTAGTTGAACAGAAGGTTGCCGTTGTCCGCTTCCAGCCGTCCGGCCACAATGGGTGTAGTTTCGTTAGGCAGCCATATCCAGACAAAGGCTTCTTTCTCATGATTTTTTTTAAAAGAGCTAGAAGTCATCACGCAGCGCCCTTTTTGGCGCTTTTATGCGTTGTGGCAGCAGCGCGATTTTATCCCGTGTGTGCTCGATATGCTTTGAGAGCGGCATGCTGTCAGGCTCAAACAGTTTTACGCCAACGAGTGTTGCGACCTCAAAAACCAAGCCAACGGCGCAGCTCATTTCTCCATTTTCAATTTTTTGCAGTGTGGCTCTGGAGATACCTGCACGATCCGCCAGATTTTGTTCAGACCACAGGCGTTGCTTACGTCCTAGTTTGATTTGTTCCCCTATGAGCACAGCGGCCTCTTGGGCATATTGGGAGTAGGTTCGTTGCTTTGCCATCATTCACACCTGATATAAAAAGACTATATCAATGGTCATTAGACTATCTAATGAATAATATTATAGTCGTTTGTAGCAGGAATATACGGAGCAATCAAGAAGATAATGTCTACTAAAATAGGCTTTAAACCATCTGACATCACCTCGAAAGCGATGATGTCACTGGCGATCGCTGCGTTTTGCACCCTGACCGGTTTGCGGTGGGCATTCCGAAGGATTCGGTGCTGCGCTATGAAACCGTTCTCAAAGCTAATAAGTTTATGATTATCGTCCATGGCGATGCCGATATTATTCTGCGCACCCCTCCCCTGGTGGGAGGGATTTTGGGTGGGTTGATCAGCGGTGTTGTCTGCCCAGATCAAGCAAAAACGGTACAATGGCGGCTAGCTTAATTATTGACGTATCCGATAAAACTACACGCAGTTGAGGAGCCTGTCATGCCTGAACTCGAACCGACCCAACACTCCAGCTCGGCTAAATCTGCACACAGCTTATGGCGACGAATGTTGCGCCCCCAAGATATCGGCTTTTATCTGATGATCATCCTATCCTGGATCGGCATTATCTACAGTAGCGCCGATCTGGCCGACAGTCGCTGGTATTGGCATTGGTTGGTCCCCAGCTTTGGCGTGATTAGCACGCTTATCAGGTGGCACAAGATTGAACCTGTTTTTAAAGCCCGCCTGTTACTGGTGCTGCATGAGGTTTTGTACTGGGGAGGCATATTGAGTCTGACCTATTTGATCTATGCCCTTGCCTCCCCTAACAACAACTGGATCGATTTGTTTAATCAAGAACAGGCCAGTTTTCTCATATCCTTCACTCTAGCCACAGGCACTTACTTGGTCGGCCTCGATCACGACTGGCGGTTTTGTGTGGTCGCCGTTTTCATCTTAGGTAGCGGCCTTATCAATGTGGTTTTTACTAATCTGGCGCCGTCATTGGCGTGGATAGGCCTGGTGATCGTTATACTCTATTTGCTCTGGACCTGGTGGCATAGTCGTTGGCAGCATAGAAAAACATTACCAGCCGAAACTTGACAGGTGTGCATGTCCAATGCATCTTAAGACCGTTATCTCTATGATCTCGCTAACGTGGTCGATTGGCTACCGAAGAGCTGGGATTGAAATGCATTGGGTTAGCTGGAGCGCTGCTTTTGGCTAAACAGCTTGAACATAAAGCCAATTTTTATCTTGCGTCTTCTGTGAAACACAAGCTAATTATTGCTGCCGGCGAGTTGGCAAATGGTGGAAATTGAAACTCAAGGCTAACGCCGAATTCATCTCAAACACTAAAGATGTTTGAGTTTTCTTCGGCTAAAGATTATAAACTCCATTAAACAATGAGCCATAAATTTAGCGTTGCACCCATGATGGATTGGACAGATCGTCATGACCGTTACTTCTTGCGGTTGATCAGCCGCCGGGTACGGTTGTACACGGAAATGATTACCACCGGCGCAATTCTCTATGGCAATCAGGACAAATTATTAGCCTATGACCCTGCCGAGCATCCTGTCGCTATTCAATTGGGCGGGAGCAACCCGGTCGAGTTGGCGACCGCAGCGCGGATCGCAGCAGCCTGGGGCTACGATGAAATCAACCTCAATGTGGGCTGCCCCAGTGACCGGGTCCAGTCGGGACGCTTCGGGGCCTGCCTCATGGCAGAGCCCCTGTTGGTGGCGGACTGTGTGGCAGCCATGACAGCGGCGGTGACGATTCCGGTGACCGTCAAGACCCGTATCGGTATCGATGACCGGGATTCCTATGAGGAATTAGTGCGGTTTATTGACGCCAACGCTGCAGCGGGATGTCGTACCTTTATCATTCATGCTCGGAAAGCCTGGCTGCACGGATTGAGTCCTAAGGAAAACCGGGAAGTGCCCCCCTTGCATTATGAGAGGGTTTATCAGCTCAAGGCGGATTTTCCTGAACTGACCATTGTCATTAACGGCGGTATTACTGACTTGCAACAGGTTGACGATCACCTGAAGAAGGTGGACGGCGTCATGATGGGACGTGTTGCCTACCAGAACCCCTATCTGTTAGCCGAGGTGGATCGACGTTTTTTCGATGATAACCGTGTCTCGCTGAGCCGTCATCAAGTTATTGAAGCACTGTTGCCCTATATGGAGCAACAACTGATGCAAGATATTTATTTGAGCACCATTACCCGCCATATTCTGGGGCTCTTTCAGGGCCTACCGGGGGCTCGGGCATGGCGCCGTTATATCAGCGAACATGCCCACCGATGTGGCGCTGGTGTAGAAGTGCTGGAAGCAGCTTTAAAAAAAGTGCCTGATGTTAGCAACACTGAGCGGTTAGCTGTTTAAGAATCTGTTTCAAAACCTGCTCAGGTCCGCTGAGAAAGCTTATTTTATTGCGCTAATTCGTGCTACTTCTAACCGAAATGGCCCAGCCTGTTGGTCAGCGATAAGAAAACCCAAGGTGACAATATGGGCCGTATCTAAAGGCGGTGCTTCTGGAACGGTGCGCCCACGAAAAGACGGTTGAAAGTCAGCGAAGGGTAATTCCACGGTGATCCACTCCCCGGCCTTGGTCACAAAGGCGCTGCGATAATTGACCCCATCCCTTGAATTCTCGGTACGTATGTTGAATTTATAGGACCTGCCGTCGCCCCGCACCTGTAATGCGATACCTTGGAAAGCGCTCAGGTCAAAGGGCTCCGGCGCTGAGCGTACCGAGGCAAAACCACCGTTATTTTCTAAAGAAACAATGCCGGAGAAAACCGCTTTGTCAGTCTGATGAGCGAATTGACTGGTGGACACACCCCCCATTACACCATCGTTGATAACATTCCACTCCTGAACAGCTTGAGATCGGTGAAAATCAACAAGTACCATTGCTCCCGCTTCCACACGCTGTTCTCCCAACACCAAATTCGGTGCCATCACTAATAGCCACAATGCTGCAAGATGAAACATATCTTCTCTTGGAGAAACACAATTATCAACAGCAGTCAAGACACTGTCGCCGTCTTTGCCGAAGCTATACCCGGCAGCATTGTACCCGATCTCGTTGCAGTGACTCGCTGGTGACCCTGGCGAACCCAGTCTAGCCACACTCCTAGACCTTCGCCGCTGCGGGCTGACAGCTGGATCACTTGGATGTGCGGATTGATGCGGCGGGCGTATTCGATACAGCGCTTTGTATCGAAATCAAGATACGGCAAAAGATCGCATTTATTAAGAATCATCACATCCGAGGCGGCGAACATATCCGGATACTTAAGGGGTTTATCCTCACCTTCGGTCACCGATAGGATGGTGACTTTATGGGCTTCGCCCAGGTCGAACCCCGCGGGACAAACCAGATTGCCCACATTTTCGATGAATAGCACACCGCCCTCGGGAAATTTGAGGGATGGTAAAGCATGTCCAATCATATGAGCATCTAAATGACAGCCTTTGCCGGTGTTGATTTGCACCGCCGCAACCCCCGTGGCGCGAATACGATTGGCATCGTTGAGGGTTTGTTGATCACCTTCGATTACCGCTACCGCCAATTCTTCTGCCAGAATCTTAACGGTTTCCACTAATAGACTGGTCTTACCGGAACCGGGACTAGACACCAAATTAAGGGTAAAAATACCCTGATTTGCAAAATAGCCTCGGTTATTGGCAGCATAAGCGTCGTTCTTAGCCAGGATATTTTGCTCGATTTCCACCATCCGCGTCTGGCTTAAACCTGGGGTATGGGCATGGGCAGGTCCATGACCGAAGTGTAGATCGCCATGGGTATCAGGGTGATGGTGATGCAAGTGCTCATGGGGATGTTTATGAGAATGATCATGAGGGTGCTCATGGGAGTGCTCATGGGAGTGCTCATGGGAGTGCTCATGAGAATGATCATGGGAGTGCTCATGAGGGTGCTCATGAGGGTGCTCATGGGGGTGGTACTCATGAGAATGATCATGTCCCTCGATCTTAACCTCGTCGTTACCACAACCGCAAACAGTACACATTATTCTACCTCCAAATCTTTAATACGTAATTCATCGCCGCCGGTAATTTGTAACTGATAGCCACCACAGACGGAACAGGCATCGAAGCGCTGCTGAACCGCCACCGATTGACTACAATCCAAGCACCACGCCTGTCCTGGCAGCGAGATAATCTCTAGCATCGCCCCTTCGACCAAGGTATTGCGAGTCACTACCTCAAAACCAAAACGCAACGCTTCCAACTCTACGCCTGCCAGGGCGCCAATTTCTAACCGTACTCGGCACACTTTAGCAAAGCGCTGTTGTTCAGCGTGCTCTTCTATCACCTGAAGAATGCCTTCGCAGAGGGACATCTCATGCATAACAATAGTTTAATCGGCAGTGGATAGCGAGATTTTGGTCTGTTCAATAGCACTACATTATGGCATCGGAGAGGTTGCTATGTAGCATCTAGATCAAAAAAGGCTCAACCCTTTAAAGGGCTTTAAGAATCTTATTGATCAACCGCCGCCTGAGCAAGGGTAACGCCCATCACTCGCTGGGCAAAACGCTGCCACATATCTTCGGTTATTCGATAAGGCGGTCGCTCTTGGACAACATCCAACAACCGCGTCGGTTCTTCGGGATCACGAATAAGGCGAAAACTGAATACGTAATCCCCCTCCATGCTTAGCCAATTGTCGGTGCGGGGCAGATGCAAATCATTGAAATAGAGTTCGCCGTTCTTTTCGCCAAGGGTGTAAAGCTCATTGGAAAACCAGCGTAACCGCTGCACCACAGGATCATCCGCTAAATCACCCAGCAGATGTCGATTTCGAGGCACATGGCGGAAGTCGATGGTTTGCTCTGCATCCAATAATGAATAATGCCCCACCCATATGCCTTGCGGGTTTGCAGCTAGACCGATCCAAAGAAGATTATTGAAGGCGGTAGGATAGGTAAAAAGCTGCTGATAATCGTGTCCCTGGACTTGGAGCGCATCTTTGAAAACCTCTTCCACATAAAGCTTGTTGGTAAAGGTCAACAGAAGATAGAGGCTGCTCACACCAAGCCCTAGATAATTGGCTACGCGGCGCAGTTTGCTGGTTTGCCTAACCCAGAGAGCCACCACCAACCCCGTCAATAACGGTACGGTATAGAGGGGATCGATGATAAAAATCGAGCCTAGTATGACTCGATAATCGCTAAAGGGTTGAAAGATCTGGGTCCCATAAGTGGTAAAACAATCCAACAAGATATGGGTCAGCAAACACCAAAACACCAATTGGCTCCAAGTACGCCAAGTGACCTGTGAATGTTGATGGATGCGTGAGATCACCCAACCCAACAGCGGCGCCGCCAAAACAGTGAACAACAAAGAATGGCTGATCCCGCGATGCAAGGAAAGCGCTTGAATTTCGCTAAGAAAAGGGTCCGCTAACACGTCCAAGTCTGGCAATGTTCCGGCAAAACCACCCCATAGCGCCGCTTTGCGACCGGCTTTTTTGCCTAGAATCAGTTCGCCGATGGCGGCTCCTAAAGTTAGCTGGGTAAATGAATCCATAGGGTGTTTAGATAGTTGTTGATTAAACTTTCGGAAAAGAACCTGCGGCAGCCCGACGCAAACCTTCTACATCCAGCACCCGAACCGATGATGCGCCAACCATGGCAATGAATCCGGTGTTGGACAACCACCGTAGGGTGCGGCTTAGAGTTTCGCTGGTCAAGTTCAGGTGAGCAGCGAGATATCGTTCGGGTTGATATATATCAAGGCGCTGCACCTAGCTTTTTCTGAATACTAGTTAGAAGCGCTACACAATGACACGTTCAGTCAAGGCGAAGCGTCCTTTTTAGCTCGCACCCGGAGAAACCTTTATGTTCTGTAATCAATGTGAACAATCCTACCGCCAGAGTGGTTGCGTTAACAGCCCAGGCGTGTGTGGCAAAAACGAAGATGTGCAATCCCTACAGGAGATGCTGCTCTTCGGTCTCAAGGGTATGGCTGCCTATGCCAACCATGCACGGCGGCTGGGGCGCACCGATGAACAGGTGTCTGCCTTTATAGAGGAGGCCCTATTTGCCACCATGACCAATGTCAACTTCGATATACCTACCCTACTGGAAATGTGCCTAGATTGTGGCAAACATAACTTGCGGGTGATGGAAATGCTTGATGAAGCCCATGTAGAGACATTCGGTAAACCGGGACCTGCGACCGTCAAAGAAGGCACCCAAGCGGGTCCTGGTATTTTGGTCACCGGTCATGACTTGTTGGACCTTTGGGAGCTACTAACACAGTGCGAAGGAACCGATGTCAAAGTGTATACCCATGGGGAGATGCTGCCCGCCCATATGTACCCAAAACTGCGGGAACATCCAAACCTTGCGGGTCATTATGGTGGCGCTTGGCAAAAACAGCGGGATGAATTCGAGGACTTTTCTGGACCCATTATTGCCACCACCAACTGTGTACTGATCCCCCGGGAAAGCTATGCCAAGCGCCTGTTCACCACCCGCGTGACCGCTGTTCCAGGCGGTACCCGTCTGGTGGATAATGACTTCTCAAACATCATCGCTCTAGCGCAACAAGCCCCACAGCTAACAGACAATGTGGTTAAAGAATCCACCATCGGTTTTCATCGGTCTGTCCTGCTAGACCAAGCTGGAACCCTGGTGGATGCCATTAAGGCAGGGAAAATCTCGCATTTCTTTGTGATCGGCGGTTGTGATGGGGCAGAAACAGGACGCAATTATTTTGCTGAATATGCCGCCCATACCCCACCGGATTCTTTTATTCTCACCTTGGGTTGCGGCAAGTACCGGATTCGCGATCAAGAATTTGGCGCCCACTTAGGTTTGCCCCGCCTTCTAGATATGGGTCAATGTAACGATGCCTTTGGCGCCATCCAAGTGGCCCTTGCCCTTGCCAATGCGTTTGATTGCAGCGTCAACCAACTGCCATTAACTCTAGTGATTAGCTGGTTTGAGCAGAAATCGGTGGCCGTTTTACTGACCCTCTTACACCTGGGTGTTACCGGTATTTCCTTAGGTCCCAATCCACCGGCTTTTGTGACGCCCAATGTGTTCAAGGTGTTGCAGGAAAAATTTGATCTTAAATTGACCGGACAAGAACCGCTCAATGATTTGCAACTGGCCTTGGGCAATACAACAAGTCAGCACAGCCCCAGCCCTCAAAGCCATTAGAGCATTTCCCATTCAACCGTACACATCGTTAGCCTTCGTTATCGGCGTGCTCAGGTACGTCATGTACATTCCGCGCGCCGATACCGACGCTACCTTGTGTACAATTAAAGCGAAAACGCTCTAGACGCCCTCCCAGGTTTGCTGAATCAGATAACCCAGGGCGCGAAACTCGTCGGAATGAGGCGCCTTTGGGTCTTTCACGGTAAAACGCTAACAATTTTCTGACTACTCTGAGAGAATAAGCATCTTCAATAAACAGTACTCGCTAACCTATTTAGAGTTTTTTCATGGATGCTGATTGGTCAGCCACGAGACATTCCCAAAGACAACGTGCTGCGCAGTTAAGCGATTATCTGAGCACCGCACTACAATATCTGCTGCCGCAGCGATTTATCACCGGGTTGGCATACAGGCTCACCCGGAGTCGCACAAGGTGGTTCAAAAATTTTCTGATCCGTGCCTTTATTACCCACTACCATGTGGATATGACCGAGGCAGAAGAACCCGATCCGATAAAGTATCATGATTTTAATCACTTTTTTACACGCTCCCTGCGAGCGGGTGTGCGTCCCCTGGCTGTGGGCGAGGATGTCCTGGGTTGTCCCGTGGACGGTATCGTAAGCCAAGCAGGCATTATTGAATGCGATACCCTTTTTCAAGCTAAAAACCGTACTTTTTCCCTCACTCAACTGCTGGGTGGCGACACCACTACAGCCTTGCCCTTTAAGGATGGCAGTTTTGTCACCTTATATTTGTCGCCACGGGATTATCACCGGGTGCATATGCCCATCCGCGGACGTTTACAGCATATGGTTCATATCCCTGGGCAACTGTTTAGCGTATCACCGGCCACCACTCGTCTGGTACCTAACTTATTTGCCCGCAATGAGCGAGTAGCAACCTTTTTTGACACCACGGCGGGCCCCATGGCGTTGGTTCTGGTTGGGGCTATTAATGTAGCCTCCATCGAAACCGTTTGGGCCGGCCCTATTACCCCGCCACGGCGCAAACAGATTCGGCGTTGGGATTACGCCGAGGCTGAAACAGCTTCCACCGTGTTGGATAAAGGGGTTGAAATGGGCCGTTTTAATATGGGTTCTACGGTCATCGTTTTATTCGCCAAACAAAGCGTATTATGGGATGCCGCGATTGTCCCTGAAAGTGAGGCGTGGATGGGCCAACGCCTGGGAGAAATTCAGGTTAAATAAAGGCTACCGTTTTAGATGTCGCTTAATCCAAAATTAAAAAGTATGGTTTTTTTAACATCCTAGGGAAATGGGTTTCCCGCTGCGAATTTTATTCATGGTTCGTCTAAAGTTAAATGACCTCCGGCAAAGCCGGAGGCTTATTGGGTGAGCCCCTCAAAG
>CAZGON010000145.1:0-9940 GCA_964527085.1 uncultured Candidatus Competibacteraceae bacterium
AATACCTCCGTGTACGCTCCATCGCCGTCTCCCAACGGCGAAGGTCCTTCCATAACACCGAATAATTTATAGCCAGGTACTTATCAATATTTTAATCATTAGTATCAATGCACACTCACTATGACCGGTCGGTTTCAAAACCTAATCGCCTTGATAATCGAGTAACCACTTTTTTATGGTATTTTGAGGAGCTACTATTAACTTTGATTAAATTTGCGGCTCTGTAAGATTCGATAATATCGGTTATTTCCCCCTCTAACGATTGGGAGGGTTTGAAACCTAGTTCTGACTTTGCCTTAGAAATATCGAAGGCTCTGTCTTTAGTAAAAAAATCTACCCGACGCCGGTAAATAGGCGGCTGAATTTTTAAAGGCGTACAAATACGTTCGCACAAAGTGCCTAACAATTGTGTCGGTTTGACAGGCAAATGCAACCAGGGTTTTCTTACATTAAGACGTTGCGCAACAATCGACGTCATGTCTTTAAGGGGAAGGAAACGCTCGCCGCCAATGGTATAGATGGCGTTGTTAAGCTCAGTTTTTTGCATGGCCAACCAAAACGCATGGGCCAAATCCCGTACATCAACCCAATGGACAAGCGCTTTGCCCTTTCCGACATAAAAAAAGATGCCGCGGGATATCATGTTGAAAAGTTTTAGGGTTCGCGAATCACCTGGCCCGTATATCATGGCAGGTCGTATGACCACCCCGGGAATCTTACCTGATTTGAAATAATCAAGAGCAATCAATTCTCCCTGCATTTTTGTATATTGGTATATATCGCCAGGTTTGTAAGGTGTGCTTTCGTTAGCTGGAGGCGAATCAATATGACTCAAAACCCCTACAGTGGAACAGTGAATAAAGCGCTTTACACCTTGTTCAATACTCGCATCCAACAGCAATCGAGTCCCTTCAGCATTTACCTTGCCGTATTGCTCATCAGGTATGCCAGCTTGTCGAAAAAGCGCCGCGATGTGAAAAACACCTTGTATGCCCTCAGTAGCCTTTAAGAGGCTTTCTTTATTTTGCAGATCACCTTCAACAATTTCTACATCAAGCCCCTCAAGATTAGCTCGGGAGCTAGAGGACCTAACCATTGCTCGCACCGAAACGTCGTGCTTGAGTAGCTCTTTAACCAGATAACTGCCTAAAAAACCGGACGCTCCTGTCACAAGAAAAGGGCCTTTAGAGGGCAAATCTTTCATAAAAAAACTCCTAAAAGATAGTTTAAGTCAGGGCATCGCAAACAATAGTTGAGGCAATGTTACATGTTACACACAGAAATTTCATCAAAAGTTGATCTTTCCGTCAAGGCGCACTCTTAAAGTTTGAAAAACAATCACTTCTCATTAATATTTATTATTACAGTTCGAATTTTATATTACAGAATTCATGCCACACAGATTAAACTTATACAAATCATGTAATTAAAAGATTTGGCGATATAAAAACAGATCGTAACTTACAAATTAGCCAAACAAAACGTTGCTTTTCAAAAACAGTTTGCCGATCTATTAGGTAACATAATGATTATTATGATGTATTTTTGTCTTCAAAAAGAGACGGTGAGGTTTATTAAGGAAAAAACTAGTGGACAAGCCATTAAATATGGATCCAATAAAATCTTGCTTGGATCATTTAACAGTGGAATTTTAGGTGTTTTTTTGAGTTTGTTATACGTTTTATGTAATTACTGTACAACATGATTGATGAAAAACCAAGCTTAAACAACAATATAAAAATCTATATAAAATGGAGTTATGTTTATTAGCAACCTAATAATCAAAACAAAATTTTTAGCTTATATAGAGTAAAATTTACAATATTGTAAAACTTACAATGGTTTTCACAGCAACTGGACTAAGAATAGCTAAGAAAGGGTAAGTAATGATCCACCATCAGTACTGCAAATAAACCAAATAAGTAAATAATAGAAAAACCAAAGGTAGGCATTGCTAAGCGATCATTTTTAGTAACATATAAACGGACTGCATACCAAAGAAATCCCCCCCCTAAGATCACTGCACCGGTTAAATAAAACCAACCACTCATGCCAATCAAAAAGGGCAATAGCGTAACTAGCACCAACATTACTGTATAGAGCAAAATATGCAGACGCGTAAAAGCGACGCCATGGGTTACAGGCAACATAGGGATATCCGCTTTTGCATATTCATGCCGACGATGAATGGCTAATGCCCAAAAATGCGGCGGCGTCCAAACAAAAATGATTAAAAATAATAACAACGCTTGCGGATCTACTTGGCCAGTAACCGCTACCCACCCAAGTACCGGCGGAGCAGCCCCTGCAGCGCCACCAATCACAATGTTTTGAGGTGTGGCTCTTTTTAAAAACATCGTATAAATGATGGCATACCCGATCAATGAAGCAAAGGTCAACAGCGCGGTAAGTGGATTGGCAAAACTCACTAGTAGCGTCAAGCCTAATCCACCGATGCTACCAGCAAATAACAAAACTTGACGACTATCTAAGTGGCCCCTGGGCAACGGCCGGTGGCAGGTGCGCGCCATCACCGCATCGATGCGCCGGTCCACGAGATGATTGATGGCGGCCGCTGACCCGGCTGTTAGAGCAATACCGAGAGAGCCAAATAAAAGCACCTCCCAGGGTACCTTCTCAGTGGTCGCCAGCAACATGCCTACCATCGCGGTAAAAGTGATCAGCGCCACCACTTTAGGTTTGGTGAGATCAAAATAATCACGCCAGTGATGGCGAATAGTAGGTTGTAAGGTTTGCGTATTGGTATTCATACTGTTGTTATATTCCTCGGGCGCAGCTCATGGTTTATTGCAACGAGCGCCAAAATTAGTAGCGCGGCAATCCCGTTATGGGCGACAGCTATAGGCAGGGGTAGCGCTAATACCACATTGGCAATACCTAAGCTTACTTGCATAACCATCAAAAGCGCCATCACAAGTGCAGTAAAGCGTAACAACTTGTTGTGGGTTTTCAAAAAAATCCGCACCGTGAGCCAGGTGAGGTAAGCCACCACCAGGAGAGCACCAATACGATGTGTGAGATGGATAGTGACTCGGGCATCATTATCTAATACCCCCCCCTCATAGGAGACACCGATACCCCGCCAAAGGGTAAAAGCTTCTTCAAAGTTCATGGGTGGCCACCACTGGGTTTGGCAAGTGGGGAAATCAGGACATGCTAAGGCCGCGTAATTAGCGCTGGTCCATCCCCCTAATGTCACTTGCCCAATCACTAGCAAAAGACCGACGAATACCCAAGGTCGCAGGGCTTTAGTTTGCTCCGTCATGGGCGCGGTTGGCAGATATCCCCCATGACGCACTGCCAACCACCAAAGCAGTGCCAGCGTAGTGAGACCACCCAACAAATGCGCCATCACGATCACGGGCTTTAACAGCAAGGTGACAGTCCACATACCCAGTAAAGCCTGAAAGATGACCAAGCCTACTAACGCAAGGGGTAAAAAAACCGGCTGTTGTGGTTTGAAACGCCGTCGCCAAGCGATAATAGCAAGGGTTGCAATAAGTAGTCCTAGCGTACCCGCTAAATAGCGGTGAATCATTTCCTTCCAGGCTTTCTCCACCTCTACTGGACGCTCCGGATAAGACGCATTAGCTTGAGCAATTTGTCGTTCTCCTTGGGGTACATCCACTTGTCCGTAACAGCCTGGCCAATCGGGACATCCAAGTCCCGCATCAGACAGACGCACATAGGCCCCCAACACAATAACACATAAGGCCAAGCCTGTAGCAATGAGGGTCAGGCGCTGAAATAAAACAACGTTTTTCATCCCTTTCACCCAATTTTGGAGTACTTAAGAAGGCGTTCTAAATCTTCGAGGATACCTTTTGGATCGCCATCCGTGTCGTAGCGTATGAATAAATTGCCTAGCGGATCGATCATGTAGATCCACTCACCGAAGCCAGTGGCCTGCCCTGGAAAAACATGCTGAAAAAAATCCAGTGTTTGAGCATCTGCGATGCCATCCAGCAACCCTGGATGCTGTTGTTTTAACCAAGTTCGCAGGTCACTGTCCAACACTTCTGTATGGATATAGAGGGTTTGAACACGCTCCATATCTTTGCCCAATGCAAGCCGTACTTGACGCATATCGTAGAGGCTCTTTTTGCAAGATTCGTCACAGTCGGCAGCCAAATAAGCTAAAGTCCAATGTCCCTTTAAAAAGTCGGTGGTTAATTCCTGACCATTCCTCTGTCGGATCTGCAGCTGGCTAACCGGTTGCGCAGGCGTCAACAGTTCGCCATGATTGACTGTGCTATTAGGTTGCCAATAACCCACTAACAGCCACGCCAATGCTAAGGGCAGTCCAAATAAAGCAATAATAGATAATAAAAAAGCGCGGTTTCTAAAAGTAGAAGGATCTAAAACAGAAGTCGTCATAAGTCATCTAGGTTAATTAATGATTAGCGCCGTAACGGCGGGTATTGACAACGCCATAGATAATTATCAGTGCAGCCGCTAGAGAAAACCACTGGACAGCATAGCCACGATGCCGGGCAGGTCCTAAACCCCCAAAGGTGGGCCGCCAAGCACGAAGATATCCTTCCTCCATGGCGGGATCCAAAAGGATAACAGCCGGTTCAAGAGGATAACCTAGCTGCTGAGCAAGCTGATCATAATCTAAATACTGCACAACTCGGGGCCATCTATCCTCAGGCGACGGTAGCGGTCCATCGAGCCGCAAACCTGGATTAGCGGGTTGGGATACTCTACCTTTCACCACTGTGTTCGCCTCATCGATGCTTATAGCTGGCAGTTGTTGACGAGAGGCGCCAAGTGGCACCCAGCCACGATTGACCAGGATGGCTTTAGTCTCTCTAATACCCCGCAGCGGGGTAAAAACGTGGTAACCTGCCCTTCCCTGATGGATCTGATTGTCTAATAAAATCTGATGCTCAGCGTCATAACGGCCCTGGGAAGTCACTTTACGATAACGGGATACCGGATCATTTAAAGGAACCTGGGCAACCTCAGTATAAGGTGCAGTTAATTGAGTTTTAAAACGTTGCTGTAACACATCTTTTTGTTTAGCACGATCCAACTGCCAAAAGCCCAAACTTAGCAGCAAGGCCATGAAAAACAGCGTAACTAAACTAGGGATGAGAGCGGGTCGGAAGACAAATTCACCAAGGCGCAACATAAAACCATCAATAAAAGTCGACAAAGCCTACGACCAGAACAGAATTTGTTATGATGACGCTTTGATGTTTTATTTGAGAATCTTGAATGCTGTTTAAAACCTTTATCGTCATTGCCCTTTGCGCTATTCTTTTGAGTTTAGGATCCGGACTGGTTTTTATGATTCGGGACAAGGGGCGCACTAATCGAACCCTCAAGGCGCTTACCCTACGCATCGCCCTCTCTGTTGCCTTATTCCTGCTTTTGATGATTGCTTATGCAACCGGCCTTATCGCTCCCCATGGGGTTTACCCATTGCCCCCTCCCTAGATATCTAGGCAAAAAGACAGCAAATCCTTTTGCGGTGGACTTTTGCGGTGGAGAGAGAATTCCCCAAACAATCCGCTATAACCAGTAAACAAAAATAAACAGTCCAAGCCAAACCACATCCACAAAGTGCCAGTACCAGGCAGCTGCTTCAAAGGCAAAATGATGTTCAGCCGAAAAATGGCCACGTATCGCCCGTAGCAGCACCACCGTTAAAATAACGGCGCCTAATGTCACATGAAAACCATGGAATCCCGTTAACATAAAGAAAGTGGAACCGTAGATGCCACTCTCCATGGTGAGATTTAGCTCATGATAGGCATGGATATATTCTTGGGCTTGCAGAATTACAAACAGAAAACCCAAAGTGACGGTAGCAGCCAATCCTAAGATAAACTGTTTCCGAAGGTTTTCCTTTAAGGCCCAATGAGCCCAAGTCACTGTCATACCACTACTCAGCAAAATGATCGTGTTGATGGCAGGCAATCCCCAAGCCGCCATGGGTGAAAAATGCCCCCCTAGCGAGTCAGGTCCATTGCTCGGCCAAACATGTCTATAGTTAGGCCATAACAATTCATGGGTCATCCACTTGGTTTCATCTCCTCCGAGCCAAGGAATTGAGTACATACGGGCATAAAATAGAGCACCAAAGAAAGCTGCAAAGAACATGACTTCAGAAAAAATGAACCAACCCATCCCCCAGCGAAAGGAAAAATCCACCTGCTCGTTGTACATTCCCTTTTCACTTTCATAGATGACCGTACCAAACCACCCAAACACCATCACGATCAAAATGCCTACACCGATCAGCATCCATGTCATACTGCTGCCGTTAAGATAATTGGCAAATCCAGCCATCATGGTAAACAACCCAATGGAGCCAACAATAGGCCAGTAGCTCCCATGGGGTACGTAGTATCCACTGTGCGCTTGCGCCATAAATAACTCTCTTTTGAATAATTTTGATGTATTTAGATAATACGCTGCTGTTTGAATCGTTACCCGTCTACCTTAAAAAACGTATAGGACAAGGTGACGGTTGAAACATTGGGAGAAAGATTCGGATCAAGCCGAAATATCACCGGCATATCTTTATTTTCATGGGGTTTAAAGTCTTGCCGGGAAAAACAAAAACATTCAATTTTTTGAAAGTGTTGCGCTGCTAAACCCGGCGAAACACTCGGCACTGCCTGCCCAACCAAGGCTTGATCAGTCAAATTTTCAGCTAAAAAACTGGTCTGATAAAACTCGCCAGGGTGTACCTGCATCTTGGCCACTTTGGGAGCAAATTGCCAAGGCGCTGATTGGTTGATACTTGCCACAAATTCTACAGTCACCATCCGGGATTTATCGGCTTCGCCCTCCACGGCGGCCACTGCCTCATTGCGCGTTTTGCCATTCAAACCCGTAATGTCACAAAACACGTTGTACAACGGTACTAAGGCAAAGCCAAAACCAAACATACCCAACACAGCGATCAGTAAACCTTTTACTAAACGCCGATTAGCTTGAGAAACGGTCTGTTCTGTCATGTTCTTAACGCCAAGATAACCATAATGCCAAAGTAAAAAAACGCCGCCAACGTGACTAACACGATGAGCGTTCGCTTGATTGCTTGACGACGTTGATCATTTTCCACATTCACCCTCCGTCTCCACTGGCGTGGAGACGTCTTGGTTTAATCTAAAACGTTCTTTATCGAGGAGATATCTTCACGCCTTCCGCCGGGGGATAATAAGCGATCATATCATCCGATACGTCGGGTGGGGTATTAAAACTGTGATAAGGAGGCGGCGAACTTAGCGTCCATTCTAGACCTCGAGCGCCATCCCAAACCTTATCGGTAGCTTTCTCACCACCCCGAATACATTTGATCACGATATACAGAAAAACCAATTGGGAAAGGCCAAATAGAAACGCGCCAAAGGAAGAAATCATATTAAATTCGGTAAACTGCAGGGCGTAGTCGGGAATGCGCCGAGGCATCCCAGCCAAACCTAAAAAGTGTTGCGGGAAGAACAGTACATTTACGCCAACAACTGATAACCAGAAGTGGCGTTTACCCCATTTTTCATCGTACATATGCCCAGTCCATTTCGGCAACCAGTAATAGGCAGCAGCCATAATGGAAAACACGGCGCCAGGCACCAGCACATAGTGAAAATGGGCCACTACAAAATAGGTATCATGATACTGAAAGTCTGCCGGAGTAATGGCCAGCATGAGTCCGGAAAAACCACCGATGGTAAATAAAATCACAAAGGCAATAGCAAACAGCATCGGAGTTTCAAAGGTCATGGAACCCCGCCACATGGTGGAAACCCAGTTGAAGACCTTTACCCCCGTGGGTACGGCGATCAACATGGTAGCGTACATAAAGAACAGTTCACCGGCCAGAGGCATACCCACGGTGAACATGTGATGCGCCCAGACGATAAAGGATAAAAAAGCAATGGAAGCTGTCGCATACACCATGGAACTGTAACCAAACAGCGGTTTGCGGGCGAAGGTGGGAATAATGGAGGAGACGATGCCAAAGGCAGGCAGAATCATGATATAGACTTCGGGATGTCCAAAAAACCAGAAAATATGTTGAAACATCACCGGATCACCGCCGCCAGCAGCGTTAAAAAACGACGTGCCAAAATATTTATCGGTTAACAACATAGTCACCGCGCCAGCCAATACTGGCATCACCGCAATCAGCAAATACGCCGTAATCAACCAGGTCCAGACAAACAGAGGCATTTTCATTAACGTCATGCCAGGAGCGCGCATATTCAAAATCGTTGCAATAACGTTAATGGCGCCCATGATGGAAGACGCGCCCATCATATGAATGGATAAAATTACAAAGGGAAAGGCTGCCCCTGTTTGCATCACCAGCGGCGGATAAAGCGTCCAACCGCCAGCAGGACCGCCACCCTCCATAAACAGGGTAGAGAGCAATAGGGTAAAAGCAAACGGTAGAATCCAGAAACTCCAGTTATTCATTCGGGGCAACGCCATATCCGGCGCACCCACCATCATCGGAAGCAACCAGTTCGCCAACCCCACGAAGGCCGGCATGACGGCCCCAAAAATCATAATCAGGGCGTGCATGGTGGTCATTTGATTAAAAAAGTAGGGATCCACCAGCTGCAAGCCTGGTTGGAATAACTCAGCTCGGATCACCAGCGCCATGGTTCCACCTACGAAAAACATGGCCAACGAAAACAGCAGATAGAGGGTGCCGATGTCCTTGTGATTGGTGGTAAACAGCCAGCGCGTGATGCCGCTAGGGTGCTCATCGTGATGTTCTGTATGAACGGTGCTTTCTGTACTCATACCTTATCTCTCCGCAGTATTTAAGCGCAGCGCCTTGATGGCCATAGGTTGCACCAGGTCGCCGACATTATTACCCCAACTGTTGCGCTTATAGGTGATCACGGCAGCAAGCTCTAGATCACTCAACTTGCTGGCAAACCCCTGCATCGCGGTACCTGGTTTGCCATTCATTACCATATTGATATGGTCTTTTACTGGCCCCTTAACCACGTTACTACCGGCTAAAGCCGGGAACACCGGTGGCATACCCTCGCCTTTAGCCTGATGACAGGCAACGCAATTAGCGGCATAGACCTGCGAACCCTTTGCCATGAGATCATCTTTACTCCACGCCTGGTCGGCAGAGGCGGCGGTTGTCTCTAATGCGCCTTTTTGCTCCGCTACCCACTGCTGATACTCTTCTTCTGTTTTGGCGATGACAACAACCGGCATAAAGCCATGATCCCTACCACACAACTCTGTGCATTGGCCCCGATAGGTACCCGGTTTTTCAATGCGGGTCCAACTTTCGTTCACAAAACCTGGAATCGCATCCCGTTTCCAACCCAGATCGGGAACCCACCAAGAATGAATCACATCGGCAGCGGTGGTCAAAATACGGATTTTTTTACCGACGGGAACCACCAGAGGGTTATCCACTTCCAACAGATAATGCTCGCCTTTATCTTGAACATTGGTTATTTGCTCGCGAGGTGTCGCTAATTTGCTAAAAAAACTAATCCCTTCATCTAGATAATCGTATTGCCATTGCCATTGGTAGCCCGTTACCTTAATGGTGACGTCGGCATCCGCCGTGTCTTCCATGGCGATTAGCGTTTTTGTGGCTGGAATCGCCATACCGATAAGAATCAACATGGGCACGACAGTCCAGATAATTTCTACAGTGGTGCTTTCGTGAAATTGGGCAGCCTTAACATTGCGAGATTTGCGATGATAATAAATAGACCAAAACATAACGCCAAAGACACCGATGCCAATGAGCACACAGATACCTAAAATCAGCATATGCAGGCTATATACTTCGCGGCTGAACGAAGACACACCCTCGGTCATGTTTAGACCAAACTCAGCGAAAGCAGAGACACTCCATAAGAGGAGGAGTAAAACGAAAAAAACCTTGCGCATGTGCGCGGAGAGTGTCACTAACATG
>CAZGON010000145.1:9966-10157 GCA_964527085.1 uncultured Candidatus Competibacteraceae bacterium
CCTTACGGTATGAATTTTGTTTGGCGACCTGCTCGGCGTACCCTACTATGCAGGTCGTAATGTACGGGATAGTTCCATTGCTAACCGGCGGCGTTCTTCTTCATGAAGAAAACGTCCAACTTCTACTGCCCGCCCGTGGGACCGAATAAACAGTCGGCTAGGATACCATGCTTTTGGACAAGGCTCCAAAA
>CAZGON010000146.1:0-10151 GCA_964527085.1 uncultured Candidatus Competibacteraceae bacterium
CTCCTACTAAAGGTTCCCAACCCGCTCCACCTGATCCATAGGAAAACGTGACATCCGCAAAACCACCGCTGTTACTATTGCGCAAGTAAAAACGACTGTTCGATGGGTTATAAAGACCTACCGTATCTGTCCCATTCCCATCCCAATCTCCTACTAAAGGTTCCCAACCCGCTCCACCTGATCCATAGGAAAACGTGACATCTGCAAAACCACTCTCGTTGGCATTTTTTAAAAAAAACCGACTCTGACTAGGGTTGAATAAACCAACGGTTTCATTTGCATAAACCGCTACTGACTCTAAAAAAATCAAATATATTAAAGTGCATAATAAAATAGTTGATTTGAATAATTTATATTTGTTAATCATATTTTGTATTTCTAAAGGACAATAACTTTTGGCAGCAATTCTCGTGCCGCATTTTTAAATAAAATTTAGTTTAAAAGACTTGCGTAGCTTGTGAAAGAGGAAATCCCTGTTATATTACTCTACTAGAGCGTTTTCGCTTTAATTGTACACAAGGCAGCCGAAGAGAGGCGCACAGAATGTACATGAGGTACCTGAGCACGCCGATACCGAAGGCTAACGATGTGTACAGTTGAATGGGAAATGCTCTAGCTTAGCAATCATTACACGCCACCCAATACACCTTTTCTAACGCATCCACTTGGATAGCTGTCAATCGAGCACCCCAAACACACCCACTATCGATAGCAAAGATACCTCTATCTCGAAAATAACCTAATGCAGCCCAATGGCCAAACACAATATTTACTGTACAATTACGTCTCAGTGGCACTTGAAACCACGGCGCCAAATGCGCGGGTTGACTACCCAAAGGACCTTTATGGTGAAAATTTAAGGCGCCATCCATACAGCAATAACGCATTCTTGTAAAAGCATTTACGATAAAGCGTAAACGCGCCATTCCCTGCAAATCATCATGCCAACGTCGGGGTTCATTGCCGTACATCTCCCTTAGAAAATGTCTATAACCAGAACCTCGTAAAGTGTCCTCTACTTCCGCGGCACAGGCTATAGCCTGCTCCAAATCCCATTGGGGAGCAATACCAGCATGGGCTAAAACAAAGTTTAGATTGGCATCATAGTGCATCAACGGGCGATGACGTAACCATTCTAACAACGCTTCTCGATCCGGTGCTTGTAGAATGTCATGCACTGTATCTTTACGTCGAGGTAAAATACAACCTGCTGCAATGGCTAATAGGGTAAGGTCATGATTACCCAGTACGACAACAGCGTTTTCTTCAAGGGACTTTACCAACCGTAAAACCTTTAAAGAGTATGGTCCGCGATTGATTAAATCACCTGCGAACCACACTTGGTCTTGGGAGGTATCAAACCGCAGCTTTTCCAATAGACGTTGCAGGGACTCGTAACAGCCCTGCACGTCACCGATGGCATAGATCGCCATAACGTGCTACTCGTATTTACCGAACTGGGATTACAAGAACTAAATACGTATTTCCCTAGCTAATGAAGTGTTCGAGGCACAGACAGTGTAAAAGCAGGTATGTCAGCATCAAAATCGACGCCATCATCGGCTCGCATCTGATAGCTACCCCGCATACTACCTACTGGCGTTTCGATGACAGCGCCGCTGGTGTATTGAAAACCTTCGCCAGGACGCAGGTAAGGTTGCTCACCAACCACCCCCTCCCCACGCACTTCTTCTACTTTGCCATTGGAATCGGTGATAATCCAATGACGAGTAAGCAGTTTTGCGGGAAGCGCACCTTCATTGCGGATAGTAATGGTATAAGCAAATACATAACGACTTTGCTCGGGCAGAGATTGTTCTTCAAGGTAAAAACATTTCGCCGCCACTTTAACATTGTAAGGAAATTTTTCCGCCATCGCTGTCCCACATGATTAGTTCAATAAGAAATGTACTAAATAATAGTAGCCAACGTTCGCGCTTTAGCGGAGATATGGCACACTAAATTATCAAAAGATTTGGTAAACGCGGCAATTCCCTCCTTTTCCAAGCGCGTCGTCGCAGCGTCCAAATCGATACCTAGTTCTGGCAGAGCCGCCAGTTGAGCCAGGGCAGTTGGCAACCCTTGTTCTAACGTTGGCGCCACCACGCCATGATCTCGAAACGCTAAGTATGTAGCGGGTGGAAGGGTGTTAACCGTATTAGGACCGATCAGGGCTTCCACATAAAACACGTCTCGATAAGCCGGGTTTTTAGTACTCGTGCTAGCCCACAATAGGCGCTGCGGACGAGCCCCAGCAGCAGACAGCTTAGCAAAT
Organism: uncultured Candidatus Competibacteraceae bacterium; assembly: GCA_964527085.1. Classification (GTDB taxonomy): domain Bacteria; phylum Pseudomonadota; class Gammaproteobacteria; order Competibacterales; family Competibacteraceae; genus CAYRGG01. The sequence goes on from CAZGON010000146.1 coordinate 2,276, forward strand.
CGCGAACTACTGTAGATGTCTTTAAATCGCTGATAGGCCACTTTAGCATTGGCGATAGCAATTTTACCTTGTAACTCAGAATTTATGTTTGCCAACACCGGGTCAAGAAGACTATCTAAGCGACTCACAAAAAAACTGGCGACAGAAGCTATACAGTTAATCGACTGACCGCTTAGCAGGCGGTTTTCAAGACCGCGTAAGTAAGCCTCCACGACTTGCAAATATCTATCCACCGAAAAAAGCAAAGTCACATTGATATTAATACCATCCGTTATAAGCTTTTCAATGGCCAGTAAACCCGCTTGTGTACCGGGTATTTTGATCATCAAGTTAGGACGATTTACACGGGCATTTAGTAGCTTCGCCTCGCGAATTGTCGCTTCCGCATCATCCGCCAAATCTGGGGACACTTCTAAACTTACCATACCATCCAGACCCGCAGTCGCCTCATACACAGGCGCCAATAAATCAGCAGCAAGACAGATATCATTGATCGCTAACGTATAAAATAATTCACGGCTCGATGGCTCACTGTGTCCACCTTCAAGTTCAAGTTGATGCTGCAAAGTCTTATCGTACTCATGACCACCGGTAATAGCATTATCGAACAGCGAGGGATTAGAGGTAACACCACGTAGATCGTCTCTTTGGATCAACTGGCTTAACTCGCCGGAGTCCAACATGGCGCGGTGTATGTGGTCGTACCAGACGCTCTGACCTGCCGCATTTAGAAGCCGCAGAGGGTTGTCACATAGAGACATAGTGGTTTCCTAAAAATATTGAATTGACAGTCTGCCAAACAATTATAGCGGCAGAAAACATTTCCATGGCAATCAATCGAGTGTAGCTCTCAGGTTTTTATAATTTCGCAAAGCTTATGCTGTTCACAAAAGCACACTTTATTCAGTCTCCAAGACATTTGCGAGAAAGATTGCTAAGGGCAGCAAAATCTTTCAATGTTAATCTTTCGCAACGCAAGCTTGGATCAATGCCTGCAGCTTCTATAGCCGTTGTCGAAAACAACGGGCGCAAAGCATTACGCAGTGTTTTACGGCGTTGCGAAAATGCCTGACGCACGACTTCCGCAAACCATTTTTCATCGCTGACCTTCACCGGGGGCTGGCGGTATGGCCGCAAACGCACAAAAGCGGATTCCACCTTGGGGGATGGACGAAACGCACCCGGCCCTACCGTCATTAAAAGATCAATCTGGCTGTAATATTGCGTCATCACAGAAAGCCGCCCATAGGCGGCTGTGGCTGGTCTCGCTACCATACGCTCCACCACCTCCCGTTGCAGCATAAAGTGCATATCAGAAATATAAGCCGCTTGATTGAAAAGGTGAAAAATCAAAGGAGTAGCAATATTATAAGGGAGGTTGCCCACTACTCTTAACAACTGCGCGTCATGACACAACTGAGTAAAATCGAAGGTCAGCGCATCAGCATTGTAGAGATTTAGTTCGCCCAATCCCTGGCATTGATGCTTTAGAGAAGCAATAAGATCACGGTCTAACTCTATCGTCTGCAGATGTCGAACCGCCTGTAACAGTGGTTGAGTAAGCGCTCCTCGACCTGGGCCGATCTCCACCACAGACTGACCCGGCAATGGATCAATCAGCCTTATAATTTGTTGAATTATGGTGGAATCGTGGAGAAAGTGTTGACCAAAGCGTTTACGAGCAAAGGGAGAAGTCGTTGGCGACTTCATAGTGATCTTCTTCGTTGTAGCACCCGAAAGCGCTAGTTTGTAGACGGTTTATGGTTATGTTTCAACGGGGATCACTAGCTGGCTGCCCTGTTGAATCGGGGGAACTCGCTTGTCTTTCTGGCTCTGCCAGACGCATTTCCACATAAGCTTCATCACGCAGACGGCGCAACCATAAATCCCATTCTTCCTCAGCCCGTCGTTGCAACAAAGCTCTTCGAATATTAGCCCGTTGTAACTCATTGCCCCCTTGTTGCTGACGTCGATTGATAACTTGCACCAAATGCCAACCATAGGGAGTCTGAAAGGGAGCACTCAGCTGACCTGGCTCAAGACGGTCCATCACCGCCTCGAAGTCTGGCACCATATCACCTGCACTTATCCAGCCCAAATCCCCCCCCCTGAAGGCAGAAGTCGTATCGTCAGAATTGGCGCGCGCTAATTCAGCAAAATCTTCCCCTTCTTCAACCCGCTGTTTAAGCTGCATCAGGCGTTGCTGTATCTCTTCAGGTGAGACTGCCTCCTCTGGTGCGATCAGCAGATGACGAACACGGGTTTGGGTGACCATAGGCTCAGATGTTCCTTTCGTTCCTTTTGCTTCCAATAACTTGACAATATGGAAGCCACTGGGGCTACGAATTAGCTCACTCAACTGACCTACTTGCAATTGCGGCACGATATCGGCAAACAAGGTCGGTAATTGATCAGCTTTACGCCAACCAAGATCACCCCCTTCTAAGGCTTGACGGTCATCAGAAACCGCTACTGCAAGTCGCTTAAAATCTGCGCCTTGACGCAATTGCTCTAATATTTGTTGCGCTCTGTCTTGCGCCGCTTGAATCTGGTCTGATGAGGCCCCCTCTGCGACAGCGACGAGAATCTGGGCCACATAATATTCACGATTATCTGCAGCCCCGCTAGTTTGATTGCTGCGCAGCAAGGAATCTATTTCTTGCTCGGAAATCTGAATTTGACTATCCACCACCCGTTGACGAAGCCGAGTCGCTAAAATCTCTTCCCGGATTTGCTCACGAAAATTCGCAAAATTCACCCCATCCTGTTGCACAGCTTCACGCAATTGACTCAAGGTAAGCTCATTGGAACGAGCCAATCTCTCTAGCGCGGCGTTTAGCGTCGAATCATCTACCACCACGCCATTTTGCTCGGCTGCCCGGAGCTGTAACTTGGTAAGAATTAGCCGTTCCAGGACTTGCCTTTCCAAGATGTCACGGGAAGGCAAAGGCGTCTCATTTTGTTCTAGTTGCTGAGACACGATAGCCAACGCACTATTTAATTCGCTACGGGTGATGATGTCGTCATCGACAACCGCCACAATAACGTCCAAATCGTTGGCGGCGGTTTCTGAATCAGGGCCAAACTCCAAACGAGCTTGCGGAGCGTTCCCGGCAAGCAAAATAATAAAGGTCAAACCAAAAAGTAATCCAACATTAAATTTATTCATAAATAAATACAACAACCTGATTATCGAGCCTCAGTAACGTTGACGAGGTTCATAACCGAAAATAGACTCTTCCAGCAAATTTGGTATGTCCGTTCCAATACCAGCCAATCCCTTTAACTCCACTTGGAAAGAGATACTAAAATCTGCGTCTTCATCGGGTCTATCCCGGGAGCGCCGAGCCAACACACGTAAAGCCCAGCAACACTGATCGTATTCAAATCCGCCGAAAATTCGCAAGTCTTGAGATTCAACAATGGAATAATTAAAACGAGCCACTGCTCGCCATTGTTCGTTGATGGTCCACAAACTTGTCAGATCAACCTCCTCCAGCTTTTCTCGGGTTATTTCGACTTCCTCATCATTAGCAAAACGATAGCTGACATTAACCAAGCGCCCCAAACCAGGCCGATAGCGGAGATCTACACCGCTACGCTGAATTTCATTGCCATCGGGGTCCCACTGCACATTCCCCCGAAATGATAATTCATCGGTTACATTGACGAGTCCTTCGGCAATAATATCCGAACTATTGTCCCGCTTACGACCGGTGCCTGCCAAGGTAACCCGACGATCGTCAAAATAAGTGATCTGCCCGAGGCTAAGGCGCATCTCTTCAGTACCATCCACCCTATCCAACCAACGGCTAGTTACCGCCATGGTCAATTGGTTAGCATCACCCAGGCGATCGGCACCCGTGAAGCGATTTTCTAAAAATAACCAGGGAAAGTTCCGATCAATTAGGGTACTGTCAAAAACAGGGATATCCGACTGATCCCGAAACGGCACATAAAGATAAAAAAGGCGTGGTTCCAGGGTCAAAATACCGGGGTTATCACGCCACCACTGCCAGGCAATAGGTCGCTCAAAAAACAAGCCGCTATCCAGACTAAGAATAGGCGCATCTCGAGAGGGTCTTTTGGGGTTGCCGGGTCTCGCGTCTCGCAAATCATAACCAGTAAAACGATAGCTTGCCCGCGGGGTGATAAACCCTGCAGGCCATCGAAAGGGTAAGCTTACACCTGGCCATATGTCGAGACGACTCCCCCGTACCCCCGCGTCTCGTTCAAAATTGACCGCTTCTGCTTGCAAGTCAACCTCAAGTCCATAAGGGGGCCCCTCTAACCAGTCGCCATTAAAAAGCAGCTGTGGCAGACGATCGTAGGGTTCATCTGCCCGTGTCACAAAGATTTCATCTTCCAACGTTTGAAAAGTTTGGGCGCGGGCTATGGCAGTCCACTGCTCACCCACATAGAGGAAATCCAAACGACGTTCTAGGTTAGTGTCGGTCAAAATATCGATTTTATTGCCAAAATCATCTAAATAATCATCATCCGATACATGTTGGAACAACAAGTTTGAATAAAGCCGCGGCGCTAAATTAGCTTGAGCAAAGGTAAAAATAGCGCCACGATCACTTCCGTATTCGTTATCATAAGGCAAATACTCGAAATCAACCTCACCCTGTCCTTTCGGGGTAAGTAACCGATATTCGGCGCCCAGCATCAGACCTCGTTTAGAAAGAATACGTGGCTGTAAGGTCATGTCTTGATTAGGTGCGATATTCCAATAATAGGGAATCCGGATATCAAGTCCATTATCGCTACCATAGCCTACCGTCGGTACCAAAAAACCCGTATGGCGTTTGTCATCGATGGGAAAGGATAGATACGGGAAATAGAGGATCGGCACATCGCCAAGGGCTACACTAATATCCTTTGCGACGCCGCGACCGGTTTCTTGATTCAAATCAAGTTTACCAGCCCGTAACTGCCAAAACTCATCGCCGCGGTTGCAGGTCGAATAAGTGACATCTCTCATTTGGCTCGTTCTTGTAAAATATTGCACATCGACTCTTTCGGCTTTTCCTTTTGCGTTTTGCCTTGGCACATAGTACTTGGCATCTTCAAACCATCCCTCGCCACTGTTTAAATCAACCTCTGCACTACCACTTCGCACAGCAAGCTCTGGATTACCATAGCTGATATTACCTTCAGCCTTGATAAGATTAATCACTCTATTAAAAGTGACCTCTGAAGCTTCAAGACGTTGATCTCCTTGTTCCGCTACCACGTCACCTTGCAAAATAGCTTCGCTTTCCGACGATTGGCCAGTATCGGCAATTAATTCAAGGGGCGCATCCTGGGGCGCCCCCGTATCCACGGTTACAAACCCAGATAGCGGATCCGGCTCGCAAAGCAACCAACGGTTTTGCGCCGTCGACGTTTGTCCTTGAGCTGTTAGCCAAGGTGAAAAAAACAGGCTCAAAGTCAGTAAACGCGATGTCCTAGAAAAACACTGAAACACGGATTTTTGCTCTTTCAATTTTAATTTTGGTTAGCATATGCTTATCTTGATTTTTGCGAAAGTTGATCGAGCTGAAACGTTGTGCTTAACGCCATTCCCTCAACTTCAACAAGCAACTCTTCACGGCAAATGGTACCTTCAAGAAAGAGCATAGGCACATGAGAACCGAAGTGATTTAAGGCAATGTATCGCAATCGTTCAGCATCTGCAGCATGACAGACATAGAACTTGAGCAAAACCAGACGAAAAGGATATACAACGTAACGATTTGCCGCTTCCAAAAGCGTCGTCAGATTGTTGAAGGTTTCGTATAGCTGTGCAGCGGTATCCCCTGAATGGCGAGTTCGATGACCTACAATGCTCGCTGTACCAGATATATACAAGTGATGGTGGTGCATTGCCCATGTTTTGAGAATCGATCTTGAAAACGACGGACTCTTTGGGCCGTATTGTGGCGGGTATCGATAAGCACTGGTTTGACGAGGGTTTTCTACCTGCTGGCCTGGCTGTTTAGCCGCCAAACAATAGATCAGCAGACCTGGGGTTTGAGTACCGATAACGGAGGCCGCCGGCAGGCGCATCTGAAATTCAGAGAGTGTCTCTTTCAAGGCCCGGTAACGACCTTGACAGAAAGCTTGGTAGCGTTCTAACCCCTGAGATTTTTTGTGAAGATTGGAAAAGTAGTTCCAGGCCCGCAGTAGATAGGGATAGCCTTGAAACCGGACAAAGGCTATGAGACGCTGATAAGCTTCATAAGCAATCGCGTCCAAATCCTTGTGATCAACCTCATCAACCCAAGTTTGCGCAACCAACACCTGTTCATTGCGGGAAAAAGCAACGGTCTGGTCACGACCATACTGGACCGGAGTTTGACTGCACCAGACCTCTACGGTATCACCTGACGCCAACAAGGTAGGCAGATTGACTCTCCAGGATAAGCCGTCAGCGGCGTCCATTTGAGGCTCAGCACTAAAATGTATAACCGCAAGCACATGTTCTGTCTTTATGGCCTCGATGCTCTGCGCACCGCTCATATAAACCATTTGAAACGGAAAACAGGACGAGGTATTGGACTCGTGGTCAGCCGGAAACATAGATTGCATGGTTTTTAGTTTACCAGACCCACTCTCATAGAGCACTTTACTAGCCAGATCAGAAAAGCATTTATTAACTAAGCAATGTCTCAGGTTCTTTTTAGAAGCTAATTTAAAACCAGCTCATGTCCACTGACTCGGCGTTGCAGCACCTTTTCCGCTGCTCATTTACTGCGTGTAAACTGCGCTGCTCAAAGGCGCCGCGCCTTGATTTCCCGAACGTCGCGGGGTTTTAAAACAGCTTTTTAGTCTACTTTAGGAGTTAACAGATAACGTGTGTGACCGATATCATCTCATGCTCAATTGGTTAAAGGATCTTTTTCCGTTATCTGCCGCCACTATTACGCCTGCCTCCAATGATGCCAGTTTTAGGCGTTACTTCCGAGTATGCCACGAAGGCGCCACCCATATTGTCATGGACGCACCACCTGATAAAGAAAATAGTCGGTCTTTTATAACCATAGCCCACGCTTTTAAGAAGCTCGGCTTACAGACACCTGAAGTACTCGATGCGGACCTTAAACAGGGTTTTCTGCTTTTGACCGATTTAGGGACACGGCAATATCTTGCTGAATTGAATAAGACCAATGTCGGAGCGCTTTACGACGATGCCCTCGATGCGTTACTTCGCTTGCAAATAGGCGGAGACGCAAAAACCGTTTTACTGCCCTACTACGACACGCAGCTACTACATCAGGAAATGGAGTTATTTCGAGATTGGTTTTTAATCCAGCATCTACAATTACCCATCAATCAAACTGAACAGGGTATTTTAGATAAGATCTTTGCACTCTTAGCCAGCAATGCCCAAGCTCAACCGCAGGTTTGGGTACACCGAGATTATCATTCTCGTAATTTAATGGTCACTGAACATGCTAACCCTGGTGTGCTTGACTTCCAGGACGCAGTGATCGGACCAGTAACCTACGACTTGGTGTCTTTGTTGCGGGACTGCTATATCAGTTGGCCCCACTCCTGGGTAAATGAGTGGGCGCTCGACTATCAACGAAAATTGCAAGAACACGGTTTATTGAAGACGGATGATGCTACTTTTCTCCGTTGGTTTGATTTAATGGGGGTTCAGCGACATTTAAAAGCCATTGGGATTTTCGCTCGCCTCAATCTGCGCGACGGCAAACCCGGTTATTTGAAAGACATACCTCGCACACTCACCTATATTTTAGAGGTAAGCGCTCGCTATCCCCAGCTCGCACCCTTACACAAGTTACTTGAAAATAAAATCACAGATATTTGAAGTACCTGGCTATAAGTTATCCGGTGTTATGGAAGGGCCTTCGCCGTTGGGAGA
>CAZGON010000147.1:0-6917 GCA_964527085.1 uncultured Candidatus Competibacteraceae bacterium
CCCGCCAGCTTGGCTTCAGGCAATTTGCGTAAATCAGCAGGCGTGTCGATGGTTTGCAAAATCGGAAAAGCTTCATTAGGCAACATATCACGACACTCTTCTATGGCTAGCAAAGGGCATAGTAAAAAATCCTGGAAATCTATGACAGTGCTGTATCACTGCGCCCAGGAGTCATTTTATTAATTGGGACGTTCAACAATATACGACGCAATCCAACGTAAGGTATCCATCTCGACCCCAAAACTGGTTAGGCTATCCAGGGCAGACTCCACAAGCGTCTGTGCATGCTGCTTAGCGCCCTGCAAACCCAGCAAGGCGGGATAGGTCGGCTTATTCAAAGCCTTGTCAGCGCCTTGCTGTTTACCCAGAATTTGGGTATCGGCTGTCACATCGAGAATATCGTCACAAATTTGAAACGCAAGCCCAATACACTTAGCATAATGATCTAATTTTTGGAGTGTAGAAGAGGCAAGATCGGGTTGGCAAGTGGCGCCCAATAGAACGCTGGCGCGAATTAAGGCGCCAGTCTTATGAATATGCATATTTTCCAACTCAGCCAGGGTCAGTTCTTTGCCAACCGCTTCCAGGTCGATCGCCTGACCGCCCGCCATACCCCGAGAACCCGCCGCTTGGGCTAGCATAGTGACCATTTTTAGTCGTAAGGCATCCGCTTGGACAGCTGAAGAAACCTGGCTGAGCAGCTGAAATGCGAGGCTTTGCAAAGCATCGCCGGCAAGCAGCGCGGTTGCCTCGTCAAAGGCTATATGGCAAGTCGGTTTGCTGTGACGTAAACCATCATCGTCCATGGCGGGTAGGTCATCATGAACCAGGGAGTAAGCGTGAATAAGCTCTACCGCCATGGCAGGCAAATCGAGACAGACGAGTTCGGCGCCCACAGCGATGCCGGTGGTATAAACCAACCCTGGTCGAAGCCGTTTGCCACCCCCGAAAACCGCATAACGCATGGCTTGATGGAGACGTTGAGGTTGTAGTTCAACATCAGGTAGATGCTGATCCAATAATTGTTCAACCCGTGCTTTATAATGTTTAAGCAGCTCCTCGGGCATTAGTTCTCGCTCTCGGATGCAAAGGCGACAAGCGTGGTCTCACCATTTTCTGTGATGAGTTTTTCAACTCTCTGCTCGGCAAGTTGCAGTGCTGATTGGCAACTACGGGTCAATTGAACGCCACGCTCAAAATGCTTTAAAGATTCCTCTAAGGTTAAATCACCTTTTTCCATACGTTCAACGAGGGCCTCCAATTCGGCCAAAGATTTTTCAAAGTTGACTAGCGTTGGTTTTTTTATGGCCATCGTCAAAAGCCGTCCTTTTCCATAAAACCATTAACTTACCTGGATGCCAATGAAGGGTCAATTTTCTTTAATAGATTTATTAATCGGATGGTGATTTCATCCTTTGGTTATTTAAGCTAGAATTTAGACTCTGTCTAAACGAAAGACATTATCATAATCATGTAAGCTGGAGGATAAATCCATGACCGCATTGAAAGACAGCAAGACTGAGCAAAATTTGAAAGATGCCTTTGCTGGTGAATCCATGGCTAATCGCCGTTACCTCTATTTTGCCGCCAAGGCAGATGTGGAGGGGTATAATGACGTTTCTGCCGTATTTCGCTCCACCGCCGAAGGTGAAACGGGTCATGCCCATGGCCATTTAGAGTATTTAGAGGAAGTCGGCGACCCTGCCACAGGCGAACCCATCGGTGATACCTCGCTCAATTTAAAGGCAGCCATTGCTGGCGAAACCCACGAGTACACCGATATGTATCCAGGGATGGCCAAAACTGCCCGGGACGAAGGTTTCGAGGAGATTGGTGACTGGTTTGAAACATTGGCAAAAGCCGAACGCTCTCATGCCAACCGGTTTACTAAAGCCTTGGACCAATTAGAGGGTTAATTCTAGGGGTTATGCTATGGAAGGTTTATCGACCTCCATAGCATACATTCACAAACATACACTGATTATGTAGATGGGGAGAAACCGGTCCAATGACCGAGAAAACCACCCGCGAAGGTAGTTTAGAAGCACCAACCCGACATGTTATCGACTGGCAAAATGCAGACTTCTACGATGAAGGTTCCCTGTTCACGGAATTAGAACGAATTTTTGATATCTGTCACGGCTGTCGACGCTGCCATAGTCTGTGCCATTCATTCCCGACTCTTTTTGATCTCATCGATGAATCAGAATCTTTGGAAGTGGATGGTGTTGACAAGGCGGACTATTGGAAGGTGGTGGATCATTGCTATCTTTGCGATATGTGTTACATGACCAAGTGTCCCTACGTGCCACCCCATCCCTGGAATGTGGATTTTCCCCATTTGATGCTTCGCGCCAAAGCAGTAAATTTTAAAAAACAAGGCACGTCAACCCGTAACAAGTTGCTTTCATCCACCGATTTAGTGGGAAAATTAGCAGGCATCCCGGTAGTTAGCCAAACGGTTAATGCCGTTAACCGAAACCCTGCTGTACGCAAATTAATGCATAAGGGATTAGGCGTTCATGCCGATGCCCATCTGCCAACCTATGCCCAGCGCACACTGCAACAGCGTGAAGCAAAGCACTTGCCAGCCCATGTAACGATTCAAACTAGCGATGAGACCCAAGGTAAGGTCGCTTTATTTAGCACCTGCTATGGCAATTATAACGAACCGCAACTAGGGCAAGATATTATCGCTATTTTTGAGCACAACGGTATTCCGGTTAATCTGGTTTCTAAAACCCAGTGTTGTGGGATGCCCAAATTGGAACTAGGCGACTTGGACTCGGTAGCACGGTTTAAAGATGTCAATGTGCCGCTGTTGGCGGAACGAGTCGACGAAGGTTGGGATATCGTCGCGCCCGTACCTTCTTGCGTATTTATGTTTAAATCAGAGCTTCCTCTACTGTTTCCCCAGGACCCGCAGGTTCTCAAAGTGCGGGATGCCATGTTTGACCCGTTCGAGTATTTGTGGTTACGCCATAAAGCCGGACTTTTGCGTACCGACTTCAAGCAGCCATTAGGTACAGTCAGTCATCATGCGCCCTGTCACTTACGTTCCCAAAATATGGGCATAAAAAGTCGCGATGTGCTACAGCTTATTCCCGATACTACCGTTAAAACCATCGAGCGTTGCGCGGGACACAACGGTACCTATGGCGTTAAAACGGAGTCTTATGAAATCTCCATGAAAATCGCTAAACCCGTCATCAATCAGGTAAACAAAGCAGCCGCCGATCACTACGCCAGTGATTGCCCCATGGCGGGTCAGCATATTGAACATGGACTGCAGGATAAGGGGGCTCCAAAACATCCACTTACCTTGTTACGCCTAGCTTATAAGATTTAATCAGTTGAACTGAAACTCATCGGTGCAGGTCTTATTTAGACTGCAATTACTCAGCATCATTAATGATTTATCTGTAACTTTGATGATGACGAATCTACTTTATGGAGTTAATCGATGCAAAAACTGACCCGCGCTGATCTTTTTACTCTAGAAGCTTATGCAGAAAATCGTGAAGCATTCCGATCTCGTGTGATCAACCATAAGAAACCTCGCAAAGTTTCTTTGGGCGATCATATCACTCTGTTGTTTGAAGACCGCTTGACCATGCAGTACCAAATTCAAGAGATGCTCCGGGTAGAACGCATTTTTGAATCAGCTGCCATAGAAGAGGAACTTGCCGCCTATAACCCACTGATTCCCGATGGCTATAACCTCAAAGCAACACTGCTTATTGAATATGCAGATGTAGCAGAACGCAAGCAAGCATTAGCTAACTTAATTGGAATAGAGAAAAAAATATGGATACGAATCGGTAATTTTGATTCAATTTTACCTATCGCCGACGAGGATCTTGAACGAGAGAACCGGGAAAAAACTTCTTCAGTTCATTTCTTGCGGTTTGAATTTACTCCTGATATGGTGGCAGCCGCCAGGGATGGAGCTGATATAGCGTTAGGTGTTGATCATTCTCATTATAGTGCTGTTATAGATATGTTACCTGAAGCTTCTCGCGCTGCGTTAGTTAAAGATTTTGATTAACCTACTACCTAATTGGTAGTAAAACACCTGTAGAGTCGGCTAAATATTGTGATTTTTTCTTAAAAAGAAAAAGCCCCAGTTTAATATGGGGCTTTAATAATATTAAAATACGAATTTATTTAATCTTCTCGCTTTTTTATTATTGTGGCTGGAATACCTGCAGTGACTGACATAGGCTCAATGGTTTTGGTAACCACAGCTCCAGCAGCAAGTACTGAACCCTGACCAACAGTTACACCATCTAATATAACGCAATGAGCGCCGACCCACACATCTTCTTCAAGCTCTACGCCGCCCTTTCCTTGATAATCATATTGTTGATTGATAGGAGCATGGACACCTAATCCATAATTTCCACCTCCAATGATATAGGAGTAGGCTGCAACCAGAGAGTTTTTGCCAACTTTTACTGTATTAGTTGAAAGGATTTCGCAATTGAAACCAATATTGGCATTTTCATCTAGCTCAATATCACCATCTTTACAACTTAAAATAGAGTTGCGGCCAACAAAAACTCCATCTTTTAGGGTGATACCTTTATTTTTTTCACCCTTTGCATCGAGCAGTACATTGTCATCTATCACCACATTATTACCGATTTTTATTTTATGAGGATGACGTAAAACGGTGTTACAGCCAAACACCACGTTTTTTCCTACTTCACCCACAAGGTATGGATACAGCTTGCTTCGAAGAAAAAGTCCCAATGCGCCTGGAATCCAACTAGTAAACAAAACAATCAGCTCATATTTTATGAGCTCCATTAAATTTCCTGTACCGATCACTAATTCTTGATAGCGTTTGAGTTTGGAATTTGAGGTTTTTTTACCTGAAAGCGAATCTTGTATTTTATAATTTTTTTTTTCACTATTCAGTCCATTTTTAGCTATTTCTGTCATTATTTTTGAACTCCGGCAACCATACTCAAGGTTTAAAAAATCAAAGGGTTTCCATTTTTTCTCTTTTCCAGTTTTTTATTGGTAGACAAGCAACTATTTAATTTAGTTAAAAGACTGATTTTATGTGAGTAAGTACCTGACCATAAGTTATCCGGTGTTATGGAAGGACCTTCGCCGTTGGGAGACGGCGATGGAGCGTACAAGGACGTATTCACAGCGTTCCTGGAATAACACCGGATAACTTAGGACGTTTCACTTATTAGCACCCTTAAATAATTTTTTCAGTTTAACCCAGATAAAAAATAGCTTGATTCTTTCCTGCCTATAAAAGCATTACTTAAATTGTTAACAAGATCATAGCAAAAACGCAAAACAGCTTGGCGTAAATGGATTACAAGACGCAAGTTAAAAATCGTAAAAAATTAAGGTAGACTAAAAGAAATTACAGTTCAAGCCTTAAAAAATTAAGGCTATGATTTTTTATCGTGTAACTACCGAGTCGTGTTGTCTAGCTATTGTTGCATTAAAAACCACTTATTATTAAATACATTTAACGGCTAACTCAACACAAGTTTTGAATTATCAAAACTATTTAACACACTAGCACCATACTTAAGTGACCATTCCATATAATTGGCGACCGTTACAGCAACTGTAGGAGTAATATTAATCTCCTTTATTGCTGCGAGAAAAAAATTAGGGGAACCAATTCCTCGTGCTTCTGCTCAACAAAAACACCATAATTCTTAGCGCAGGCATTCTGCGGTGTCTTGAAATTCTTTCAACATAATTGGATTGATCGTGCATGAACAATATTTATGATGCTGCAGCCATTGAGGTGCTCAGCGGACTTGAGCCGGTTCGCAGACGCCCAGGTATGTATACAGATACCACTCGCCCTAATCACCTGGCCCAGGAAGTTATCGATAATAGCGTTGACGAAGCGATAGCTGGGTATGCTACATACGTGGATGTTATGGTCCACAACGATGGTTCTCTATCTGTCACCGATGATGGCCGCGGGATGCCAGTGGACATCCACCCAGAAGAAGGTATTCCAGGCATAGAGCTGATCCTGACTCGGCTTCACGCGGGGGGAAAATTTTCCCAACGTACCTACCGATTCTCTGGCGGTCTGCATGGAGTTGGCGTCTCGGTGGTGAATGCTCTGTCGCGTCGTCTAGATGTATGGGTTCGTCGCAATGGTAAGGAATACCATATAGCCTTTGAAAAAGGTGAAAAATGCTCTGATTTGAAGGTGATTGGTACTACAAATCGACGTAGCACAGGGACGAAGGTGCATTTTTGGCCCGATCCGGACTATTTCGATGCGCCAAAATTCGCGGTTGCGCGGCTGAAATCCCTGTTACGCGCCAAAGCCGTTCTCTGTTCCGGACTCAAAGTGAGCTTTACCGATGAGGCAACCGACGAGCGGTTGGAATGGCGCTATGAGGACGGTCTTACCGATTACCTCAGAGAAGCCCTACAACAGACAGAGATCTTGCCTGATCCTCCCTTTGTTGGGCATCTGCACAGTGACCATGAGGTAGTTGATTGGGCGCTAGCCTGGCTGCCTGAAGGCGGTGAACTGATTACCCAGAGCTATGCCAATTTAATACCCACACCCCAGGGTGGCACCCATGTCAATGGGCTGCGTATGGGTCTCACTGAAGCGGTACGGGAATTTTGCGAGTTTCGCAATTTGATTCCTCGGGGTGTGCGTATTACCCCCGAAGATGTCTGGGAGAACTGTGCCTATGTACTTTCTGTCAAGATTCAAGAACCCCAATTCACCGGGCAAACCAAAGAGCGACTTGCTTCACGGGAATGCGCCGTTTTTGTATCGGGAGTGGTTAAGGATGCGTTGAGTCTATGGTTAAACCAGCATACGGAAAGCGGCGAACGCATTGCTCAGCTGGCTCTGCAAAATGCTCATAAACGCTTACGGGATAGTAAAAAAGTGGTTCGCA
>CAZGON010000147.1:6927-8504 GCA_964527085.1 uncultured Candidatus Competibacteraceae bacterium
TTGCCAGCGGACCTGCGTTACCGGGTAAACTAGCCGACTGTGTCACGCAAGATCTTACCCACACGGAATTGTTTCTGGTGGAAGGCGATTCGGCAGGGGGCTCTGCAAAACAGGCTCGAGATCGGGAATTTCAAGCTATTATGCCCTTGCGTGGTAAAATTCTGAACACCTGGGAGGTAGATTCCACCCAGGTCTTAAATTCCCAAGAGATTCACGACATCGCCGTCGCCATAGGCGTAGATCCTGGTTCTGACAACTTAACCGGTCTGCGCTATGGCAAGATTTGTATTTTGGCGGATGCCGACTCCGATGGGCTGCATATTGCCACGCTACTGTGCGCGCTGTTTCTACGTCATTTTCGACCGGTGGTGGAAGCAGGGCATGTGTTTGTGGCCATGCCACCGCTGTTTCGCATCGATGTGGGCAAAGAAGTCTTTTATGCCCTCGACGAAGCCGAGAAGCAAGGTCTGCTGGATCGCATCGCGGCCGACAAAAAAGCCGCTAAAATCAGTGTGACCCGGTTTAAGGGATTAGGTGAAATGAACCCACTGCAACTGCGCGACACCACCATGGACCCCAATACACGCCGTTTGGTGCAACTTACTTTGGAACCGGATGATGACACCGCAAAACTCATGGATATGCTGCTGGCTAAGAAACGCGCCGCTGACCGGAAAAATTGGCTGGAAGAAAAAGGGAATCTAGCGGAGGTGTCGTGATCTCAGCGTGTGTATTATGAAGTAAATGACTTATAGATTGATGATACTTCAGGAATCACTTCGACTTATTGTCTTAAGGAAGCCATGTCCGAACAACTTACCCTATCTACACCAGAGGGTGTAGAACGACTTCCCTTAAAAATCTTCACGGAAAAGGCGTATTTGGATTACTCCATGTATGTCATCCTAGATCGCGCCCTACCCCACCTGGGCGACGGTCTAAAACCCGTTCAACGGCGCATCATCTACGCCATGTCAGAGTTGAGACTGACCGCAGCGGCAAAGTATAAGAAATCAGCCCGCACCGTCGGCGATGTATTGGGCAAATATCACCCCCATGGGGATACCGCTTGTTATGAAGCCATGGTGCTGATGTCGCAGCCCTTCTCTTACCGCTATCCGCTCATCGATGGCCAAGGTAATTGGGGTTCCCAAGATGACCCAAAATCCTTTGCCGCCATGCGCTATACAGAATCGCGTCTAGCGCCCATTGCCCAGCTATTGCTGGCGGAATTGGGGCAAGGCACGGTGGACTGGGGAGCCAATTTTGATGGCACCCTCCAGGAACCCCTGTTGTTGCCGGCACGGCTGCCCCATGTATTGCTTAATGGCGCCATGGGCATCGCCGTCGGCATGGCCACCGATATTCCGCCCCATAACCTGCGGGAAGTGGCGGCAGCCTGTATACACCTTCTCGACGATCCCGAAGCCGATGTAGACGCCCTGTGTAAGCATGTGCAAGGACCTGATTATCCCAGCGGGGCAGAAATCGTGAGTCCGCGGGAGGAGGTGCGCAAACTTTATCATACCGGCAACGGCACGCTCCGGATGCGGGCTTGTTTTGAGCGGGAAAACGGC
>CAZGON010000147.1:8617-10120 GCA_964527085.1 uncultured Candidatus Competibacteraceae bacterium
ACTCCCCATGGTGGAAGACCTGCGGGATGAATCTAACCACGAAAACCCGATTCGTTTGGTCATCGTACCCCGTTCTGCAAGGGTTGATGCGGATCTGCTGATGGATCACCTATTCGCCACCACTGATTTGGAGCGTAGTTATCGGGTTAATTTAAATATGATCGGCATCGATGGCCGACCCCAGGTTAAAAATCTCAAGCAAATCCTTGCCGAGTGGCTTACCTTTCGGGTTAATACGGTGCGCCGACGGCTGCAATATCGTCTCGAGCGGGTAGAGCGACGTCTCCATATCCTAGCCGGATTATTGGTTGCCTATCTTAATTTAGACGAAGTTATCCGTATTATTCGTTTTGAAGATAAACCCAAAGCCATACTCATGGCGCACTTTCAGCTCACCGATACCCAAGCCGAAGCTATTTTGGAAACCCGTTTACGCCAATTAGCTAAGCTTGAGGAAATGAAGATCCGCGGGGAGCAAACCGAACTCACCAAAGAGCAAGATCGACTCAAAACCCTTTTAGGTTCGGAGAAGCGGCTTAACACGCTGATACGGAAAGAAATTCAAGAAGACGCAAAAAAGTATGGGGATGATCGCCGCTCCCGGTTGGTGGAGCGTCGCCCTGGGCAAGCCCTCAGTGAAACCAGCTTAACGCCCAGTGAACCGGTGACGGTGGTGTTATCTCAAAAAGGCTGGGTGCGGGCTGCAAAGCGGGATATCGATCCAAAATCCTTGAGCTATAAAGGAGGAGACGGTTTTCTTACCCAAGCCCAGGGGCGTAGCAACCAATCTGCGGTGTTCATCGATTCCACCGGCCGTAGTTACGCCTTGTCAGCTAATAATTTAGCCTCTGCCAGAGGCTATGGGGAACCTTTGACGGGTCGGCTTAGCCCGCCTCAAGCAGCCCATTTTATTGACGTATTATTAGGCAATCCAGAGGATCTTTACATATTCGCATCTAGTGCAGGTTATGGTTTTGTGTGTAGCTTCGAGGACCTTTTTACCCGTAACAAAGCCGGTAAAGCGGTTCTAACAGTACCCCCAGAGGCCACCGCATTAGCGCCCGTGGCAGTTACTGATCTTGCCAGCGACCGCTTAGTAGCCGCCACTAACAGCGGCCATTTATTGGTCTTTCCAGTGACAGAGCTGCCGCAAATGCCCAAAGGCAAAGGCAATAAGATTATTCATTTCCCCCCCGCAAAACCCGACGCCCCGATGGAACAGTTGGTTGCCCTGGCTAGCGTACCTGAAGGCCAAAACTTAATAGCCTACTGCGGTAAGCGACAACTCACCCTAAGACCCACGGATCTCGATAGTTATACAGGGGAGCGCGGGCGACGGGGAAAGCTACTACCAAGGGGATTTCAACGGGTTGAGGGATTATCATTGTCGGACGGCTAGTGCAGCGTCTACATTAAAAGGGTGCGTAAGCAACAGTTATCAATCTGGGTAGTGCAGCGTCTACACTAAAAGGGTGCGTAAGCAACAGTTATCAATCTGGGTAG
>CAZGON010000148.1:0-10063 GCA_964527085.1 uncultured Candidatus Competibacteraceae bacterium
AAATCGACTCCACGTTATAACCCCTCAGCTTATAGCTGAGGGTTGTTTAGTTTATAAATAAAACTGTTTCACAAAATTTATTTCCAATTTTTTATATTTGAAAAGCATTTAAAGATAAATAAAAAAGTTAAGTTTGTTTTTATTTTATTGAGTGGGATACAAACTTTTGCAAATCGATTGATATTTAAACCTTATAATAATGACTTGTTTTTCAAGATACAGAAACATAAATAGTATTAGCTAATTCGATATATCAAAAAAGTTATTACGATTAATTGTCGGTTTTATTATTGCGAGTAATTAATATTTACATAAAATCGGCAACAGGAGTAGAGGGTTTTAAAACCAATGAAAGGAATAGAAGACAGCAAAATGCGTCATGCAACCCTCGAAGAAGTTGGGTTGGGCATGTTGCCACAGAGTCAAAACACCCCATCAAAACACAAACCATCAAAACCGATGGTTGCCTACCTTGTTAATGTCTATCCAAAAGTAAGTCACAGCTTTATCCGCCGAGAAATTGCAGCCCTCGAAGCTCAAGGGTTGCAGGTAGTGCGTTTTTCCATTCGCCGATCAACAGAGTTAGTCGATTCAGCGGATCGCGCAGAAGCTGAGGCTACTACTGTAGTGCTTGATGACGGATTAGTGGGTTTAGTACGGGCAGTGGTTACAACATTTTTTAAAGATCCCTCAGCTTGGTGGCGTACTTTACGATTAGCACGTCATATTGGTTGGGGATCGGATAGCGGATTACTAAAACATTTCATTTACTTTGCTGAGGCTTGTGGGCTTGCCCAAACACTGCTCCGGCTTAATGTTGCGCACTTACATGCACACTTTGGAACCAATCCGGCGGACGTTGCCATGTATGTAAATGCGTTAACAAATCTACCTTATAGTTTTACTGTTCATGGGCCCGAAGAATTTGATCGACCCATTTCTCTGCGCCTGGCAGAAAAAATTCGCCGAGCCCGTTTTGTTGTGGCTATTTCAAGCTTTGGTCGTAGCCAATTGTTGCGTTGGGTCGACTATAGCGAATGGCCTAAGATTCAGGTAATTCGTTGCGGATTAGATGCTCAATTTCTAGATGCACCCTTGGCTGATGTGCCAAGAACACCCAGATTAGTCTGTGTCGGACGTCTCTGCGAACAAAAGGGTCAACTATTACTATTACAAGCTGCAGCTCAGCTGGCTCAAGAGGGGCGCAAGTTTGAACTGATACTGGTCGGTGATGGCGAACTGCGGGAAACCATTGAGCAACAGATCATTAACTCCCACTTAGAAAATTATGTGACTATCACCGGCTGGCAGTCCAATGAGCAGGTTTGTGCTTGGTTGCAAAGTTCTCGTGCGCTTGTTTTGCCCAGCTTTGCAGAAGGTTTGCCTGTGGTGATTATGGAAGCGTTAGCTATGGGTCGACCTGTGATCAGTACTTACATTGCCGGTATTCCAGAATTGTTAACACCAGAATGCGGTTGGATTATACCCGCCGGTGCAATCGATGCCTTGGTTAAGACAATGGCGGAAGTACTGGATTCATCGACCAGCACATTGACAACAATGGGTCGAGTCGGCAGGGAACAAGTGCGACAATGTCATAACGCAAACACTGAAGCTGGCAAGCTTGCACAACTTGTGTATCGCGAAGAATCTCAAGGCGTTAAAAACTAATGGAATTAGTCATCGTTTTTTGCTGGATCATGGCGTGGATCATAAGTCTACCGATGTTATTTGTTATTTTCGAGTGCTTGCTTGGAATGCTGCCAGCAATACCTAACCCATCTATGTTTGCCGACCGTCCAAACATCGGCGTATTAATTCCTGCTCATAATGAGGAGCAGCAGCTTGCTGCAACCCTGGATGCCCTTCGATCTCAACTTCAAACTGGAGATCAGTTACTGGTCATTGCCGATAACTGCTCTGATGCAACAGCCCAAATTGCCCGCCAAGCGGGCGCCCAAGTGATTGAACGACATGATCCCATACGCCGTGGCAAGGGTTATGCGTTGGCCGCCGGGATGCAGTATTTTTCTACCAACCCACCACCAGTCATAATAATTCTAGATGCCGACTGCAGCTTAAGTGATGGAGCAATAGACCATTTGGTTCGCCAAGTCCAGCAAACTGGTAAGCCTGCTCAGGCCATTTATTTAATGCACCCACCTGCTAGCGACGCTGGACTTGCCGCAGTGTCAACCTTTGCTTTCCTAGTCAAAAATGAAGCCCGCCCTCGCGGTCTCTCTCGGTTACGTCAACCGGTGTTGTTGACAGGCACAGGCATGGCGTTTCCGTGGTCCATATTAAAGGAAGCCAATCTGGCAACCGGCGATATTGTTGAAGATCTTGCGCTTGGTATTGAGCTTACCGCCAAAGGACAGGGTCCTTTACTTTGCCCACAAGCTCGGGTCGAAAGCGAATTACCACTGTCCAAACAGGCTGCGGTTACCCAACGTACCCGCTGGGAACATGGTTATCTAAAAACGCTTCTCCAACAAGCCCCACGATTATTAGCCAAAGGCATCTTTGAACTAAAACCGCACTTGATCGTTACAAGCCTTGAACTCAGTGTGCCGCCATTGTCATTGCTTGTAACCCTAGCCATCACAAGCATGATTATCAATACAGGTTTTGCTCTTTTCACAGGATACTGGGGTCCAGCCTTACTAGCGACTTGTCTGCTTTTGTCACTGAGCCTAGTCCTCATGTTAGTATGGGCTCGTTTCGGTCGTCAGCTGTTAACCTTGGGGGCATTGATGGTAATTCCGCGCTATATTTTATGGAAGTTTCCCATCTATCTAAAATTTATAACCCAACGTGAAACCCGTTGGATTAGAACAGAACGCTAATCAAAGCACTGCCTAATACACTTCTATAAGTATGCGGCATAGCAATCGACAACCTCTGGCCGACCGTCTGCGGCCGCGTAATTTTGACGAGTTTAGTGGTCAAAAGCACCTGTGTGAGCCGGGTAAACCGTTGCGCATGGCCATTGAAAGCGGTCATCCTCATTCGTTAATTCTCTGGGGGCCACCAGGGACAGGTAAAACAACCCTGGCAAAGTTCATTGCCCATTACAGCAATGCCCAGTTCTTGAGTTTGTCGGCTGTATTAGCTGGTGTTAAAGATGTGCGGGCAGGGGTTGAACAAGCCCAAATCCACTGGCGCGATGAGCAGCGACGCACGGTATTGTTTGTGGATGAGGTGCATCGTTTTAATAAAGCTCAGCAGGATGGCTTTTTGCCCTATGTGGAAGATGGGACGCTGATCTTTGTAGGGGCCACCACCGAAAACCCCAGTTTTGCCATCAATAATGCTTTGTTGTCGCGGCTTAGGGTTTATGTCCTTACGCCACTAAGCCCGGCGGAAGTACGTGCAGTGATTGATCGTGCATTGACGGATACAGAGCGTGGTTTGGGAGGACGCCAATTTGTAGTTAGTGAGGGTCAACGAAATCGGTTAGCCCAAGCAGCTGATGGCGATGCTCGCTATGCCCTTAGCGTATTAGAAATCGCGGCTAATCTCGCTCAGTCTGAAGAAATTTCCTTGGATACAGCCCTTACTGAGGCCATGAAAGGTGGGGTAGGGCGTTTCGATAAGGGTGGTGATATTTTTTATGAGCAGATATCAGCCCTGCACAAAGCGGTACGAGGTAGCAACCCCGATGCAGCTTTGTATTGGCTCGCGCGTATGTTGGGAGGTGGTTGTGATCCTTTATATATCGCCCGTCGCGTTCTGCGCATGGCTTCTGAAGACATAGGTAATGCTGATCCCCGGGGGCTTCATGTGGCTTTGGATGCCTGGCAAACCTATGAGCGTTTGGGAAGTCCTGAAGGAGAGTTAGCGATTGCTCAGGCAGTTGTTTATCTAGCCTGTGCGCCTAAAAGCAATGCTGTCTATAACGCCTTTGGGGCGGCAGTTCAAGATGCGCGAGAGAACGGCTCTTTAGATGTGCCGCAGCACTTACGTAATGCCCCTACGCAACTTATGAAAAAATTGGGATATGGGGATAATTATCGCTATGCTCACGATGAACCGGAGGGATACGCCGCTGGGGAACAGTATTTCCCAGACTCACTCGGGGAGCGCCACTATTATTTTCCGGTCAATCGCGGTTTGGAAATTAAAATAGGTGAAAAACTGGCCTATTTACGAAATCGAGATCGACAAAAAAAATAAAAATACAATTTTTTTATATCATCATCTTTGTGGCTGTGTTCAGTTAAGAACATTGATTTTTTGGACAATCTAATCATCGTTAAGCTATGTGCTTACCCATTCGACGGCGCTAACGGAAAACAATCAAAACGTTGTTGTCTAAGAATATCACACAGACCACTTGCCTCAGTTTCACTAAAACCCTCAAAGTGAGCTTTATAAAGCGTTTTACCATCTTTGGCTGTGGGTGAAATAACCGCTTGCCCTAAAGACAATATTCCTGAACTGGTTTGAATAAGCTCTGAAACATGCTGTTTAGCAGCGCTGATTCGGGAAAAAGCACCTACCTGTATTTTCCAATCAAATTCATCCATCTCTGAACTGCCTTGATCTATGTTCGAGGAACCAGTTGGAGAAAACGAGGCGTTGAAAGACACTAAGGACAGATTACCTTCTTGAAAAGCTACTACTGGCGTGGCCAGTGTCGACTTTGCAATGAGGTTAACAGCGGGTAGCTCTGCTGGGTTTTCAGTCTGACGGGCCAATTGATAAGCTGCGAGTTGAGCGAAGCCTCGATCTAAAATGGCATGCATCTGGGTGTCTCGCTGTTTGGCTGTGTCGCCTCCAAAAATCACACCGATAAGATGTCTTCCATCACGTTTAACAGAAGTAACAAGGTTATAGCCTGATGCTCGTATATAGCCGGTTTTGATCCCATCGGCGCCGGCATAGTTGGCAAGCAAACGATTATGACTTTTGTGAGTTGTTTTGCCAAAGCGAAAAGATGCTTTCGAAAAATAATGATAAAACTCAGGAAAATCCTTTTGTAGCGCCCTGGCCAATACATACATATCCCAAGCTGTGGTGATCTGATCTGAATCCGGTAAGCCAGACGCATTGCGAAAGGTGGTGTTTTGCATCCCAAGGCGCTGGGCAGTTTTTGTCATCATGCGACCAAACTGGTATTCCGTTTTACCTAAAGTTTCGGCTATGACGGTGGCTGCGTCATTCGCCGAGCGGGTTACCAAGGCCAGAATGACTTGTTCAACAGTAATAGTACTACCTGCCCGCAACCCCAATTTGGATGGCGGGCGCGCCGCTGCCCGTTTAGATACATGGAGGGGTTTTTGGAGTGTTAGTCGTTGTTGCTTGAGAGCATCAAATATAAGATACAACGTCATCATTTTAGTGAGAGACGCTGGATGTCTCGACTGTTTAGCGTTGTGCTCAAAAAGGATAGTATCAGTACTCGCGTCGACGACTAAAGCTGCCTGAGGAGCTGCCCAAACGGGCCAAAACAAACCAACAACAACTAGTACAACTAATAATAATAGCGCTTTAATATCGCTGTTTTGAATAGATGCTAAAGCCATTACCATTTCCCTGAGTTAAATTACTTTTACTTATTGTTAAGGTTTTGTGCAATCCATGTGCCTTTTTACAAAAATCGGAAAGCATTGCTAAAAATAAAGCTATATGGGTATTAATGACAAGGAAACAGCTTCTTATGGTTGTACGCGATCCAAAGGTGAAGGCGCCGCCCGTCTACTGTGCGGCTGGCGCATTTTTTTTAAGGTTTGGGCAATCAAAAAAGCCAATTCAAGGCTTTGCGAGGCATTCAGGCGCGGGTCGCAGTGGGTATGATAGCGATCCGGCAGAGCCTGCTCGGTAATCGCTTGGGCGCCACCAATACATTCGGTCACATCTTGTCCGGTCATCTCAAAATGGACGCCGCCAGGATAGCTGCCCTCAGCTTGGTGAACCTCAAAAAAGCAGCGCACTTCTTCAAGAATGCGCTGAAAGGGTCTTGTTTTGTAACCATTGGACGATTTGACGGTGTTACCGTGCATGGGATCGCATGACCAAACCACTTTGCGACCCTCCCGTTGGGCGGCGCGAATTAAAGGGGGTAGGGCATTTTCCACATTGTCAGCCCCCATTCGGCAGATGACTGTTAGGCGTCCCGGTTCATTATCAGGGTTAAGGATATCCATAAGTTTTAGCAAGGTGTCGCTAGTTAGGGTCGGACCCGCTTTAACCCCCACTGGATTGGCGATGCCGCGCAAAAATTCTACATGGGCGCCATCGATTTGGCGAGTGCGCTCGCCAACCCAAAGCAGATGCGCCGATGTGTCATACCAGTCCCCAGTCAAACTGTCAGTGCGGGTAAGGGCTTGTTCATAACCCAACAGCAGCGCTTCGTGGGAGGTAAACAGTTGTGTTTCTCGAATCTGTGGCACGCTGTCGGCGTTGAGACCACAGGCTTCCATAAAATCCAATGTTTCAGTAATCCGGTTGGCGAGATCATGATAGCGTTCCCCTTGGGGGCTGGTGGCTACAAAATCCATATTCCAACGGTGGACTTGATGAAGATCCGCATAGCCCCCTTGGGTCATAGCCCGCAGTAAATTTAAGGTGGCTGCCGCCTGGGCATAGGCGCTCAGTTGGCGTTCGGGATCGGGTTGACGGGCCTGCTGGGTGAAGGCCATGGCATTGACGATATCGCCCCGATAGATGGGTAGTTCTAGCTCGTTTTGAACTTCGGTGGGGGCACTGCGGGGTTTCGCGAATTGGCCCGCTAAACGGCCCACTTTGATAACTGGGCAGGCTGCTCCAAAGGTCAGTATGACAGCCATCTGTAAAAGCACCCGTAGGGTATCGCGGATATTAGCCGTATTAAATTCCGCAAAGCTTTCCGCGCAATCTCCACCTTGTAAAAGAAAAGCACGCCCCTCTGCCACATCACCTAACTGGCGCCGCAGGGTACGCGCTTCGCCCGCGAATACTAACGGTGGTAAGGTGGCTAAACGTTGCTCTACCCTATGCAGCGCCGTTTCATCGGCATAAGTAGGTAGCTGGACAACAGCGTGTTGTCGCCAAGAGGCGGGTGTCCAAGGAGCGGCCATCAGTGAATCTCCTAAATAAAGTTTATTAAAACGGACAAATGTTCAACAGTTTGACCAATTCTGTTGGATTTATCCGGTATTACGCAAGCCAGCAGCTAGTGTATTAATGGAACGCAGCAATGGATCTAGCCAAGGGTTTTCTTGGGTCTCGTCGCTCGCTGTTTGCCGATAGCGTTTAAGCAGCGTAATTTGAATGTAATTAATGGGATCTAGATAAGGATTGCGTCGTTCCAAGGATAAAACCAACGAGGGATTATCTGCCAGCAATTGCTGCAGATTCGTAATGGATAGGATCTGCTGACAGGTTTTGTTATGTTCTTCTAAAAATAGCCGATAAATCTTTTCTTCAACCTGAGCATCAAGACAAAGCCTCGCATATTCCCTCGCTATACTGGGTTCGGCTTTATAAAGTGACATTTGCGTATTGCTCAACAGGGATTGAAAAAAGGGCCACTCCTGGTACATACGTTGCAACATCTCCAGCTTTTCCGGGTCCTTTTGGCACCATGTTTGCAAAGCACTGCCGATGCCATACCAACCAGAAAGGGTATGACGTGACTGACCCCACCCAAACATCCAGGGTATCGCTCTAACAGAATAACGAGATCGGTCTGATTTGTTGCGGTGGGTGGGTCGTGAACCGAGATTCAGTAAGCCAATTTCGTTAACTGGCGTGACTTCATAGAAGTAATCGTTAAAACCTTCGGTACGGTCAGTCAGTTGCCGGTAAGTTTTTTCTCCATGGTTGGCCAATGCCTCCATGGTCTCTAAGAAAGGTGTTGGGTCTTGTGCAACAGGTTGGATCAAGCTGACACTGGCTTTAAGCAACCCGGTAATACCCATAGTGAGTTCATAGATGGCGGTTTCCACATTACTGTATTTGAACGACAGTACTTCGCCTTGCTCGGTGATCTTGATGGCGCCTTGAACCGTGCCCGGTGGTTGCGCCAGAATGGCCTCATGGGTAGGGCCACCGCCACGACCTACGGTGCCGCCGCGGCCGTGGAAGAGACGACATTGGATTTGCTGTTGCTCCGCAATGGCGACTATTTTCTTCTGTGCCTGATACAAATTCCAGCCAGAGGCCAAGACACCGCCGTCTTTGGTAGAGTCCGAATAACCTAACATGACTTCTTGGGTATTGCCTGAGGCGTTTAGGAGCGCTCGATAAGCCGGTTGTTCCAGTAACCGTTCCATCACCATCTCGATGTGGGCCAGATCTTCGATGGTTTCAAACAACGGTGTGACGTGGATGTTACAGTGCCATTGGCCGTCACTGGTGCGTCCTGCCAGACCTGCAAAGCTGGCCAAAAATATAACCTCCAACACATGGCTCGCCTGATGGGTCATGGAAATAATATAGCTGCCAAAGACGCGGGGACTGATTTCTTTACTGATGTTGGCCATCACTTGAAAGACGGCCAACGTTTCCTGGGTCGCGGGACTCCATTGGGTACAGTAAAGCAGCGGTGTGCCTTCATGGGATAGCAGTTCACCCAGCAGGGCCAGTCGCTGTTCTTCCGAGAGGCTAGCGTAGTCGGGTAGGTTAGGCGCGTTGGCTAATAGTTCTGTTACTGCCTCGGTATGGCGTCCCGATTCTTGGCGAATGTCGAGACTCGCCAGATAAAAACCGAAACCTTCGGCGAGGCGAATTAAATCCTTCAATTCCGCCTCGGCGATATTGCCATCACCGTGACCTACTAGCGAATCCCGGATGAGATAGAGATCCTCTAGAAAAGCTTGTTCAGAGGTATAACCTGAAAAGGGTTTAACCTCAAGGCCGCCATCGAGGCGGGCTTGAACCGTGCGCAAATTGGCGGTTAGCCGATGATACATGAGAAAAAGTTTACGCCGATACGGTTCCTGGGCATAATGCCGTCCTGGTGTTTGTTGAAACACGGTGCGGCAAAATTCAGGGTCAGCCTCAAGACTTGCACTAAAGGCGGACGACGGCGTGACCAGAGAACTAGAATAGGTTAATAATTGGCCTAAATTTTCTACCCGGCGCAGATATTCTTGGAGGATTTCCCGACATTGTAAGCGCGCCGCTAGGACAGTGGTTTCCGGCTTGACATTGGGATTACCATCCCGGTCACCCCCGATCCAGGAGCCAAAGCGTAGAAAACTCGGTATTTGAATCGCTGCCTTGCCGCCTTCAGCCTGGTAAACCGTATCGATAGCCCGTTCCAAATTACGGTAGAGAGTAGGCACTGCTTCAAAAATTGAAGCGCGAAAATAGTAAAGACCGAGCCGTATCTCGTCGCGAACCCGGGGTTTGTTGACGCGCACTTCATCGGTTTTCCAGAGCACCTGGATTTGGTTACGCAGCTGATTGACTGCTTCCCCTTGCTGGTATTTGTTGAGATGGGCGTTGCTGAGATATTCACCGGTGACAAAAAGTCGCCTCAAGGCGCCCATGATGACCCGTCTTTTGGCTTCTGTTGGATGCGCGGTAAAGACCGGGGTAAAGCATAGGTGATCAAATAGGGTTTGTAACTGGGTGGCGCTGACACCTGCTTCATGAAGGCTTCTCAACGTATCGTCAAAAGAACCTCGCCAGAGAGGTTTGCCACGGCTGACTTGAGCCCGGCGTGCCTGATGTTTCGATTCCTCTTCAGCGATGTTGGTCAAACTGAAATAAATATTAAAGGCGCGCAATACATGGGTAGCGGTTTCTGGGTTGAGGGCTTCGATGAGCCGCATCAATTGGTCACGTTTATGGGAAGGGGCCGAGGTCTTTTCCTGGCGTAAGGCAATAAAACCCTTGCGTAATGTCTCCACAGCCTCTAATACCTTGCCCCCTTCCTGATCCCGCAGCACATCGCCCAGCAGTTGGCCGAACAATTTCACCCGACTACGCAACCCTTTATCAAAGCTTGCAACCGATTCGTTGCCCATAGAATACCTATCGCCTTATACAGTGTATGAGTAAAAGATGTATAAATGCTCACCCGTCATTCCGGCAGGGATTGCCGGAATCCAGTTACCAGGGAGGGTGGCAG
>CAZGON010000149.1:0-10026 GCA_964527085.1 uncultured Candidatus Competibacteraceae bacterium
AGGATATTTCAGTAGGTTTGCCTGAGTTAGACGGTGAGCATTCCGTGCAAATGGGGTTGTTGGCAGCCCTGCGGCAGGCAGTGGTTGCCAATCAAGATACCTCTCGTGCAAACCCGGTTTTAGAGCAGTTAAGCGCCTACACCAATGCCCATTTTATGGCAGAACAGCTGTTGATGCGTTTGCATGCCTATCCTCATTATGAAGAACATCTGGAAGAGCACGATCGCCTGATGGAAAAAATGCAAGCCTTGCAACAGGCCCAAGCAGCTGGCGAAGTGGAGCTGACCTTAGAAGCCACAGCTGCTTTAGGTGAATGGTTGGTTAGGCACACGCAAGGGTCGGATCATAAGCTAGGGCGCTATTTGCTTGAACAGCAGCAGTAGCTTTTTGATTGAAAAAAGAATGTGTCCTTCAGTGGGTTTTATCGGCCACTAAACGATCTAGGATAAGACCATAAAAACCGTCACCGCTGGCATCGCGATAACGCCATCCCAGATGAATACCGCAGCTTCGACACAGAGCCACTTGCCAGGCGTAACCGCTAAACCAAGTCCATTCTTCAGTGGCTGCGCCAACCTGGGCGCAACCGGGAGCAGCAGCAAAACAGCCGATCTGGAAAATCAGTCCATGGGGATTGCTAAAGCGGTGTCTATGACTGCTGCGGATGATAATGCGCTGATCTTCATCGGTAATCGGTTTACCACAATGGACGCAGCAGAGCCGACGCCCCTCTTTTGAAGAAAGTGCTTTTTTATCGGCTAGGGATTTATCGAGCTGGATTTCGATTTTTCCCCAGTCGAGCTCGTCTAACCGGATTGGGCTAATAGGAAGATGACTGTCCATAGTCATCAGTTTATCAGGCTTCTATATAAATAGAGAAGAACGGCAAGACGACGTGTCGACCTGCCGTTACAGTCATCAAAAGAAAAGGTTATTTGGCGATAAAAAAGGTGGGTTGTGGTTCACCGTAGATGAAATCGTCCATCACCACGCCATCTCTGCCATTGGTCTGGGGGAGGGGCAGTTCTCCGCTGGTAATACGAACCATGAAGACCTTTGGGACGTCAAAAACAACGCCCACGAAGGAAAGACTTTCCTCGTTTACCGGGCCTGGTGGTACTTCCTGGCTAGTCAGTAGGTTGCCATCCACATCAAAATAATCAATTTTGGTGGTTTCCTTGCGATCGACATCGGTAAAGACAGCGCCAAATCCAGTGGTTGTGGCGCCTTCCGGTGTTCCGGAAACAAAAAACAATACCTCGACGATGGTGTCATCGAGGGCCGTAAACAGCCTCTCTGGACTGAAGGTAGTGAATTGACGTGTAAAATTGGCCGCTAGGTTGCCAAACTCCACCGCTACCCCGGAAGCCGCAGTAGCGCTCACTTGAAAGCTCGAACCCGGCGTGAATAGCACCAGGCCGCGGGGTGAACCGCCGACGGGGTCATTAAAAAAGTTAGCTGGAAAGGCGTTGGGTGAAGCGACATCATCGGGTACGCCATCCCAGTTAATTTCTCGGCGACCATCAAAAAAGGTTCCCACTTCGTTGGGATTTAGCTCCCCTAGGGCATGTCTAAAATCATCCACGGTCATCTGAATGTCCGCTGCACTTGCTCCTGAAGCGGTAAACACCATGGGTTCGTCTTCCATTGGCTCCACAGCCATCGCTGTTACTGTTGAAAAGCCAAATAATAAGGCGGCTGCTGTAGTAGATAAAGTCAGTTTCGTCATAATATCCCCCTGTGATGCTAAAATTGAACTGGCTTGTTTGCCAAAAATGCCATGAGGCTTGCTATCGCTACCGTTGTTTTCTAGGTCACTTCTTTTCGTCATTCCTAAAACAGGACAACTCCTTAAATTTCCCGGCGACACTGTAGCGACAGTGCGTCTGATCCAGACGAGACGATAACAAAGGACTAGTAGCTATGTGTTGCCGTTTCGAGGAACGAGATCAGCGATGACCAAGTTAGAGAACTACTGTTTCAGGTTTGTGTCGTCATTTTAGATTTTTTGTTTCAAGTGTTTCTATTGTTTCCAGAAATTTAAATACCCTGGTAGATCCCGTCAATTCACCTTGAAGTTTGCAGCCTAGCTGCCTGGTTAGGTCGTTATTTTAACTTCGGTTTTTTTAAATTTCCATCAATTTTGAAGGTTTGCGCTAGTATTGACCTTGCTCACCCTATCAATGCAATAATCTTGTATCTTTAAACCTTTAGGCATCCTTTGGGTAAATAAATGGCGTTGCTGCCATTTGGTCCTATAACGAAACGACAAATAGATGAGTAGGGTTTATGGATCTTCTAGTTCCGCCAGCAGAAAACTATGGTTATCAAGATACTTCTTATAAAGCCGCCGGTGGCTTTGAGGGTATCGAGCGGTTGGTGAATTGCTTTTACGATATCATGGAGCAATTACCCCAAGCCGAGACCATCAAAGCGATGCACCCAGAGGATTTGCTGATTTCAAGGGATAAGCTGACCCGTTTTTTATGTGGCTGGTTAGGGGGTCCCCGTTACTATGGGGAAAAGTACGGACCTATCAATATTCCCCAGGTGCATCGCCATCTCGACATTGGGGAGCAGGAACGGGATGCCTGGCTGCTTTGCATGGATAAGGCGATAGCACAGCAACCCTATAAACTGTCGTTTAAGACTTACTTGTTAGCGCAGTTGTCGATACCAGCAGATCGAGTCAGGGTTATGAGCCAAAGCAAAAAGAACGCCTGATACGCTTATTAAAATGATGCTTTTAAAAATATTGCAGAGATTGTTTGTTACAACCCGCACACCGTTAAAAAACACCCATGGCTATAAGGATAGTGATGCCAAGGATCAAACCAAAAACCAGCACTACCTCCGGTAAAAAAACAAACCCAGCTAAGCAAGGGGGGGCTGCCCAATGTATTGTGGGCATCGGCGCGTCTGCCGGGGGTCTAGAGGCATTACAAGCCTTTGTTAGGCATTTGCCTGACGATTCCAGCATGGCCTATGTGATTGCCCAGCATCTGTCTCCTCAGCATCGCAGCATGATGGTGGAGTTGCTGGCGCGCCACACCAAGCTGACCGTGACATTGGTAAAAAATAACAGCGTCGCTGAAGCCAATGTTATTTATATTACACCGCCGGATAGCGACGTGTATGTGGAAGGCAACCGCTTACGCTTGCGTAAACCCCAAGCTGCCATTGGACCCAAGCCGTCCATCGACTATTTTTTCACCAGTCTTGCCAAACAACTTCAGGATCACGCCATAGGGGTTATTTTCTCCGGGACAGGTTCAGACGGTAGTCATGGGATGCGGGCTATCAAAGCGGCGGGCGGTATTACTATTGCTCAGAACCCTAGTTCTGCCAAGTATGACAGTATGCCGCAATCCGCCATCCGGGTCGGCGCGGCTGACTTGATATTGAACCCAGATGAGGTGGCCAAACAACTGTCGGTGATTGTCTGTTCGCCACGACCCATCATTGCTAGCAGGGATAGTGACGAACCCGTAACGGCGTATCAACGGATTTTAGAGCGCCTCTATGAGAAAGAACAAGTCAATTTCCTGGACTATAAAGAAGCGACTTTACATCGTCAGTTGGAACGTCGTCTGATTGCTCTCCAGCTGGATAGTCTGGATGCCTATTTGAGCCATGTGCAGCGTAATCCCAACGAACTCAATCAATTGCTGCGGCGATTTTTGATTTCGGTGACCAGTTTTTTTCGCGACGCAGCCTACTTCACGGCTCTGCGCGGCATTTTAGGCAAAATTATTCAGGCCAACGCGGCTACGAAACGCATTCGCATTTGGGTGCCTGGTTGCGCCAGTGGTGAAGAACCCTATTCCATTGCTATTTTGCTGGCCGAAGAACTAGGCCGCACCATCGCCGATTATGACATTACTATTTTTGCCACGGATATCGATGCCGAGGCCACTGATCAAGGACGCCGCGGGCTTTATCCGGAAACAGCTTTAGATGGTGTGGACTCGGAATTGTTGGCAAAGTACTTTGAGGTGCAAGGCCGTGGTTACTTGGTAAAGAAGTTCTTGCGAGAACTCATCGTTTTTGCCCGCCATGATTTGATTCAAGATCCACCGTTTGTGCAAGTTGATCTTGTCAGTTGTCGCAATCTCCTGATCTACTTTAAAAATGACTTGCAAAACAAGGTATTTGCTATTTTTCATTATGCATTAGCCCAAGACGGTTATCTATTTTTGGGTAAGTCGGAAACGGTGGCGCAGCGCAAAGAACTGTTTGTATCAGTAGATACAAAACATCGCATCTACCGGCGTAAAGCGGCCCTAACCCCCCGTTACAATTTGCCTAAACCGTTGTTATTTAGAACGCCGACGATAGAGGCAGCGCCCAAAAAACCTAAACAGCAAAGCTTTGATCACTATGCACGGCAACTGTTAACCCTCTATGCGCCGGCAACAGCCTTGGTGAATCAGGAAGGCAACTGTATTCGTTATCTGACCGATTTTAGCGCTTATTTAACGGCGCCAGCCGGTTCGCCCACCACCCATCTGCCATCAACAGTGCTGCCGCCACTGCGCACCGAAGTACGTGTCTTGTTGCACCGGGCCAAAACCCAAAATGAACCCGTCAACGGTCCGTTCCAACACATTGAAGGGCGGGATGACAACTTCCGGGTGCGCACGCTGGTGCGCCCGGCTGGCGTTAATGAGGAGGGTGAGGCGCTGTTTTTTGTCAGTTTCGAGCAGCAGGTGGTTTCTGCTGAGACCAACTCCGTGACTGCGGATACCACAGACACTCCAGAGGGATCTCAGCGGCTGGTGACGACGCTTCAGGAGGAACTGACTCAAAACAAACAACATCTGCAATCTGTCATTGAAGAGATGGAATCTTCCAATGAAGAATTGCAGTCCCTCAACGAGGAGATGCAAGCTTCCACCGAAGAGCTACAAGCTTCCAACGAACAACTGGAAACCACCAACGAAGAGCTCCAGGCATCTAATGAAGAACTCTCTACCCTCAACGAAGAACTGCAAATCAAATCCAATGAACTCAACGAGTTGAATGCAACCCTAGAAAATCTCCAGGATTCCACGGACATTGCTTTAATGATGGTGGATGAACAGCACAGAGTGGTTCGTTATACACCCAAAGCAACCAGTATTTTCACCATAGTAGCCAGCGATATCGGTCGTCCCATCCATCATCTACCGACGCGCATCAAACTGCCGTATCTTAAACGCAAGCTCACTAAAACTATAAAATCTGGGACTGTTCAGCGGGAACAACGCGAAGGCCACAAAGTTACTTATATGTTGCAAATAACCCCCTATCGGGATAGCCTGGGACATGTGACCGGGGCTGTGTTGGCCTTTACCGATGTCACCGAGTTGCACACAGCCCTGAAGCAGAATACCCAACTGGCCAGTGAGCTGCGCACTGCGTTGCATTTCCGGGAGACGCTGTTAAATGCGGCACCCATCGGTATTATCGGTTTCGATACGGATGGCTCGATAAAATTGATGAGCGCCGGCGCTGAGAGCTTATTGGGTTATCGCGTCGATGAAATTATAAACCGTAAAGATATCTTAAGTCTTTGGCATGATCCAAAAGAAGTCAATGCTTATTTAGCCCAATGGCAGCAGCGTTGGGAGTTATCCCTTAGCAGCCTGGAGGATTGGCTGCAAGAGCTGGCCCGGCGCGGGTTAAACGCCGAAAAGGAATGGCTCTACCGTCGCAAAGATGGCAGTTATTTTCCAGCCTTTACCACCGTGAGTGTGCTGCGGGATCAGCAGGGTAACGT
Organism: uncultured Candidatus Competibacteraceae bacterium; assembly: GCA_964527085.1. Taxonomy (GTDB): domain Bacteria; phylum Pseudomonadota; class Gammaproteobacteria; order Competibacterales; family Competibacteraceae; genus CAYRGG01. The sequence goes on from CAZGON010000149.1 coordinate 5,762, forward strand.
GACCGGGTTATTGAAAATAATCCATGATCTGAGCGCTCAACGCGCCGCCGAGGCGGAGTTGCGCCAAGCCAGTGCGCAATTTGAGGTGATTTTTCAAGCCATGCCCGAGGTGGTGTTATTTACCAATTTAGAGCGCCAGATTGTGTTAACTAATCCCGCTTTAAAGCAGGTTTTCGGGTATGCCCCCACCGATCTGTTGGGTCAATCCAGCGAGTGTTTGTATGCGGATGCAACAGTTTATCAGACCTTAACCCATGAGCGTTCTGAAAAGGAGGGGGGGTTGCTGATCTCAACCCCTTTTGAGGCAGAATACCGGCGTAAAGATGGGGTTACCTTCATCGGTGAAACCGTCAGTGTAGTCGTCAAGGATAGTCGTGCTGAGCTGCTGGGTTATCTGGAACTAGTGCGTGACGTGACCCCTCGGAAACAGGCTGAGCGGGCCCTCTACCAACATGCTCAAACCCTTAAACAACGTAATGCTGACTTGCAGCAATTTGCCTATGTAGCTTCCCACGATTTACAAGAACCCCTGCGTATGATCGCCGGTCACCTGCAGTTGCTTGACAAGCGCTACCGCGAGCAGTTGGATGAAAAGGCGCAAAATTATATTCATTTTGCTGTGGATGGGGCGCAGCGTATGCAGGCGCTTATCAACGGCTTGTTGGCCTATTCCCGCATAGAAACCCAAGCAGCACCCTTTAAACCCGTCAGTTTGGCCGCCACACTCACCCAAGTTAGCGCAGATTTGCAGCGTCAAATCGACGAAACAGCCGCCACCATTAGCTACGATGAATTACCTAGCGTCTGTGGCGATGAAATCCAATGTCGTCAGTTGCTACAAAACCTCATCAGCAATGCCTTGAAATTCCGCGGTTCTGAACCACCGCGTATCCATCTGTCAGCACGCACCGAAAAAGGCCATTGGGTGATTGGGGTGAGTGACAATGGCATTGGTATCAAACTTGAATATCACCGGCGCATCTTCCAAATTTTTCAGCGTCTGCATACCCGCCAAGAATATACCGGTGAGGGGCTTGGGCTTGCTATCTGTCAGCGTATTGTGGAACATCATGGCGGGCAGATGTGGCTGGAAAGTGAATATGGTATTGGTACGACTTTTTTCTTTACGTTACCCCGCTGTCCAAGCTCTTATATAACCCATGAGATGACGAATCGTGAGCAATCCCATCATTGACATCTTGCTCATCGAGGACAATCCGGGTGATGTGCTGATGATTCAGGAGGCATTCGCCGAGATTCAATTGGCCCATTATCTCCATGTGGTCTCCACGGGTGAGCTAAGTCTTGATTTTTTGTACCAGCGCAATACCTATGTAGATGCGCCGCACCCTGACCTTATTTTACTGGATCTTAATCTACCCGGTTTAAGTGGTTTAGAAGTATTAGAGAAAGTTAAGCAGGATAACAGGCTGCGCATCATTCCGGTGATCACCTTAACCAGTTCCAGTAACGATCGGGATGTACTGCAAAGCTACCAGCGGGCAGCCAACTGCTATATCGTTAAACCCGGCGATTTTCATAGCTATATCCAAGTGGCCGAGCAAATTAGGTCGTTTTGGTTTGGTTTGGTGAAACGACCGCCCATAAAACCGTTGTGACAGGAAAACGCTTTTTGAAAACCGTCGTTAAGGAAACTTTTGCATGACACCGTTCAGGGATAGATCGTGAATATTCTTGTCATTGAAGATAATCTCGGTGATGTTAGCCTACTGCGAGAAGCCATTGAAGAGGCCCACAAAGAGGTCACTCTCACCCATGCCAGTCGACTTGATGAAGCCTTAGCAGAGCCAGACTGGGCTGAAAAATATGACCTGGTGTTGCTGGATCTCAATTTACCCGATGCCCAATGGCATGAGACCTTGTACCGTCTGGATACGGATATCGAGCATATTCCTGTGGTGGTCATGACCAGTATGTATGACGAAGACGTAGCGCTGCAGGCGATCCGCGCTGGTGCTCAGGATTATCTCATCAAGGGCCACTACGACAGTGCTTTATTAAAACGCACCATGCGCTACGCCATAGAGCGTTTTCGGTTGATCAATGAACTAAAATCCGCCCGGGAACGGGAGTGGCGCTTGGCTAATTTGGACCCATTAACCGAGCTACCCAACCGGCGCTTATTTGAAGAACGCCTCAATCAAGGTATTCATGAGGCGAAACGCAATGGCGAGCATTTGGCGGTGTTATTTGTGGATTTAGATCGTTTTAAATGGGTCAACGATTCCTTGGGTCATGAAATTGGCGATCAGATGCTGCGTAGTGTGGCGGACCAATTACGTCACTGTGTGCGGGGCGAAGATTCCGTGGCCCGGTTGGGCGGTGATGAGTTTATCGTCTTGTTACGCTCTCTCCAGCAGCCCCAGGATGCCGGGGTGGTGGCGAAAAAAATTATTGCCCAATTATCCCAACCGATGTCGTTAAATGGGCACGCTGTGGCCATCGGCGCTAGTGTTGGCATCGCTTTGTATCCCGCTGATAGCACTAGCAAAAGTCAATTAATCCGATTTGCTGATCTAGCCATGTACCGGGCAAAATCAACCGGTAAAGGTAATCTTTGTTTTTATTCTGCAGACTTGGAACGGCTGGCGTTGGATCGACTCAAGCTCGAATCCGCCTTACGGGCCGCCATCATCCAGGGTGAGCTAGCGTTGTATTATCAACCCATCGTTGATCTGAGCAACGGTAGGGTAAAAGGCCAAGAAGCGTTGATCCGCTGGCAGAGTCCTCAGCAGGGTCTGTTGCCACCGGCTCAATTTATTCCCTTTTCAGAGCAAAGCGATCTTATTTTTTCCCTCGATAACTGGGTGTTGCAGCAAGCTTGCTTAATGGCGCAGAATTGGCAGGCGTTGGTGACCGGGCCACAGCGAATCGCCGTCAATGTTAATCTCTCGGCGCGTCACTTTCGCCACCCCCAGCGTATTGTTGAGCGGGTTCGCGATAGCCTAGAAAAGGCCAAGTTACCCGCCTCGCTACTTGAGATTGAAGTCACAGAGACGGCATTTATGCAAGCCTCCCAAGAGACCATCGAAACGTTAGAGGCGCTGCGGGATCTGGGGGTAAAAATTGCCATTGATGACTTTGGCGTGGGTTATTCGTCCCTCAATTACCTAAAGACGTTGCCCCTCGATGTCCTTAAGGTGGATCGCTCATTTTTGATCGATGTGCCAGCAAACCCCAGAAACACCGCGCTTGCTGCAGCCATCATTCAGCTAGGTATGACGCTAGGTCTCGAGGTGGTGGCGGAAGGAGTTGAAAATCGGCAACAATTGGACTGGTTACAGCGCTTAGGTTGTGGCTATGCGCAAGGGTATCTGTTTGCCCGTCCGGCGCCTGAACCGCAGTTTTATCTTGATAATAGTCGTTAAACTGCCAGCTCAGTATCCTAAGCATCCTTGTGTTGAACGGTTGCTAAAGCAGCCTAACAATTTTGCTAGGATGTTTTTTAGGAAATCACACCTTTCGCCCGCAGTTGATCCCGCAGGTGATTGATACGGTTACGGTTGACCCCAAAGTCGTAGTACCCTAAGCGTGCCGCTGAGCGCACCGCGATACAAGCTTGTTCAGGTCTTAAGTGAAACTCAACATCATCGATAAACCGGAAAAGTCGGCTACTCACTGTGGCATGCAAATAATCATCATCCCGGGTAATAATCTTGGTGCGGGGCTGGTTTTGCAACGTTTCGGTTAAGCTGGTCCAAGCCTGGGACGCGGGCACATACAGGGCAAACGGTGTGACATAATGGGATGTGCCCGCCGCCGCATCGCTGGAAACACAATTGCGACGACCGGGGCACGGGGCCAGCCGAGTGTCCCCATTACGGGGTGGCTGATTAGCACTGCAAGCCATTAAAAGGATGCTCCCTAGCAAGAGAAAATTAAATAGATGAATTTTTAACATAAAGGTATCATAAAGGTCTATTATTCTATGCTTTCTAATCATTAATTTTGAGGGTTGCAAAAAATTTTAAAAATAATTAATCATACAAAAAACTGCCGGGTATCCATTCCATGTTAAAAAAACTCGCATCGATTTTTTTTGTTGTTGCTGTTTTTGCCTATGTGTCTCTGTTCATAACCGTCGCTTGGATCGGTGACACGCAAAAATTAATACCAACCACGCTTACCAAACCAACCACCCCTACCGAGCCTTTTGTCCTTAACGTCACCTTGCCCACCCGTCACCACGGTTAATGTCCCCTTCGGGGATATAAAATCCCTCGCCTTCAGGCGAAGGAAAGGGA
>CAZGON010000150.1:0-6040 GCA_964527085.1 uncultured Candidatus Competibacteraceae bacterium
TCGGCTTCAGGAGGTACCCATTAACCCCAGGCTTATCCAGAACTCACGTTATTTACAAAGCATTGCACGTTTGAGAAGCTGTTTTAAAAACTCAGCGTGTTCCAATCGATTCCTAACCCAGCTAGAACCGGAGCAGATAAACGTCCTTGGGTCTCGCTAATTTTTTGACCCACTAATACTCAAGCGCCAGACATTGCCGTTATTCTGATCGGTGAGCACATAAACCGAACCGTCCGGGGCCTGTTCCACATCCCGGATGCGGGCATTAAGAGAAATCCGTTCCGCCTCGGTGGCTTGCGACCCATCAAACGCCACCCGGACGACACCCTGAGCCGTCAAGCCACCGATTAGGGCGCTGCCTCGCCATTCGGGAAACATATCGCCGCTATAGAATGCCATCCCTGAAGGGGATATAACCGGCGTCCAGTGCATACGAGCGTCGGCAAAGCGCGGCTGGGTGGGTGGATCGGGAATATCTTCACCGTCATAGTGCTCGCCCCAGCTCACCACCGGCCAACCGTAGTTTTGACCTGCCTGGATAAGGTTTAGCTCATCGCCGCCCTTTGGTCCCATCTCCGCAATCCAGAGGGCTTCTGTGCCGGGTTGTATGGCCGCAGCTTCGATATTGCGATGACCGTAGCTCCAGATCTCATCTTCCGCATCAGTTTGCTCGATGAAGGGATTGTCCTTAGGTGTGGAGCCATCGGGATTGACGCGCACGATGGCGCCAAGATGATTAGCAAGCTCTTGGGCCGGTTCAAACTTGAAGCGCTCACCCATAGTAAGATACAGCATACCTTCAGGCGAGAACACGAGTCGTCCACCGAAATGATTGCGGCCTGTCACCTTTGGCGTCTGCCGAAAGATCACTTCAAAGTCTGCGATTTGATTTTCTTCAAGCCGGCCACGACCCACAGCCGTGGACGCACCGCCTTCACCGGGTTCCGCAAAGGAGAGATAGACAAGTTGATTCGAATCAAAATCTGGATCGAGGGCCACATCCAACAGCCCTCCCTGGCCCTGACTAAAGACCTCCGGCACGCCGGCGAGGGGTTCGGATAGGGTATTATCGGTGCCGAGGATACGCAGTTGTCCAGCACGCTCGGTCACCAACAAACGCCCGTCCGGAAGAAAAACCATGCCCCAGGGATGGTTTAGCCCACTGGCTAAATTGGTGACGGTGATGACGCCTGCTTCGGTCTGCACCGTTTCGGGATGTTGAGCCATAACCGATGTCATAAAAAGTAGTGATGCCGCCAGCATAGTCACTCCGAAGGTTGCTGTTTTTCCCATGACTTTATCTTCTATCTTTTGAACAAAAACAAGTATCATGTTGGTTTTAAAAATTTAGCCTATTATCATCGATTTCCAACCCCGTTAGAACTGGAGCAGATAAATATCCTCGAATTTCGCTGGTTTTTGGTTTGCCATACTGGTCATCCATCAGCATGGTAAAAGGAACTATCCTGGGTTTTTTCTTATACTTCGGAACGGTGGGTTGATTAATGTTAACTTTGTCAACTTTCCCAAGGATTGATGAGTTCAACACCTGTAGTTATAAAATCATCAATGTTCCGTGTAACAACCGTTAGGACAAGTCAGCGTTCCGGTAGAATTTTCCATGCAAGCGCGGTGCTTCAAAATCGATATGATCGGCGTCTGGCATGGCCAGTAAATCGACAATGCTGTGCTGGTGACCGGTAATTTTTTGGTAATCCTCGATGGTAGTAAGACATAAGATGGCTGGCCGCGATCTGTTATAAAGACAGGTCCCTTTTTTGTCGCTCTTTTTGCCTTGCTTGTGTCTTGATTAAACTCTCGGCTAGATAGGGTAGTCATCGACATGACCTGTTGACACCTAAATATGTAGTAACGTGACTACATATGCTACAAAGGTAGCGTTGATCAAACAAGCTTATTTAAGCGAGTGGTAAACCAAATACAATTTTTTTGTGAAAGCTTGTCGCATTACACTAAGATAGTGAAATGCGCCTATCCTTGTGAGGTTAACGACAACTCCCTACCCTTGACCTGTGTTAAACCCCACATCTCTCTCTGCTATTTCAAAAAAGTCTTTTAAAAACAATAGCCCTCAAAAATCCATTGAGCAGGCACGGTATCTGCTTAACTGTTCATTCAGTGACAAATTCTAACGCTATAAAAGCAATCTCCAGGAGCGTATCGATGGAGTTAAAAGTACTACAGGGCAAATCCAATCCCTCCCAGCGGAAAGCCGCCCGCGGTGCCCATCCAAGCGCCAATAGTCCTGAAAACAGTTTGCCAGAGCATATTCAGCGCCAGATCGAAGATCATCCTTGTTATTCCGAGAAAGCCCACCACCATTTCGCCCGGATGCATGTGGCGGTAGCGCCAGCTTGTAACATCCAGTGCAATTACTGTAATCGCAAATACGACTGCTCCAATGAGTCCCGGCCGGGTGTGGTTTCAGAGCTGCTGTCCCCTGAGCAAGCGATCCAAAAAACCTTGGCGGTCGCCGCCAGTGTTCCCGAAATGTCAGTGCTGGGTATTGCCGGTCCAGGGGACCCGCTGGCTAATCCCGAGCGTACTTTTGAAACCTTTCAAGCGTTGTCAGAGAAAGCGCCTGATATAAAGCTGTGCGTGTCCACCAACGGGCTCAACTTGCCTAACCATATCGATGAACTGGTTAACCATAATATCGGTCATGTGACCATTACCATTAACTGCATCGATCCTGACATCGGGGCCAAAATCTATCCTTGGATATATTGGAACCACCGCCGGATTCGTGGTCGCAAAGCCGCGGAAATCCTCATTGAGCAACAGCAAAAAGGGCTTGAGATGCTGGTGGCTCGGGGGGTATTAGTAAAGGTTAATTCGGTCATGATCCCTGGTGTCAATGACGAACACCTGAAAGAGGTAAATCGGGTCGTTAAGGAAAAGGGCGCGTTTTTACACAATATCATGCCGTTGATCGCCCGACCTGAACACGGCACCTTCTATGGTGTTATGGGTCAGCGGGAACCCACCGCCGAAGAGCTACAGGCGCTTCAAGATGCCTGTGGCGGTGATATGCGGATGATGCGTCATTGTCGTCAGTGCCGTTCTGATGCGGTGGGTAAGCTGGGTGAGGACCGCAGTAACGAATTTAGTCTCGACAAAGTAGGGCAGATGGATATCGACTATGAAGCTGCCGTGGCGAAACGCGCCGAAGTGAAAACCGCTATCCACAAAACGCTAGAGGAACAGCGTTGCGGCGCCGAAAAGGGCGAAACCTTTGTGCAGCTTATGCCAGTAAATCGCCGCTCTCCCAACCCCAGTAGTCGACCGGTGTTGGTGGCGGTAGCCAGCAAAGGTGGCGGTTTAATCAACCAGCATTTTGGTCATGCCAAAGAGTTCTTGGTGTACGAAGCATCCTCCCAGGGGGTGCGTTTTATTGGCCCCCGCAAAACCGATCTTTATTGTTCAGGTCTCGATACCTGTGGCGACGCCGAAACCACTCTAGAGCAGACGATTCGGGCTTTGCAGGGCTGTGAGATCGTGCTGTGCGCGAAAATCGGTTATGGGCCTTGGGAGGCGCTGGAAAATGCAGGTATTCAACCCAATAGCGAACATGCTCTAGAACCTATCGAAGAAGCCGCCATGGCTGTTTACCAGGAGTTGATGGCTGCCGGTAAATTAGATGATCTGACAGCGGAAACTGGACAGGCGAGCGCTTAGCTTAATTGGGGGGAAATTTATGGCTTTCGAAATTGTAGCTGCTTGCACAAATTGCTGTGCCTGTCAATCGGTATGCCCTAGTGACGCTATTTACGAAGCGAAACCACATTTTCTGGTGGACGCTAAAAAATGCAACGAATGTGAAGGTGACTATGCAGAACCTCAATGCGCTAGTATTTGTCCCGTCGAGGGGGCTATTCTAGATAGTCAGGGAAAGCCGGTTAATCCGCCGGGTTCCCTTACTGGCATTCCCCCCGCCAAGCTTGCGCGCCTAGCAGGGGGGTCTAAAGCGCCGCAACTGCGCGGTATTGTCTAGCTATATTTGAGGTAACTGGTTGTTATGAAAATAAGTGCTCGCAACACATTTAAAGGCAAAATTAAAACGCTTAAAGAAGGTACTGTGGTGACTGAAGTCACCGTCGAGACGTCCAGTGGCCTTGAGGTGGTGTCGGTTATCACGAACACTTCTGCGGCAAGTCTAGGTCTTAGCGAAGGCAAAGAGGTCCACGCGGTTATCAAGTCTTCCGATGTCTTAATCATGGCCGAGTGATTCATGAAGCCACAAGGACGTGGTTCACAATAACCCTTAACACTAAATTTATTTGCTTCTTTTGCAAATACTTAGAAACGATCGAGGAAATTGACGATGGCGAAAGCGCAACTCACCTTTGAAGATATTAATGTGACAGTAACGGTACCCGCTGGATCCCGAGTCATTGAGATATCGGATAAGGTCAATTCCGGGGTTATCTACGGTTGTCGGGAAGGTGATTGCGGGACCTGTCTTATGAAAATCATAAGTGGCTGGGAAAACCTGACGGAGCCGTCGGTTTTGGAAGACAAGATACTACGGGATAACTTCGCGGGTCGGCACTATCGGCTCGCCTGCCAAGCGCAAATCTTGGGTGGCGATGTGGTGGTGAGACCCGGCTAAAAACCACGCCTTTCGCTAGTGTGACTGTTTGAATTTAATCTACAAACCCGTTCTAAAAGGGGATTTTTTTTATGCCAATGATTACTTTTTCCAGCCCTGATTACCGGGATAAAACTGTTTATGCGGTGGCGGGTAGTCATACCGAAACAGTACTAAAAATCGCTAAGGCCAATAAGGTTCCCATTGCATTTAACTGCCAAGACGGCGAGTGCGGTACTTGTTTGGTGAAAGTTTCCAGTCTTGAGCAAGGGCAACGTATGTGCGGGCGTCCCTTTGAACGAGAAATTGGGGTGTTAAAAAATTTAGGAAAAGTGACCAACGACGAGATCGATGCGATCCGTAATGATGACATTCCACCTCCTTGGCGGCTAGCTTGTCAATTGATCGTCCGGGACGAAGATCTTTTAGTCGAGTACTGAGCGCCTATCCACTTACTTTTATAACATCGCCTATGTTTCCAGCAGTCCAGCACCAGCCTCTAACGGATCTCTACCAACGGTTTATGGCTGCTAGCCGTGGATCGGGTAACGACGTCACCTTTGCGCAGATACTGGCTACCCATTATCTCGGTGGCGGTTGTTTACCTCATTACTTGGGGCTTGAACCGGAAATTTTTGAGCAGTTATTAGAACGCCATTTTCCTAATGTCCAAGTTCCCAATCCAGCGCCACGTTCGGCCCCAGCATGGGACCCCCGTTTGGTTGAAGAGAAAGACGAATTAGTCAAATTGATGGTGATGTATCGAGCCGGTGTTGATACCTCGGAAATCACCCTGAGCCGTATTGTCGCCACTGCTTGTATGGCTAATGATCATCTCTGGCAAGATTTAGGGCTATGGTCGCGCAAGGATTTAAGCGCCTTGATGGTGCGGAATTTTCCAGCGTTGGCGGCTAAAAACGATCACGATATGAAATGGAAAAAGTTTCTTTATAAGCAGCTTTGTATTCAAGAAGGGATTTATATCTGCCGAGCGCCCTCCTGTGCCCAATGCTCGGATTATCAAAACTGTTTTGGTCCCGAGGAATAGTCGTGTCTGAAGTTGCTCTAGAAGATCGTGCGGTGGGCGCCTATCTCGGTATGGCGGTGGGTGATGCCTTGGGGGCCACGGTGGAGTTTATGACGCCCCGGGAAATCCAAGCCCAGTATGGCGTACATGATCGTATCCGTGGCGGCGGCTGGTTAAGATTACCCTCGGGAAAGGTAACCGATGACACCACCATGGCTTTAGCCTTGGGAGAGTCGATTTTACAGCTAGGTCAGGTGGATGCCTATGCAGCTGCCCAGGCTTTTGACGGTTGGCTACGCAGCAAACCGGTGGATATTGGTAATACGGTGCGGCGGGGCATTGTCAATTTTCGCACCACCGGCAATGTGGCAGTACCGGAGAACGACTGGGATGCCGGTAAT
>CAZGON010000150.1:6050-10025 GCA_964527085.1 uncultured Candidatus Competibacteraceae bacterium
TGTATGCGGACGTTGCCGATAGCCTTAGCCACTTTGGGGAAGATCAATGCCGTTGTGCAAGCGGCCTGTCAAGCCCAAGCCCATGTGACTCACCACAATGGGTTATCCGATGCCGGTACCCAGTGTGTGGTTGACATGGTTCAACAGGCGTTACAGGGGGCCAGCGCTGTGGCCTTGCTACAAGGACCGGTGCAAGCTTTGATCACCGCTTATCCCCCGTTTCGTTTCCGTAAGCGACGCCAGGAAAATCCCAGTGGCTATATTGTGGATACCTTGCAAGCGGTGTTTCAAGCCCTATTTGATACAGATACCTTTGCCGAGTGTCTTATAGATGTGGTTAATCGAGGTGGCGATGCGGACACCACCGGCGCCATTGCTGGTATGATTGCGGGGGCCTTGTATGGCGAAGCAGCTATCCCTCGCACCTGGATTTACGCACTAGAATGGGAAACTCACTGGCGCTGCAAAGAACAGGCCCTAGCTTTGCTGAGATTGTCACAATCGGGTGACGTGTTAAGCGATACCCCTCGCCAAGCCCTTAACGCCTAGATCTAGAAGCAATTGCCCGGTATTTTTATGCGTTGAAAAGGGTTAGGCTGTTAAAGCTTTGTGGGATTGCGCGAAATCCACAAAGTTTCTTTCCTACCTAGAGCATGGGCTACCAATAAACCATAACTCCCTCCCCTTAAAAATCTTTACAACGATTACTACAAGAGAGAACCATTTATGAGTCAAGAAGCTTTCGATAAAGCAGCCGTTGTCGCAGCCCTCAACCATATTTTAGAGTTGGAAATGGCGGGTGTAGTACGCTACACACATTATTCTTTTATGGTCTTTGGTTACAACCGTATTCCCGTGGTCTCTTGGCTACGAAAACAAGCGGATGAGTCGTTGTTGCATGCCCAAGAAGCCGGTGAGTTGATTACCCATTTAGAAGCCCATCCGTCTTTAGGGATTGGCCCGCTTTTGGAAACTCATAAACACGATGTGGGTGGTATTCTCGATGAAGCGTTGGCGCACGAAGCGGCCGCCATTGAAGGTTATCGAGGGTTACTCTCGTTGGTGGAAGGAAAATCTATCCTGCTAGAGGAGTATGCGCGCCGCCTTATCGCAGATGAAGAGATGCATGCGGGTGATATTAAAAAAATGCTGCGGTTAGGGAACCCCTAGATAAAAGGTTGCCGACGGTGGTACTGATCATAACAGGTTAATAGTGTGCTGTTGGCAACAATCTTAGAAGCTGTTTCAAAACTTGCCCAGGTCCGCTGACTCGGCGTTGCAGCCCCTTCTCCGCTGCTCATTTACCGCCTGTAAACTGCGCTGCTCGAAGATGCTGCGCCTTGATTCAACGAACGTCGCGCGTTTTTGAAACAGCTTCTTAAGCCACCAAAAAATGCGGTTTGCTGATATAGCTTTTGACATACACAGGCAAATGTCGTCTCCCCATGATATAGCTGCCAAAATCGCTTTCCAGCTCCACAGCTTCTGGTTTTCGTCCATACCAATGGGTATAGGCTTGTTCAAACAGTTCAAATTCGTTGACGCCCAGTATGTCGGCTAATTCGGTAATGGTGGTTTGCATGACTCCTGCCCCTGGTGATTACTCCAATTAAGTTCAGTAAGGGAACGTCCTTACGCAGGATTCTTTGCATTTGTTGTACCAATTATCTTAAACGAGAAATCAACGACTTACTGGATAATGAACTCTTTGAGGGCCAAAAAATTGACTTTTTTGGCCCTTTTTTTGGGCAGAGATTGCCCTACTACAGCTGAATTGACGTCACCCAAGTCAATCTATCAGGACTATTGCTGCTCGCTCCAGAAGACGCCGTGGGTAGCATACCTCCTTATAGGCTTGACGACGGCCGTCCAGGCCGCCGAGACTTCTTGCACGAGCAACGATAGTCCTGTCTTTGCGTAAGTCATATCTATATTGGAATGTTCGAAATAGGACCGGAAAATAAAACAGGTTCTGTCTTTTGGTCGCGAAGCTTGCTGGCCGGTTTATCGCCGATCTGCGTCACAAACACCTTTTGACAATCCTGGATGACGTGGTACACCGACTCAAACCGCTTAGCATCAAAGGTATGCTCAGGATCGTTTACCGAAAGTGGCGTGCTTGAACGGGTTTCTACAAAGGCGAGTTCCGTTTCCTTGATGTCGAAAATCAAAAAACGGTCTGCTTTACCAAAATGACCGTCCACATGAATACCATCGGTTGACACCACAGCGATTCTTGTCACTTTCTTTATCCTCGGATATTAAGTTGATGTTTCGTTAAGTTGAAACCCACGTCGTTAGCCACCCGTCTCGAAGCCGGGGTAAAGCGTCATGCCGCCGTCCACATAGAGACAGAGACCCGTTACATAATCCGAATAATCCGATGCTAGCCACACGGCTGCCCGGGCAATGTCATCCGGCTCTCCAATGCGCTTATAGGGCACCAGTTTCATGAGTTCGTTGTAAGCTTCTGGCGTCTCCCAGGCTTCCATATTGATGGGAGTGCGAATAGCGCCCGGGGAAATGGCATTGACGCGAATGCGAAGGGGGGCCATCTCTTGCGCAATACTTTTCATCAGCATCATCACGCCACCTTTGGAGGCGGCATAATTGACATGGCCTGCCCAGGGAATAATATCGTGCACAGAACTCATACAAATGACTTTGCCGGCAGCGCAGGAAACTGCAGAAACCACGCCACGTCGCTTAAATTCACGGATCGCTTCGCGGGTGCATAAAAACTGCCCAGTAAGGTTGACTTCGATGACCTTGTTCCATTGCGCTAACGTCATTTCGTCAAAGGCAGCATCCCGTTGCAGACCTGCATTGTTGACTAAAATGTCCACCGTTCCAAATGTTTGACATTGATATTTAAACATAGCCTGGACTTGATCTTCTTTGGAGACGTCAGCTTGATAGGCATACGCTTGAACCCCACACTGGCCTTTGATTTCTTCCACCGTCTCCTCGGCCTTAGCGGAATCGCTGCCATAGTTAACCAATACATCAGCGCCGGCATGTCCAAGGGCGATGGCTACTTGTTTGCCAATACCTGAGCTGGCTCCCGTGACCAACGCTTTCTGGCCTTTCAATACCAATTGCTGAGGACAAGTGGGTAGTACAGGCATGGGCAAGGTTTCATGGTTCGGTGTGCTCATGGAAGGTCTCCTCTGGGGGTTGAGCTGGTTTTCGATTAGGCGGGTGGTCGTCTAGGCTGGAGTAATTTCGCGACGAGTCCCGTCCAACCGGTTTGGTGAGAAGCACCGACGCCACGACCGTTGTCACCGTGAAAATACTCATGGAACATCACGTAATCGCGAAAATGAGGATCGTCTTGGAGTTTTTGGTAATGACCAAACACCGGTCGCCGACCCTGTTCATCTTTCAAAAAAATACCGCTCAAGCGCCGGGAAAGCTCATCGGCCACCTGGTTAATGGTCATGTAGACCCCAGAACCGCTAGGGCATTCAATTGTGAAATCATCCCCATAGTAATGGTGAAACTTTTGTAGGGATTCGATCAGAAGATAATTAACTGGAAACCAGATGGGTCCGCGCCAATTGGAATTACCGCCAAACAGTCCGGAATCGGATTCCGCGGGTAGATACGCGACGCTCAACGGATTGCCAGCGCACTGAAACACATAAGGCTGTTCTGCGTGGACCCGAGACAACGACCGAATACCATAGTCGGAGAGAAACTCCGTCTCATCCAAAGCACGCCTGAGTAAGCGTTTCATGCGACTTCCCCGCAGCAGGGAAAGCAGGCGCCTATCGCCTTGACCTGCCACCTGCCAGTGAGACACTAGTTGGTATAAATCCGGCCGATAATTCAAGAACCATTTTAAACGACGATGAAACTCGGGCAGTTTTTCCATCAGATCGGGTTCCAAGACCTCCACGGCGAACAACGGGATTAACCCCACCATGGAGCGGACTTTGAGGGGAATGATTTGTCCATCGGGCAAGAATAGCT
>CAZGON010000151.1:0-10016 GCA_964527085.1 uncultured Candidatus Competibacteraceae bacterium
CCCATTTTATCAAACTACTTCAATCGGTTAAATGTTTTTCAGGAACGACTAGATACCATGAAAGATCAAATGGACAGTGCGGCGCAATCGCGCATCTTGATCATCAGCAGCGTCAAAGGGGTGACGGTGATCGTGTTGGCAGGGTTTGTGCGATGGTATTTGCAGGCAAGCAAGTTATTGGCCAGCATCCTGACCACAACGCCTTTATGGCGTCAGTTCGACCCCCTGGCGGTGCTGAATTTGTTGGCTAAACAACGCCAACAACGCTTGGCCGCCTTACACCAGGCAGAGACAGAAGAAGACAAGGAAAATGAAGCCCTTAGAAGTATTCTTGATGCTAATAAGGCGCAAAAAGACAACCATGGATAGTTGCCGTCATAACACGACTTGGAAAGCACGAGGTGGGTTTTGCTAATCCGAACGGAGCGCCTCGGCTGGGCTTGTTCGGGTCATACGCCAGATTGGATAAGCGCCTGCCAGGAGAGCAGCGAATACGGCTAAAACCACCGCTTGGATCAAGATACCAGGGTCCACTTGAAAGGGTAGTGTCCAGCCAAAGGCGCGCCGGTTGATGCCAAAAATCAATACGGCGGCCATGCCTAAACCGACGGGAATGGCCAACAGTCCTGCGAGAAACCCCATAAAACCGGTCTGCAAGGATACCAGCCAGCCGATCTCGCCGGCCGTCATACCTGTTGCCCGCAGTACCGCAAATTCTCGAGCGCGTTCCAATTGCAACGCCATCAAGGCGCTGACCACCCCCACGAAAGCCACTCCTATAGCCAGTAAACGTAATACATTGGTAATGGTGAAGGTCCGATCAAAAACGGTGAGGGTGTATTCTTGAATATAGCGATTAGACCGCATGATCAAATCTTGCAGGGGTCCCAAGCGGGTTTCTAAGTGACTCCGCAAGGTGTCTAGATCCACATTGGCGGCTGCATAAACGCCAACAGATCCCACCTGTCGATTACGCCAATAACGATAAAAGGTATTTTGATTCATCAAAATACGGCCGTGTTCAGAGCCATAATCTAAAAAAACACCTGCAATAGGAAAACCATGAGGACCCCTATCAGAGTTTAAGGTCAATGTGTCGCCTGGTTGTAAACCCTGCCGGTAAGCCAGAGGTTCCGAGATAATAATGGCTTCTTTGTTTTCAAACTGCTCCCAGGCATTGGCGGTGCTATTCAGCAGTTGGTAACCTGCCTTGGAGCGGGGCGCTAAATCCACCGCTAATAGTTGCACCGGTCGATCTGCTATCGTTACATCGAGATACTGATATTGAGAGACGGCTGCCACACCGGGCATACTTTTGAGAGTGTTGAGGACGCTAGGTTTTAAAGGGGTTGAATAATCGCCATTTTCAAAATTAGGGGGGGCGATATAAATATCGGCATTGACTAGATCGTTTATCCAAACAATCACACCGCTGCGAAAGCTGTCCACCATAATGCCCACGCCGACAGTAGTTGCAAAGGCTATCATCAGGGCGGCAACGGCAACGCCGGTGCGACTCAGGTGGCGCACCACATCGCGGGTGGCCATACGCAACAACAGTCCGCCCCGACGGATTAAAACCTGACTGATATGCACCAGTATGACGACCCAGCCTGGTGTTCCTAGGGCGCAGGCGAGAATCATCAAAAACAACCCAGCGAAGGCGGCAATGAGACCGGGTAACGCTAAAAAAATCAGGCCGCCTAGGGCAAAAATTCCTAGACTTATTAAAATAAGCCGGGGTAGGGCGGCCCGCCAGCGGGCTTCTAAATAAGCCCGGCTTAGGGTAGCGCCCGGTGGCGCATCCGCTGCCTCTCGGGCGGGTAGCCAAGCGGCTACCAGGGTGGCCACCAGCCCTAAGGTGATGACTTTGACCAAAGAAAAAGGTGCTAGATAAAATTCCCGTACACTCAGTACATAATACAGATCGTTCACCGCTCGCGTGACTAAATCCACTAACCCGGTGGCTAGCCAAATACCTAATAGGCTACCCAATAAGGTGCCTGCTATACCCAGCAAAAGTGCTTCCATAAGTACTACCGCAAAAATTTCCTGGCGAGTTACTCCGACGGCCCGTAAGATGCCCAATAGACTGCGTCGTTGCACCACAGCAAAGGTCATGGTGTTGTAAATCAAAAACATACCTACCACTAGGGCTAGTAGACTCATGGCGGTGAGGTTTAAGGAAAAGGCGGCGCTTAGTTCAACGGTAGCTTCATTGCGTTCGGCTGCCCGTTCTAAGGATAAATTCTCTGGCAACCAATCCCGGATAGCGCGAGCCTGTTTTTCTCCCGCTGGTCCTTCCGGAAGCACCAGATCAATATGGCTGAGCTTGCCCACTTTGTCGAACAGCACTTGAGCTGTACTGATATCGGTAATGATCAAGTCTTCTAAGGTTGTGCCGCTTAATTGGCCAACCCGGTGTAAGGTCTGTTGTTCAGCGCCGATCTGTAGACGCAATTGGGTTGCCTCGCCAGCGTCGGGGGGAAACAGGGCGGTATTAGGTTCGCTCAATAGGGCGATAGGGTCCATGGCAACCCCATCCTCCAGTTGGTTTTGATAGTTGCGCAGGGGCCCCTCCGCCAATAAATCCACCCCTAAAATTTGCAACACTTTGCCTGGCGTGTCCGAGGCCGTCCCGTAACCGGTGACCACCGGCGCTATTTGGCGTAGTCCCCGTTGCAGCCGAAGTTGCACATAGACGGCTTCCGGGATACCTTCACGACCCCCTAAAATCCGATGGGTCGCTTGGCCGCTAACCCGCTCCATGGAGAGGTCAAAGCTTTTACGAGCACTGGCGTTGGCCAGGTCCACCGCCAACACCACCGCCACACCTAAGGCGATACCTAGCACGGACAACACTAATTGCCAGGGATGGCGGAGCAAATGGCGTAGCAAACTACGCCAGAGCAGGGGACTCATGCAGTGGTTTCCTGAATCTGTCCCGCCTCCAAATAGAGCATCCGATCGGCACGGGTAGCGATGTCGCGGCTATGGGTGACCATAAGTACCGTGGTATTTGCTTGTCGATGCAGGCTCAACAGTAGCTCAAGCACCTGGTCGCCGGTTTCGCCATCCAGATTGCCGGTGGGTTCATCGGCGAGCAGCACGGACGGTTCATGGGCTAAAGCGCGCACCATGGCTAAACGCTGTTGTTCACCACCCGATAAGCTTTCCGGAAAGCTGTTACGGCGTTTACCGAGACCCACGCGATCCAACAAGG
The DNA here is from genome assembly GCA_964527085.1 of uncultured Candidatus Competibacteraceae bacterium. GTDB lineage: Bacteria > Pseudomonadota > Gammaproteobacteria > Competibacterales > Competibacteraceae > CAYRGG01. The sequence continues at coordinate 3,224 of CAZGON010000151.1, forward strand.
TGAACACGCGCTGGCGATGATCAGGGGTATTGAGTCTATTTAATTCCAATGGCAGCAGCACATTTTCCGCCACTGTCAAGGTGGGAATAAGATTAAAAAACTGAAATATAAACCCCATCCGGGTGCGCCGGAAGCGGGTTCGCTCCCATTCAGTAAGCGCTGTGATTTCCTTTTCTTCTACATGAATTTGGCCGCTATCGGGAAGATCAATACCGGCCACTAAATTGAGCAAGGTTGACTTGCCAGATCCCGACCGTCCTAGCAAAGCAATAAATTCGCCACGCTCGATATCGAGATCAAAATGCTGGAAAATACATCGAGTCGTATCCCCTTCTAGATAACTTTTCCGTAGACTGCGAATTTTAATAAGTGGAGCCGACATAGTACTCATAGGGTAGAGTTGATGGTCACTGAATCACTGGTTATTGCTGGGCTCAAACAACGCCTGCTTTATATATATTAACTTCCACAAGCTGTTTGGGACGGTTACCGCAGGCGTTAAACTATTCGATGATAACTATTGTGGTCGCTAGCGTCTGACCTTGGGAACGGCTAAAAGTTTGTGACAAGGGCTGAGCTGTCATGAGAATTTGGCGACAATGTGACTGCTTTATAGAGTCGCCATATGGTGGTATCCCGTCTTTGAGAAACAAATTAGTAGGTCTCAAAGCGCTGCCTCTAGATTCTTTTGCACAACAAAGTTATCTTGTCGCCTCTGAAATCGAGAGCTGTTGATAAAGATAATGTTAAAACAGTTTCTTAATAACGGCTTGCCACTCTGAGCCTTTGGTTTAGAACTGTTTGATTGCGAGGGATCCGACGCTTACCAAGTGTTGGGCCTCATTGAGGAGAGATGGCAAATGATAACCTTTAATGAGGTTAAAGTAGTAATCGGTGAAGTTTTACAGTTGGATGATGATCGAGTTCAACAATTGGATAGCGCCACGGGCCTTTTGGGCAGCTTACCCGAATTTGACTCCACCACAGTCATCGCATTAATCACCGCCCTCGAAGGGCGTTTTGGTATCGTGATTGAAGACGATGAGATTAGCGCTGAGGTTTTCGAAACGGTGGGTAATGTTTACGAATTTGTGCGTTCTAAACAGGTTGCGCAAAATGCTAGCTCACCTTAAAACCTTTCTGCTCGCCTCGGTAAGTGAAAACAAGTAGGGTATACTTTTTCTAATTCAAAAACCGTGTTATTTGTACGCCTTGCTAGCATAACCAATCGATGACGCAATGGAAAAAACCTACGATCCTAAACTCCTAGAACAACGCTGGTATAATACGTGGGAAAAAGGCGGTTATTTTGCCCCCTCAGGGGAGGGCGAACCCTACTGCATTATGATTCCACCGCCCAACGTGACCGGCACGCTGCATATGGGCCATGCGTTCCAAGATACCATTATGGATGCCCTGATTCGTTATCATCGGATGCGCGGTTATCGAACCCTCTGGCAGCCAGGCAGTGATCACGCCGGGATTGCAACCCAGATGGTGGTGGAGCGGCAGCTGGCGGCGGAAAACAAAACCCGTCATGATCTAGGCCGAGACGCCTTTATTGAGCGTATCTGGACCTGGAAAGCACAATCGGGTGGCGCCATCACCCAACAACTGCGCCGCATGGGCGCCTCCCTGGACTGGTCCCGTGAATGCTTTACCATGGACCCGGAACTGACTGAGGCTGTCCAAGAAGAGTTTATTCGCCTTTACCAGGAAGGTTTGATCTATCGCGGTAAACGGTTAGTCAATTGGGACCCGGTGTTACGCACGGCAGTGTCGGATCTAGAGGTGATCAGCGACGAAGAAAACGGTTCCCTATGGCATATTCGCTATCCCCTGGCGGAAGGCGGCGGCGACCTGGTGGTGGCCACCACCCGCCCAGAAACCATGCTCGGTGACACCGCAGTGGCTGTCCATCCCGAAGACGAACGCTATAAGCATCTCATCGGTTTGCATGTGGCTTTACCCCTCACAGATCGGCTTATTCCCATTCTCGCTGATGATTATGTAGACCCCACCTTTGGTACTGGTTGTCTTAAAATCACCCCTGGTCATGATTTCAACGATTATGGGGTGGGACAACGTCATAATCTGCCATTGATCAATATTTTTACCCCCGATGCTCGCCTTAATGATAGCGTGCCCCAACGTTACCAAGGTATGGACCGTTATGAGGCGCGTAAAAAGATCGTGGCGGATCTGGAGGAAGCAGGTCTTTTAGACACGGTGCAACCCCATAAACTGATGGTGCCAAGGGGCGACCGCAGCAATGCTGCCATTGAGCCGTATCTCACTGATCAATGGTTTATTCGGGCGGGACCCTTAGCGGGTCCAGCCATCGCGGCGGTAAAAACCGGCCGGATTAAGTTTATTCCCGAAAACTGGGACAAAACCTATTACGAGTGGCTTAACAATATTCAGGATTGGTGTATCAGTCGACAAATCTGGTGGGGTCATCGCATTCCTGCTTGGTATGATGATAAAGGCTATGTCTATGTAGGCCGTAGCGAAGCGGAGATTCGCAAAAAAAATGACCTCGCTGACGAGATAAAACTCAGCCAGGATGACGATGTGCTCGATACCTGGTTTTCCTCCGCCCTATGGCCCTTTTCCACCCTAGGTTGGCCCCGCCAAACCGAACAACTTAACACCTTTTATCCCACCAGCGTCTTGGTCACAGGCTTCGACATTATTTTCTTCTGGGTGGCCCGGATGATTATGATGGGTCTTAAATTTATGGATGAAGTACCCTTCAAGACTGTCTATATCCATGGTCTAGTGCGGGACGCGGACGGCCAAAAAATGTCCAAATCTAAGGGTAATGTACTGGACCCCATCGATATCATCGACGGTATTGGCTTGGAAGATCTGGTGGCTAAACGGATTACTGGGCTTATGCAGCCCCACATGGCCCCCAAGATTGAGAAAGCCACCCGCCGGCAATTCCCGGAAGGGATTCGCCCCTACGGCACCGATGCCTTGCGCTTCACCTTTGCGGCTTTGGCCACCACCGGCCGGGACGTGGTATTCGATCTGGGCCGGGTGGAAGGCTACCGTAACTTTTGCAATAAGCTCTGGAATGCCGCCCGCTATGTGTTGATGAATACCGAGCAGCAGGATACGGATCTTAACGGCGGCAACATTCAACTAACCTTGGCGGACCGTTGGATTTTATCGCGGCTGCAGGCCACTGCCCAGGATGTCAACGAAGCACTGCAAAATTACCGTTTCGATCATGCCGCCCAGGCCATCTATGAGTTTACCTGGAACAACTACTGCGATTGGTATTTGGAGTTATCTAAACCGGTGCTCACCGAAGCCGATAGCCATGACGCTAGCCGTCGTGGCACGCGCCGCACCTTGGTGCAGGTTCTCGAAGCGCTGCTGCGTTTAGTCCATCCCATTATGCCTTTTATCAGCGAAGAGATCTGGCAGCGGGTAGCGCCCCTAGCCGGTGTTAGTGGTGATACGATTCTCTACCAATCTTTTCCCATGCCCGACAATGCACTGCTGGATGCGCCAGCGGAAGCGGAAATCAACTGGCTGCAACAATTCCTGCTAGGGGTGCGACGCATCCGCGCTGAGATGAATATCGCCCCGGGTAAGCCACTGCCAGTGTTACTGCAAAACGGTACCCAAGAGGATTTAGACCGGCTAACCCACAACCGGGTTTATCTCACCAGTTTAGGTCGGTTAGGCGATATCACTTGGCTTAAGGATAACGATACGGTACCGGAATCCGCTATGGCGTTGGTGGGGGCTATGAAGGTGTTGATACCCCTCGCCGACGTGATCGACAAAGATGCGGAAATCGCCCGCCTTAGCCGAGAGATCGAGAAAATAACCAAAGAGTTAGTGCGGGGGCAAGCTAAACTTGATAATCCTGATTTTCTTGGCCGTGCGCCGGTGCATGTGGTGGATAAGGAGCGTACCCGGGTTGCTGAGCTAAAGACCGCAGCGGCGGAGTTAAATGAACAACGCCAGCGTATGCAGCATCTTAAATAAATAATATGATTTCTTTCTAGCAGTTCCTTGTATTACCGGCTAGAAAAATTAAATAACACTAATAAGGTTTTATATGGCTAAAAAAGATTTTTTTATCGATAAATCAAAGGCGGCAGCCGAAAAAACCCGCGATGGGGTAGGTCGCCTGGTCTATATTTATAGTCCACGCACCTGGCGGGAAAAAGGAATGTTGTGGACGGCCGGTATGTTGCTAGTCACCTATGTGGTTGTGGTGATAGTCCTTGGCGTAATCTGGTCTCGGGAACCGGCTTTTTTCGACGTCCGGGAAAATGCTTTGGCCAAAGCGCAAGGCGCGGAAGAAAAGTTAGTGACCGGTTATTACACCACCGCAGCGCTGATCCGGATCGCTGAAACCCTCCTCGATAAACGCGGTGGCTACTTGAGTAACGATAAGACGCCGCCAGGTGTGTATTTAGATAATATCCCCAACTGGGAATTTGGGGCGCTGACGGAGCTACGAGATTCTTCTCGTTCACTGCGTAATGACTTTAGCCGTTCCCAGAGTCAATCAGTAGAAGACAAAGATCTCGCGGTGGCTGATCCGCAATTTAACTACGATTCAGAGTCTTGGATTTTACCTTCCAGCGAATCAGAGTATAGAAAAGGTGTTGAGGCGCTAGATAAGTATCTTAATCGCTTGGCCGATGCCAACGATCAAGATGGGCAATTTTTCGCACGGGCCGATAATTTAAGAGCTTATTTGCAGGTTGTGGAAAAACGCTTAGGGAGTCTCGCGCAACGGTTGGGGGCCAGCGTTGGGCAAATTCGCTTTAATGTAGATTTGGCTGGCGAACGTAGTGCGACTCAGTCCACGCCCACCCCTGAACAACGCCAAGTGCAAACGCCTTGGCTAGAAATCGACGATGTGTTTTATGAAGCCCGTGGTTATACCTGGGCGTTATTACATACCTTTAAAGCGCTACGGATCGACTTTTTTAATATTTTAGATGATAAAAATGCGGTGGTATCTTTAAATCAAGTCATCCGTGAGTTAGAAGGCGCCAATGCAGATATGCTTATTCCCATGGTGCTCAACGGCCAAGGTTTTGGTCCACTCGCTAATCACTCCCTGGTCATGGCCTCTTATATCTCCCGGGCTAACGCCGCCATCATTGACCTACGAGATTTGATACGCCAGGGTTAGTGCATTGCGCAACCGGGGACACTGGGGGCCTACAAAATGTATAGTCATCCACGGCAATGGCAGATTTTAAGACTCATACCGTAGGCGCTGCGTTAGTCAGCGGTATTGCCGCCACTGCCCTGTTTATGACTGGGGAAATGACTAACCTTGCTGTAATGGGTTATTTTCTGTTAGGTGTTATAGGTGGGTTACTACCGGATATTGACTCCGATACCTCTGTGCCGCTGCGCATTACTTCCCATGTGCTCGCTGTGATGGGTGGTTTTCTAGCGGTATTTACTTTTGGCCAGCACTTTTCTTTGGTTGAGCTAGTGATTTTGTGGCTCGCCTGTTTCTTGATCATCCGTTATGGCGTGTTTAGCTTGTTCACTCGGATTACAGTGCATCGTGGTCTTATTCATTCCCTGCCTGCCGGGGCGTGTTTTGCCTTATTAACGGTTTTAATCGCTTATCACTTCTTGGGTGCTTCCGCATTACAGGCGTGGTTCTGTGGTCTCTTCGTGTTGTTAGGGTTTATCGTCCATCTTCTTTTGGATGAGTTTTATAGTGTCAATTTGGTGGGTATGCAATTAAAACGTTCCTTTGGGACTGCCTTTAATCTAGGCACGCTAGGCAATCCCTATGGAACGTTCGCTATGTATGTGGTGCTGCTAGGACTTTTTTATATCAGCCCTTCACCAAATAGCTTTATAGCCTTTATGACCGACAATAATATTCACTACAGCTTATACAACCGCCTACTGCCCCAGCAGGGTTGGTTTAACAGTTCATTGGTATGGTGACTGTTTGTTTTGGCAATTATTTGCCCTGACTTTGGTAACCATTCCGACAAAACCCTTGTTATCGACTAGTATCTAATCAACAACCATCTTTTGCACAGGATAAACCGGGTATGGTCGATGTATATAGCACTGGCGTAGACGATAAAAGCGCCCAGGCTATTGTTGCCCAGGCTGACACAGGCGCCCGGCAACCCCCCGGCTGGACCGGCAAAGTCATAGTCGGCGTCGCCCTGGCCTGGTCTTTATTCCAGTTGTGGTATGCGTCACCGTTGCCTTTTATACTAAATTTTGGCGTTTTAAATACCACTGAAGCCCGCTCTATTCATTTGGCTTTTGCGCTATTTTTGGCATTTATCGCTTTTCCCGCGTTAAAGCACTCACCGCGACATTTTATTCCCATTCAAGATTGGATCTTTGCCATCGCCGGAGCCTTTAGCGCAGCCTATATTTTCTTATTTTATGACGATCTCTCCCGACGCCCAGGCGCACCTACCGAAATCGATGTGTTTGTGGCCGGGGTAGGCATCGTGATGTTGCTGGAGGCCACCCGCCGCGCTTTGGGACCGCCCCTGGCAATCATCGCCATTATTCTGCTCGGCTATACTTTTTTTGGGCCGTATATGCCCAGCGTGATTGCCCATAAAGGGGCCTCCCTTTTTCAGGTAACCAACCATCAGTGGATTACCACTGAGGGGGTATTTGGCATAGCCCTGGGAGTCTCCACAGATTTCGTCTTTCTATTTGTGCTGTTTGGCGCGTTGCTGGAACGGGCTGGCGCTGGTAATTATTTTATTAAAGTGGCTTTTTCGCTGCTGGGGCATTTGCGGGGCGGACCTGC
>CAZGON010000152.1:0-10008 GCA_964527085.1 uncultured Candidatus Competibacteraceae bacterium
CTGCGTTTTCACTATGCCCTATTATGTCTTAAGTGCCTCTTCAAATGCTATATTTCGCGGTACGCCGGGAGTGACTCTCGAACCGGTTTTTGGGGGTATCGATCATCCCCGCTTTTCCATTCGCGGCTCTGGTCTGCAACGGGGCACACAGCCCGCTGGACGCGGTATCGAACTCCGTTTCGACGGCTTGCCGATGACCTACGGCGACACCAGTTTCGATTTCGTCGAATGGATTGATCCGCTGCTGTTTGACGATGTGGTGGTTCTGCGCGGCGGGCGCGGGGCGCTGGAAGGCGCTGCCGCATTGGGCGGCGTGGTGGATTTCAACGACCGCAGTGGCGAAGGCCCCACCAGCGGTCTGCTGCGTGCTGAAACCGGCAGCTTTGACTATAGGCGTGGCCAAGCGGCCATCTCCGGTGGCGGCGACAGCAATGGGTTTGCAAGTCTTACTTACTTTGAGCAAGACGGCTTCCGCCAACACAACCAGCAGGAAGCCGCACGCGGCTATGGCCGTGTCGAAAGTGCGCTGAGTCAATCCATAATTGCCCACGCCTCACTGCTGTGGAGCGACTCGGAGCTAGAACTGCCGGGTCCACAGACCTTGGCCCAGATCGATGCTGGGTCCGACGCGGCCCAGCCCGACAACATCATCGGTGACTGGCGTCGCTTCTCCGAGCGCATTCGAGTGGCGACCGGATTCGCCTATCAACGCGAAGGCCAACAACTCGATATCAATCTTGGTTATATGCAAACCGATGTCGAGTTCCGCCGCCGTGACGTGCAAGTTGAGGACAACCAAGATTGGTCGCTGGCCGCCCGTTATCGTCAGGCACTTGCCTTCGGTCAGCGTGATGCGGAATGGGGCGCCAATCTGATCTACCAACACAACGACCGGCAACAATCGCAGTTTTTCAACGGCGGCGGCACACCCCCCACCTTCAGCGGCGCTAAAGGGTCGCAGTGGGCCGATAATGATCTGCAGGCTAGCCGCCTGACCCTGCAAGGCGTGTTCGATGTTGATCTAACCCATCAGCTACAGTTAAATCTGGCTGCCGGGTGGGATATTCATGAACGTGACCTCGATGACAACTTCACCACCCGCCCAGCGCGTCCAGCCGCCGAGCTTGATGGTGATTACGACGGTTTTAATGGGCTGGCCTTTATGACTTACAATGTGGCAGCGGATTTTGCGTTGTTTGCCGGCGTCAGTCATTTGATCGAACCACCCACCTATGATGTTTTGTTGATTAATGTGGCTGGAACGCCTGGTCCAGCCAATGCGCTGCTCAACGGCGACGACCCGCGCCGACCTATCACCCGCGATCTGGACGAACAAAGCGCAACTACAGTGGAAATCGGCGGTCGTGGTCAACTCGGCCCGGTCGCCCTGGATCTAACCCTCTACCGGATCTGGTTGGAAAACGAAATCGTGTCCACCACCGATGCTGTCACTCAAAACGTGACTTCCGTCGGTAATGCTGACGACACCCTGCGTTGGGGGGTTGAGGCGGCTGCCAACATAGATGTCGCGCAAGACCTGATCCGAACCGGTGATCTGCTTCGCTTAGGTCTGGATTGGACCTGGACAGAGGCACAATTCGATGATGATGACACGTTCGGCAATAATCAGTTGCCGATTGTCGTCGAGCATTTAATAGAAAGCCGGCTTGGTTATCGTTTGCAGGATTTTTTGGTTGAAGCCTTTGTTACCCATGTTCCCGATGGGGGCTATGCCGACTATGCCAACACACTTCAAGCTGATGGTTATACGACTCTAGGTGCACGCATCAGTTATGACACCGGTAACTTTATAGTTTTTGCTGAAGGCAGAAATATCACCGATGAGGAATATGCATCAACCGTCATCGGTGCACGCAACAATCTGAATGGTCAGGATAACGCCATTTTCGCACCCGGCGAGCCTGCCGCTTTCACCATTGGTCTACAAGCCAACTTTGAGTAATCACAAGTCATTGGCGGCGTGGCGCTGTCAGACATAGCGAGCTGGCGCTACGCTGCTAAAATTGATGATACGGCGTGTCGGTATCGGGCTCGGCATCGTGTGAACAATCCCGTGTAGCCAAAAACGTCATTCCCGCCCAGGAATCTAGCAGGTGTGGCATCCTAGGCATTAAAAAAGACTGGGTTAATTTACCAAGCTAATCGATAGCTTAATGCCGTTTTAAAATTCCGGCCGGTCTCGCTGGCGTTGGTAAATACCCGGCTATAGTTCTCATCGGCGATATTGTCAATGCCCACATCCAGGCGCAATCCTGCCAGTTGCCCTGACGGTTGCCACGAGGCATAGACATGGTGGACGTTGTAGCTGTCCCGTTCCTGGTCTGGATCATTGACTTTGTCAAAACTTTCGGCAAAGGTGCTGCGTAGCCCAATGAGGGCATTTATCTCTGGCAGTTTAAAGGCAATATTGGTAAATAACTGTCCGGGTGTGAGCACACCTAAGTAATCACCCGTTTCTTTATCCTCGCCATCAATCCAAGCATAACTAATATCTAACCGCAGTCGGCGACTGTCGTAGGAAGACTCCAATTCGAAACCCTCTAGCTCCGCTTGACTGACATTGCGGGATTCCGTGGTACCGTTGGCGCAGGTCAAGCCTGGAATGGGAAAAAAACAGGCATCATTGGGGGGTGGTTGATTGACAAACAGATCGATTAAATCTTCCGCGTCGGTCCAATAATAGGCTGCCTTTACACGAAACTGGTCATCATTGGTGATAACCCTATCAAAATTTAAACCGCCACCGACTTCGACAGTTTCAAAATGCTCCGGCACTAAATCAGGATTGGGTATAAAGAAATTTGTACTGCTGGTGTTAGGAAAGGGAATCTGAAAATGCAGGCCATCTAGATACAGTTCGTTGATGGACGGCGCTCGAAATGCCTCGGCATAGCTTGCGAATAACAGCGCCCAGGGGGTGGGTGCATAGGATAAACCGATCCGCGGTGAGAATTCATTTTCGTCGGTATCATTGCTACCCGCTTCAGCTTGGGCATTGCTTTTAAAGGCATCGAAGCGTGCGCCGGGAATCAGGGTTAGTTTTCCGGGTAGACCCAAGAAGTTCTCCGCCGTCAACTCAAGTTGGACAAAGCCGGCGAAGAACTCCGTTTCCGCGTCGGGTACGCCGTCTCGGCTGCCATCAAGACTGCGACTGTCTTGTCCGCGCTGTTCATCCCGATAGAAATCAATACCGTAGGTGAAGACAGCATCGGCGTTATCCGAAAAAATAACAGATGTTCGATTATCCAGAGTAAAACCCAAAGTTCCCACGTCTCGGGAGACGACCACATCGGTGTCATCAACATTTTCTTCATCAATGTCGGTGTTGGTGAAATAGACCAAGGCACGGGCATCGATCCAAAAATTATCCGGTTGATAGCTGAGTTCAGCACGCAGAGAATCGGTGAGAATATCTTTATTGACTTCATTGGTAAGCAGTGCGTCGCTGGTGGGTGTGACAGTATTACCCCCTTGTCCATTATTGGGTTCTCTCGCGTCATTATTAAGGCGTTGCCAAGATAGCTCTAATCCCAGATGTTCAGTGATATCGAGATTGCTTTTGACAAGTGCTGAAACGATGCGGTCACGAGCATCCAAACTATCGTCACTGCCTAGGTCAATATCCCCCGAGCGTCGATAGGCAATACTAGCAAGGCCGTTAAGGCGGTCATCCCATTGACCAAAGCCGGTCACGCTGTACAGTTGTTCATCATTGACAGTTTGATAACCAAGCCGAAATCGTGCGCCGTACTGTTCACCAGGTTCCAGCAAATCCTTAGCGTCGACGGTGCGAAAGGAAAGCACTCCGCCCACCGCGCCACTGCCGTAAAGGGATGATGCCGGTCCACGTAAAACTTCCACACTCTGCAGCAAATCTGGATCGAGGAAAAACCGACCATCGTGGGCAGAGTTAAGATTTTGCCGAGCACCGTCCAACAAAATCACAATATTTTCCCCGGAAAAACCCCGCAGGCTAGGTACTTCACCCGTGCGGCGGGGGCCGCCGAAGAAAGTAACGCCAGGAATTTGATCCAGTAGATCAGCGGGGGTCGAAGGAACACGTCGCAGGATGTCATCACGATCGAGCACGCTAACCACACCGGGGTAGGTGAATGAATCGATTGGATTACGGGTCGCGGTAACGGCGATGGGACCCAGCATTGTGCTGCCATCGTTTTGCTGCTGTGCGAGGGAATTAATGACGATGCCAAGAAAACCGATCATAAAGAAGGTTGAGCGTTGATACTTTAAGGGAACAATACGCAACAAAAATTCTCCTGCAGTTTCACTATAAATGTAAATTGATTGAGAAAAATATTTAGAAACTCAAGTGGAGTAGTGTGCAAATGTCATTCTAACTAAATACAGTATCGCATACATAAATGCAAACAATAATGATTTGCATTATTTATTTTTGAAAGGTATAGTGAGCCAGCAATAAAGAATATGACTCGACCATCTTGTTTTCGACGCAGTGCCTGTCATCGAGGTGTTGCCATGTTTTCTGTATTATCTGCAGCGACGCTAAAAGGGAAAGCTAAACAATGACCACAGAGACAATACAGCGCCCATCAACCGCTCATGAACTCAACCAGCGCTGGGCCAGTTTTAGAGCAGATCATCCTCGTATGGGTGTGCGGGATGCAGCCATCGCATTAGAGGTTAGCGAAGCAGAGCTCATCGCCAGTGGTTGCGGCAAAACGGCCCTGCAGCTCGGTGGGGATTTTAGTCAGTTGATTGAAGAACTGCCATCCCTTGGGCTGGTCATGGCGCTGACGCGCAGTGACCATGTGGTGATAGAAAAAACCGGGCCTGTGGAGCGAGTAGATATCTATCGTCCACACCGCATGGGTTCAATCATTGGTGAGGCGATTGATCTGCGTCTATTTCTTGATCATTGGGTATATGGGTTTGCAGTTACCGAACATACCCAAGACTCTCCACGGCGTAGTTTGCAATTTTTTGACGCCTTTGGGTCTTCAGTCCATAAAATCTTTCTAACCGCTGAATCTAATTTGGCCCACTTCGCTCAGCTAGTGACTCGTTGTGTGCTTCCTGGGCAACGCACGGAACTAACTGTGCAGCCTTTACAGACACCAGAGCAGGCTCTCCCCGACGCCGCCATCGACGTGGCTGGTTTTCGTGAAGCTTGGCAAGCCATGCAACATACCCATGAATTTTTCAGTTTGCTCAAGCAGTTTAAGGTGCAGCGGTTGCAAGGGTTGCGTCTGATCGGTTCGGATCTGGCATATCCCGTTGCAGTAGACGCCTATCGCCAAGTGTTAGAAGCGGTGAGCGATATTCGTCTGCCCATTATGGTGTTTGTCCGCAACCGTGGTGTCATCCAAATCCATACCGGGACAGTCCACCACCTGGTCAGTGTTGGGGATTGGTTTAATGTTCTTGATCTTGAGTTTAATTTTCATTTACGTGAAGCGGCTGTTGCGAGTACTTGGATTGTGCGTAAGCCGACTGCTGACGGCCATGTTACCGCTTTAGAGCTGTATGACCACCAAGGTAAACCGCTGGTCCAATTTTTTGGCCAACGTCGCAGTGGTCAAAAAGAATCCACTACCTGGCGGCAACTATTGGTTGATCTGCCGCGTTGGAAAAATTAACCATGTTGCTAGCGAGTTTGCTACTTTTACTCAGTGTATGGAGCGGTGCTGCAACCGCCATGGAACGCATTGTCTCGGTGGACGGGGCACTCACCGAAATCGTTTATGCGTTGGGCGCTGAAGCACGGTTGGTAGGCGTGGATACCACTAGCCAATATCCGCTCAATACGGTTAAAGACTTACCTAATGTGGGCTACAAGCGAAACTTATCTGCCGAGGGAATCTTAGCTTTGCAGCCTGATCTACTCTTGTTAAACGATGATGCTGGACCTCCTGAAGTTCTCCAGCAAGTTCAGGCGGTGGGTGTTGAGATCGCTTTTATACCCAATCAACCGACAGTGGCGGGTTTGCACGCTAAGGTGCGTGCGGTGGCTCGGGTGCTGGGACGAGTTCCCCAGGGGGAACAACTGGTCAAACGTATAAATACTGATCTTGCTGATGCTCGACAGATAGTACAGGCTGTCCATGATAAACCCCGTATTTTGTTTCTACTGCATATTGGTTCCGGCGCCGATATGTCAGGTGGTGGCGATACGGTGGCCGACGCCATGATCACATTGGCCGGTGGCGTTAACGTGATGGGTCATGCCTTCACGGGTTATAAGCCCATAACACCCGAGGCGGTGGTCGCTGCAGCCCCAGAAATTGTGTTAATCACCCGCCGTAATCTAGTATCGTTAGGTGGCAAGCAAAAGGTAATTGATCGCATCGGTCTAGCTAATACCCCGGCTGGTCGAGAGGATCGCGTCGTGGCCATGGATGGCCTTTTTTTGTTGGGTTTTGGACCGCGTACAGGACAGGCGGTGGCTCAACTGGCTAATCAGTTGCACAAGTTAACCCAGTGAGTGAGTCTAGTCTTTCCCTGCCGCAAACCGACATTGCCACAACAGGATTGTATAAACGGCACCGGCAAGCTCGCTTGAGTTTAGGTGGATTCATAGTGATATTGGTGGTGGTGAGTTTGCTTTCCATAGGGATTGGTGCGGTACCCATTCCCCTGGGCCAGGTAGTGGCTGTGCTACTTGCGCAAGTGGGGCTTGATTTGGCTGCCTTAGAACCACAATACGAGGCGGTAATCATGGCTATCCGTTTGCCCCGCACATTACTCGGGATACTGGTGGGTGCAGCGCTGGCCGCCGCCGGGGCCACAATGCAAGGGCTGTTTCGTAACCCCTTGGCGGATCCTGGCTTAATCGGTGTGTCTGCCGGTGCAGCGTTGGCGGCTGTCGCGGTGATTGTCTTAGGCAGCACCAGTCTGGCGTTTTTAACCACCTGGCTGGGGGCTTTTACCCTACCCGTTGCAGCCTTTGCGGGCAGTTTGATAACGACTGTCGTGGTCTATCGCTTGGCTACCGAAGCAGGTCGCACCGTCGTAACCACCATGCTGTTGGCAGGTATTGCTATTAATGCACTGGTCGGCGCAGGCATTGGTTTGTTCACCTTTCTGGCGGACGATCAACAGTTGCGCACCTTGACCTTCTGGAATCTCGGTAGTCTTAGCGGGGTGACTTGGCCAACCCTTGGGGCGGCAGCGCTGTTTATCATTCTGCCCTTGCTGTTTATACCTTACTTGGCGCGTGGACTGAATGCCTTTGTGTTGGGAGAATCCGAGGCCGGGCACCTGGGTTTTAATACGGATCGAATTAAACGACAAGTGGTTGTCTGTGTGGCGTTGGCGGTGGGTGCGGCAGTGGCTGTAAGCGGTGTCATTGGCTTCATTGGGTTGGTGGTGCCGCATTTGGTAAGGCTTATTATGGGTCCCGATCACCGCTATCTGTTGCCAGGCTCTATGTTACTCGGCGCAAGCCTGCTGCTGGGTGCGGATTTGCTATCCCGAACTTTAGTCGCGCCGGCTGAGCTGCCCATTGGCATCATTACCGCACTCATCGGCGGACCCTTCTTTCTATGGCTGTTGCTAAGTCAACGGCGCACGAGTTACTGGTGATGCTGACGGCACAAGAAATCAGTTTTTATATTGCCAATCGTTCTCTGCTGGAGTCTATCAGGTTGTCCGTCGCTCCTGGTGAGGTGTTGGCTCTAGTAGGGCCAAACGGGGCCGGCAAATCCACATTATTAAAAGCACTGATTGGTGAAATTTTTCCCACAATCGGTACCGTGCGGATGAATGCCAGACCCCTTGCTGCCTGGTCTTTGAAACAACGTGCTCGTTGCCGGGCAGTTCTGCCCCAACAATCAAATTTAAGCTTCCCATTTACAGTTCTCGAGGTGGTGTTAATGGGTCGTAGCCCCCATAGCGGTGGTGAGAGTGCCGCAGACTTTCGTATTGCTCGGCAGGCGCTAGCCACCACTGAAGTCGACCATTTAAGCGAGCGGCTTTATCCCACTTTATCCGGAGGTGAGCGTCAGCGAGTACAATTGGCGCGGGTGCTGGCGCAGATTTGGCAACCCCTAGCCACCCATGAACCCCGCTATCTACTGCTGGATGAACCCACTACAAACTTAGATCTACCGCATCAACATGCCACCTTGCGTTTGGCGCGGCAGTTTGCTCGCCAGGGGGTGGGTGTGCTCGCGGTGCTGCATGATCTTAATCTAGCGGCCGAATACGCAGACCAAGTGGCGGTGCTTAAGCAAGGCCGTCTGGAAGCTAAGGGCGCACCGGTCGAGGTGCTAACCCCAAGCATTATAAGCCGCACGTTTAATATACCTGTGATGGTTATACCTCACCCGGTGCTGGGTTGCCCATTAGTGGTGCCTGTACCCCCAGATGGTACCCCAACTGCAGCTAAAAACTCTCTACAAAACCTAACTGCTCATCCGTCATTCCGGCAGGGATTGCCGGAATCCAGTTGCCAGGGAGGGTGACAGGCGGTTGTCTACCGGTGCTTGCCGTCCACGGCATTGGATTCTCGCCAGTCCATGGCGAGAATGACGGAAGGGTGAGTGATTACTACAAAACCTAGAAAAGGTATGCTATTGATGAATAATAATAAACGGTTGTACGCCGTATTGCTGGTTATAGTGCTGCCTGTTGGCTTTGCACAAACCGAAAACGATGACCAGGTGACTTTGCCCCCCGTGACGGTGGAAGCCGACACCCCCACAGACTATGGGCTTGAGGCGGAAAGCGACGCCTACCGCGCAGCCACCCAAAGCGTCACTGGTTTAGGTCGGCAAACGCTATTGGAAACTCCGCATTCGGTCAATGTCATTACCCGTCAGATTATCGAAGATCAACGCGCTGTTCGGTTATCGGATGTGATTAAAAACGACGCCAGTGTGCAGGAATCTTTTTCTAATCCAACCTATTACGACAGCGTCAACATTCGCGGTTTTGCCCTGGATAATTGGCAAAATTATAAGCGCAACGGCCTGAACCATATCAATCAAGCGGTAACAGCCCTGGAAAATGTAGAACGAATCGAAATCTTCAAGGGTCTACCAGGTCTTTATTACGGTCTCGGTGCGCCCGGGGGTATCGTGAACTACGTCACCAAAACCCCGACCCTAGCGCCCCTCACGCGGCTATTTGCCGATGTGGATGAAGACGGTGGCTATCGCTTCCACGCTGATCTATCCCGTCGTTTCGGTCCCGATGATAACCAGGGACTACGTATCAACCTAGCCTACCAAGATCTCAATCAATACATCGATGAGATCGACGGCGAGCGCTATCTATTAGCAGCGGCCTATGAATGGCGCATCTTACCTGCCACAACCCTTAATATTGACGCCGATCATCACGAATTCGATAGCACCAGTTCTACCGGCTATCCGCTATTGGATGGTGTGCGTCTCCCAGAAAACGTAGATGCCGACAGATTTCTCGGCCAGGAATGGACCACTTATAACACCAGAGTCACTAATCTCGGCGCTCGGCTTGAGCATACCCTCAACAAGGACTGGACGGTAACCGCTCAAGTGCTGCGCCAGTGGCTAAGCCGTGACGATCGCAGTGCGCAGATCGACGACGTCAACGCGGTGGGTGACTATACCTTTTACGAGTACAACTCACCCGATGAAGAACGTAACCCGTTATCTGGCCAGTTACGGGTCAACGGTCAGTTTGAGACCGGTTGGATCAGTCATGAGTTGAGCGCCAGTGTATTTGGGCTTGACTACGATATTCGCTTTGGCGATGGCGTGTTTGAGCCGGTAGGCATGGGTAATATTTATCAACCAACACCAGAATTTGCACAGAGTGGCATAATTCCACCGCGACCCTATTTGGTCCTTGAGCGACAAGAATACGGCATTACCCTGTTTGACAGCATCGGCTTTGGTGAGCAGTGGACCTTGCAGGTCGGGGCGCGGCGTTTTAGAGTCGATTACAAAGAACTTGACGAGAACGGGGCCACCACCGACCGCTACGAAAAGACGGTGACTACTCCCATGGTGGCGCTCATCT
>CAZGON010000153.1:0-206 GCA_964527085.1 uncultured Candidatus Competibacteraceae bacterium
CCCTCGGACTCTAAATGATATTTACCGTCTTTATAAAATTCAGAGCTAGCCACATCCAACGCGATATAAATATCTTTGCCGGGCTTATAACCCGCCTGAGTAATGGCTTCCATCACAGCCTCTAGAGCAGCCTCATTGGAAGGTAAATTAGGCGCAAACCCACCTTCATCGCCGACAGCGGTGTTCATGCCTTTCTTTTTTAACAC
>CAZGON010000153.1:235-9988 GCA_964527085.1 uncultured Candidatus Competibacteraceae bacterium
AAGCTAGGCGCCCCGATGGGCATAATCATAAACTCTTGGACATCCACACTATTATCAGCATGGGCGCCACCGTTGAGGATATTCATCATGGGCACTGGCAAGCTATAAGGTGCGTTAGGATTTAAATACTTATACAAAGGCACGCCAGCATCGGCCGCGGCTGCCCGCGCTGTAGCAAGAGAAATACCTAATAAGGCGTTGGCCCCCAACCGGCCTTTATTATCGGTGCCATCCAGATCGATCATTTTTTGATCGATGGCCGCTTGATCGGTGGCTTCCATACCCATCAGCGCTTCACGTAGTTCACCATTGACGGAGGCGACCGCTTTAAGCACACCCTTGCCACCATAGCGGTTAGCATCGCCGTCGCGCAGTTCGACCGCTTCGCGGGTACCTGTGGAAGCACCAGAGGGCACTGCTGCGCTACCCTTTGCGCCTGACGTTAGGGTAACATCTACTTCAACCGTCGGATTGCCCCGGGAATCCAGTATTTCACGACCTTGAATAGCGGTAATTGCAGACATAAATCATTGCTCCTCATAAACTGACTGAATTTAGTAATTAATGTAAACCAGCGCCTAAGCTTTACCCAAAGCAATTGACTAGGCAACAGCTAGTTCAGATGTACTTATCCTTGTTCACAACATGAATTCTATAAGTCCTTGTTTCTTAACAACTTCATCAAGCTCTTTAAGCGTTATGAGTAATTTCTCTAAATCCCCCAGAGGCCACGCATTAGGACCGTCACTTAAAGCCTGATCAGGATTGGGATGCGTTTCCATAAAAAGCCCGGCAATACCTGCCGCCACCGCGGCCCGTGCTAACACCGGGACAAATTCCCGTTGTCCTCCCGAAGCGCTACCTTGACCACCCGGCAGTTGCACCGAATGGGTAGCGTCGAACACCACCGGACAACCTGTCGTGCGCATGACCATTAAGGCGCGCATATCAGAGACCAAATTATTGTAGCCAAACGAAACACCGCGTTCGCAAACCATAATTTGATTATTGCCTGTGGCGGTTTTGGCCTTAGCAACCACATGGGTCATATCCCACGGTGCTAAAAACTGCCCTTTCTTTATGTTGACAGGTTTGCCTTGGCGAGCCACATTTTGAATAAAATTAGTTTGCCGACACAGAAAGGCGGGTGTCTGTAATACGTCTACAACGGCGGCCACCTCCGCCAGGGGCGTATCTTCATGGACATCCGTCAATACCGGCACGTTAAACTCCGCCTTGACCATCTCCAAAATCTGCAGCCCCTTTTCCAAGCCAGGGCCTCGGTAGCTACTGTGAGATGAACGGTTTGCTTTGTCAAAAGAGGATTTATAAATAAACGGCACACCAAGCCGCTGAGTCATTTCTTTAAGGGTGCCAGCCGTCTCCAAAGCCAACTGTTCCCCTTCGATAACACAGGGACCGGCAATTAAAAACAAAGAATGTTCAAGACCGACCTCAAAACCACAGAGTTTCATGATATAGCGCCTTTCTTTTTACGATGCTGACGTAATGCCGCTTGAATAAAACTTTGAAACAAAGGATGTCCATCCCGGGGGTTGGAGGTAAATTCAGGGTGAAATTGACAACCCAAAAACCAAGGTTGATCCGAAAGTTCGATGATTTCCACCAATCGATTATCCAACGAGAATCCAGAAACCACCAAGCCTGCCCGCTGCAACACATCCAGATAACGGTTGTTAAATTCAAAACGGTGCCGGTGACGTTCTGTAATAACGGGTTTGCCATAAGCAAACCAAGCCCGGGTACCCTCTGTAAGCCGACATGGCTGAGCACCCAGCCGCATGGTGCCACCCAACTCCGAATCCGCACTACGTTGCTCCACATCACCTGTTTCAGTCATCCACTCGGTAATCAACCCAATCACCGGATCAGTGGCGTCGCCACGAAATTCTGTACTATGCGCATTCTTCAACCCAGCTACATGGCGGGCAAACTCAATGACGGCCACCTGCATACCCAAGCAGATACCTAGATAAGGAATGGCGTTTTCCCTGGCATAGTGGACTGCTTCAATTTTGCCTTCCACACCCCGTTCCCCAAAACCGCCAGGTACGATAATCGCGTCCATACCGTCTAAGCATAGAGTGCCATCACGCTCTAGGCTTTCAGAATCCACATAATGGATGGTAACTTGCGTCTCGGTATGAATACCAGCGTGCAATAGGGCCTCATTGAGGGATTTATAAGCGTCCGTTAGGTCCACATATTTACCCACCATGGCCACGTCAACCTGAGCCCGAGGATGTTCAATGGCAAACATGACCTGCCGCCATTCCGCAAGATCCGCCGGTGGCACAGCGAGCCCTAACCTCTCCACCACAATATCATCTAGACCTTCGGCATGTAACATTAAGGGAATCCGATAAATACTGTCGGCGTCAAGGGCACTGATAACCGCTCGTTGCTCCACATTGGTGAACAAGGCAATCTTACGACGTTCTTCAGCGGGAATTTCACGATCTGAACGACACAATAAAATATCCGGTTGAATCCCAATAGAGCGAAGTTCCTTCACAGAATGTTGGGTCGGTTTGGTTTTTAGTTCACCAGAGGATTGAATATAAGGCAACAGGGTCAAATGGATAAACAGCGATTGGCCACGGCCCAAATCTAAATTGAGCTGCCGAATGGCTTCCAAAAAGGGTAACGACTCGATGTCACCCACCGTACCACCGATTTCCACCATCACCACATGGGCGCCATCAGCGCCTGCACGAATGCAACGCTTGATTTCATCGGTAATATGGGGAATGACTTGGACAGTTCCACCCAGATAATCGCCTTTGCGCTCTTTATCGATGACATTGGCATAAATGCGCCCGGTGGTGAAATTGTTGCGCTGGCTAGCGGTCATCCGCACAAAACGCTCGTAATGGCCTAAATCGAGATCTGTCTCCGCCCCATCGTGGGTGACAAATACTTCACCGTGTTGAAACGGGCTCATGGTGCCCGCATCCACATTGATATAGGGGTCTAGCTTTATCAAAGTAACCTTTAGACCCCGCGCCTCTAGAATAGCCCCTAAAGAAGCGGCTGCAATACCTTTGCCTAGGGACGATACAACCCCGCCCGTGATGAAAATAAATTGCGTCATGCTTATACACTAAAAAGGTGACTACAGACGGGTCTACACGTTAACAAAAGGTGCTGCTTTTTGCCACGTAAAAATAAAGCCTTGTTCATCAGGACCGGCTGCAAATTGTGTACTTATCCTTAACCCACCCACTGCAGCCAAGGTGTCGTCCACATATAACAGGGGTAACCGGTTACGCTCCCAGGGTGGTATTCCAGCGGTCTGAAATAGCTTTTTCAACGTCTGACTGTGCGCACGCCCAACGGGTTGAAAACGCTCTCCACCACGCCAAAAACCCACACGCAGCGAGCTATTGTCTAATATTCCTGCAGCTAAACCCTGTCCCCGCACTGGCAATAAATTTAAGCAGCCAATGTGGGGAATAGATAGGGGCGCCGTTGGCTGAATAGAAAAAACCTGGGTAGGATCATGGAATGGTAACGGCCGCATGGCAAATAAATGATCTCTGTAACGCCGCACTTCACCACCTGACCACTGCATATGCGGCTGTCGGTCAGGGGGAGCAACCAGAACATCTTGCAGGATATGGTGCAATTGGGCGGCATTGGGTGGCGCCCAATTGAGGATATGAAACCAACGGCGCAGACAGTTGCGTTGTCGCTCTTCAGTTAATAGGCACAGACGTGCAACAGACAGACGTTGAGCATTACCGTCGGTCACTTGAGCTAGATCGGCATCAGCTAACTCATCTAAGAGCTGGCTGGCCTCAGCACAGAGGCGTGCAGAACGCGCTATAGTATCGATGGCGGCAGGCCAGTGCGCTTGCAGCAAAGGCAGCACCGTGTGGCGTAAATAATTGCGACTAATGGCTAAATCAGCATTGCTGGCGTCCTCAATCCAGTGTAGATCATGGGCTTTTGCATAGGCCAAGATTTCTTGGCGCCGGGTATTCAGTAACGGCCGTAACAAAAGCCCTTGTCCCAATGATGCTGCCGCTGGCATAGCCGCCAGTCCATGGGGACCTGAACCCCGCAGGAGCTGCAAAAGCAACGTTTCTGCTTGATCATCCCGGTGATGAGCCGTCAGCACCGCATCTTGGGGTCCCAGGCGTTTGGCCAGGGCTTGGTAACGAACCTGTCGGGCAACCGCCTCGGGACTCTCTCGGGGAGCCGGCGAAGCGTTAACCGAGACCGCCGTAAACGCAATACCCTCTTGCTGACAAACCCCTTTGCAATGGTGTTCCCAATGAATTGCTGCCGGATGTAATCCATGATTCACATAGACGGCTTCCACACTACGGCCTGCTAACCTTTGCCAGTGGGTCACCAAAAGATGTAACAATACATGAGAATCGACACCGCCGCTGTAAGCAACCACAAAACGTTGAATACGGGCGTGGGCATCTAATAAAGGTTGGACATCCCCAAAACAGAGCGCCATGGGTGGTTCAAGTTTGTAATTTAGTCAGAAAATTCCCTAAAAGTACCGTAGCTCAAGAGGCGCTGGTAGCGTTGTTCCAGCAATTCATCTAACGCTAAGCTATCAAGTTCCTGTAATTTTTGCAGAAGCGCCGCCTTAAGGTTTTCTGCCATCGTGGACATATCCCGGTGGGCTCCTCCTAGAGGTTCCTTAACCACTTCGTCAATCAAATCTAGCTGTTTTAAACGACCGGCAGTAAGACCCATAGCCTCGGCGGCTTCAGGGGCTTTTTCCGCACTCTTCCAAAGAATCGAAGCGCATCCTTCGGGAGAAATGACTGAATAGGTGCTGTACTCTAGCATCAGCAGACGATCACCGACGCCAATGGCTAAGGCGCCGCCGGAACCCCCCTCTCCGATGACAGTGGATATGATGGGCGTGCGTAATTGCACCAGGGCAAATAAATTACTGGCAATCGCTTCGCCTTGACCACGCTCCTCGGCGCCAATACCCGGATAAGCGCCTGGCGTATCGATAAAGGTTAGCAGAGGAAGGCCAAAACGCTCCGCCATTTTCATAAGCCGAAGCGCTTTCCGATAACCTTCCGGGCGCGGCATCCCGAAATTGCGAAACAGCTTACGCTTGGTATCACGTCCCTTTTGATGACCCATCAACATAACAGGGCGTCCTTCTAAACGCGCTAAACCCGCGACAATGGCATGATCATCAGCAAATGCCCGGTCGCCGTGAAGTTCTTGAAAATCGGTACAGATACGCTGGATATAATCTAACGTATAGGGCCGCAAGGGATGACGCGCCAGCTGAGCAATCTGCCACGGACTCAACGATGCAAAGATAGACTCTGTCAGCGCGATACTTTTAGCCTCTAAATGGGCCATTTCCTCACTGATATCCAGTTCCGTGTCGTTGCAAAGACGACGTAACTGATCGAGCTTATCTTCTAATTCTGCGATGGGTTTTTCAAAATCTAAGAAATTCGCACTCATATTAAACCGGGTCTGCTGGCGGAAAAATTAGAGGTAATAGTATCAGAGGGCTGACTCAATACTGTACCTTGTGAAGAAAATCTTCGAAACGCCAAATGTCAGACCGACGCGGGGAAACACTCGCTATCTATGAAAAGTACTGGTGAGCGTCTTAGGTGTTAGCCGCTTCCTCGGTTAGGCGATGGTATTTTTCCAGTAGCGACTGTTGGGTTTCCGGATGGTCCGGATGCAAAATAATACACTCTACCGGACAAACTTCTACACACTGCGGCGTATCAAAGTGACCGACACACTCCGTGCAGCGTTTTGGATCAATTTCATAAATCTCTTCACCTTGATAAATAGCGGTATTGGGACATTCCGGCTCACACACATCGCAGTTAATGCATTCGTCGGTGATCAATAATGCCATAGCTCAGATTCTCCTAAATAAGTTTTTGCAAAATTATAGAGTAACCTTTTGGACGGTAGTAAGCTTGCGCCGCTTACAGTTTTCTAATTGCCAGTCTATAGGTTACTCGACCCGCAGTTTTCTCGCGGGAAATATGCCAGTTGGTAGGTAGCTTTAAATCCGTTAAACTTTGTTCAGATTCTAAGTAAACCCAAGCCGGCGACGCTAACCAACCCCTCTCTTCTAAAGCAAAACAAAGTGGCATTATGAGATCTTGACCAAAGGGGGGATCTAAAAAAACCACATCAAAAGGTCGCGAAGGTCCTGTCAACCATGAAACTGTATCGGCTTGCACTGTGCAAGCATTGACAATACCGAGGCGAGTAAAATTCTCGTGTAATTGGCGAATCACTACAGGATGTTGATCTACAAAGACCACTTCTGCAGCGCCTCGGGAAAGGGCTTCCAGACCCAGGGCGCCACTGCCCGCAAATAAATCAAGGCAATGCGCACCTTGAATGCAAGGCGCTAACCAATTAAATAATGTTTCACGCACCCGATCTGGCGTTGGTCGTAGGCTATCTATAGCAGGGAAATCTATGTAGCGACTGCGCCAGGCGCCACCAATAATGCGTAATTGATTGCTACTACGCCGTCTTATTACCACCATTCATACAGCTTTTAATTAAGCACCACCGACGATGACTGTGAGCAGCTGAGTAGGTTCGATACGACGTCGAAACGCATCGGCAACTTGCTCTAACGAGAGCGCGTCGATCTTTGCACTAAAGGTTTGCAAATGATCCAGTGGCAATTGATAAAAACCAATGGCGGCCAAATACTGAACAAGCTTGCTATTGCTGTCGATTCGCAAGGCAAAACCGCCCGTAATATTTTGCTGGGCGGCTTTTAATAAAGTGGCGCTCGGACCATCACTGACAAACGCTTGCAGTGTAGTATGCAGCAATTTGACTGCTTGCTCTGTTTGATCAGCGCGAGTTTGTAACCCCATCAAAAAAGGCCCTTTTTGACGCATCGGCGAAAAGTAGCTGTAAACACTATAAGATAACCCTTGTTTTCCACGAATCTCTTGAGCCAGCTTGGATACTAGACCATCCCCACCTAGAATATGATTTCCCAAGTAGAGGCTGTAATAATCTTCGTCACCCCGCTGCATCCCCACCTGTCCCATATAGATATGACTTTGACTCGACGGATGAGGGACGCGTATTACTTTAGATTCAGTCAGAGGCGGAACTTCGGGTAGGGATGGTGCAGACTCGCCAGGGGCGAGTCCCCCTACCAGGGTATTAGCAAGCTGCTCGGCCGCACTACGATCCAGATCACCCACAATGGCCACTACAGCATTGGAAGCCACATAATAATTAGCATAGAAAGCTTGCACCTGATTCCGAGTTAAGGTTTTTAAACCGGTTTCGGTACCCTCCGGTGGTGAAGCATAAGGATGCCCCTTATAAAGGGCCGTATAAAATGTACGCTCAGCGATGGCATCCGGGGACTGCGCTAGACTTTGTAATTGCGCCATCATACGATTGCGTTCCCGATTGAGGGCTTGCTCTGGAAAAGCTGGTTTGGCCAGTACCTGAGCCGCTATATCAATGGCAGGCTGTAGATAACGAGACTCAGAAAGACTGCGTAAGGAAAGCCAAGCCATATCCCGGCGGGCCCCAGTATCAAGCAAAGCGCCTAGGCCGTCTAGGCGTTCTGCCACAGCATCAGCGGATAACTCTGCCGTACCACTATCCAATAAAGCATTGGTTAATTGCGCAAGACCAGGGCTACTTTCATCTCGAGCTGATCCGGCATCAAACACCACTTGCACATCTACCATGGGCAACTGCCGGGTCGGATAAAAATAAACTCGCGCCCCGTTTTCCGTGGTCCAATGCTGTATTTCAGGAATAGCGCTCACCCAAGAAGGGGCAAGACTTAACAGAGCAACTGCAACAATGACAAAAAACCTTGTCGCAAACATAGTTTTCTACTTAGCTGGTCCTAGATTAATGTTGTTTTGTCGAGGCTACTAAAGTTGACGACACTCCCAAGTGTTGTGCATTTTCTGCAGGCAAGGGTTCCAATATAGCCACAGTAAGATGATCATCAATCAAATATTTACGCGCTACGTCACGAATTTGCTCAGCCGTCACTGCTTGGATACGCGCTACATAATCTTCTAGAGCATTCCATCCTAATCCCACTGTTTCTAGCACACCCATTCGCATACCTTGATAGAACATAGAATCTCGTTCATAAACTTCTGAAGCAACCACTTGCGCCACCACCCTTGCAAGCTCTGGTGCACTGATAAGTTCCTTGCGTAATTGCTGGATTTCATTGCGCAGCGCTTGCTCAACCTCTGCAGGCGTATGGCCTGGTGTCGGATTCGCCGCGAGAACGAAAAGTTCATCCAAACGGGATGTCATGCTATAGCTCGCTTGTGCATAGGCCGCTAACTGCTTACCACGCACCAGGTTACGGCTTAATCGCGCACTTTTTCCCGCATCCAGCACACCAGCTAATACTTGTAAAGCATAAACTTCCTCTTCTTGCTGTGCGGTTTTTAAAACGGGCACCTTATAACCAAACATAACTTGAGGCAATTTGGCAGGTACTTTAACAGTAACACGCCGAGCACCTCGTTGTGGAATTTCGGGCTGACTAGACGGAGCGATGATTTCCCGAGACGGTAGAGAGCCAAAATGGGTTTCAGCCAATTTAAATACCTCCTTAGCATCCACATCTCCGACGACCACCAAAATTGCATTATTAGGCGCATACCAGCGGCGATACCAAGCACGTAAATCGGCGGTCGTTAACGACTTTATATCGCTCATCCAACCTATGATGGGATTACGGTAAGGACTTGTCATATAGCTGGTGGCGTAAAACTGCTCATAAGTTAGCCCTTCTGGTGAATCCTCGGTGCGTAGGCGACGTTCTTCAGCCACTACCTTCAACTCTCTAGCGATCTCGTCTTCGTTTAATAATAAACCGCGCATACGATCGGCCTCCAACCGAAAACTTACCGCCAGACGCCTTTTTTGCATGGTTTGAAAGTAGGCCGTGTAATCTCGACTTGTAAAGGCATTCTGCTTACCACCATTGGCGGCAATAATACGTGCGAATTCGCCAGGACCTATGGCTGGCGTGCCTTTAAACATCATATGTTCAAGCAGATGAGATATACCCGTCTTACCGCTAGGTTCATAACTCGATCCGACTTTATACCAAATTTGAGATACCACCACCGGCGCTCTATGATCCTCACGAACCAAGATTTTCAATCCGTTAGCCAACTGAAATTCATGCACTGGCGAAGAAGCAAAGGCTGGCGGAAGAACTAACATAGCTATTATTGTTAGACTAACAAATTGCTTACCCATAAGTTTTCAACAATCCTTTCGCTTTATTTGAATAAATTGGCCTTTAGAGTGATAAAATCTGCTTTAATCAAAGTCTCTATATGTGGCAGACCATAACTTTTTTCTTATTCCTACAAACCACTTGGTAAAAAACCCATGTCTGAAACCAGGAATGGTAACTCGTCTAACGGATCGGTGTCTAAATCCGTAGACAGCAAAAAACCGACCCTGTTCGACCCCCTTGATAAATCATTACCGAGTTCGTCTGAACCAGATCAGAATTCCTACGCTGAACCTAAGATACCTGTGGAAACAAATAAACGGGAACCATTTAAGCGGCTCAGACAGCGGCTTAAACGCACCCGCCAGGGTTTAATGGACGGATTATCTGATATTTTTTTGGGTAAAAAAACTATTGATGACGACGCATTGGAAGAACTGGAGACACGTTTGTTGTTGGCTGATGTGGGAGTGGAAGCTACTACAACTATTATTAAG
>CAZGON010000154.1:0-9970 GCA_964527085.1 uncultured Candidatus Competibacteraceae bacterium
CTGTTTTGGCCTATCATGAAATTTTTTGCAAAGCGGGGACGCCGTCCAGGCGTAATATTCAACATATCATAGAGCACCAGCACTTGAGCGTCGCAAGCAGGACCTGCACCGATACCAATCACCGGGATTTCCAAAGATTCAGAGAGGCGCGCTGCCAATTCAGCGGGTATACACTCCACCAGTAAAACATCGGCTCCCGCTTCCTGAAGGATAAGCGCTTCATCAAGGATTTTTTGACCAGCAGGCGCTTCCCGTCCTTGCACGCGATAACCACCCAGTTTATGAACCGATTGCGGCAGCAAACCCAAATGCATACACACCGGAATTCCGTTACGGCTAAGCTGGCGTACCGTTTCGGCCTGGGAACCGTCGCCCTCCAACTTTACCATCTGAGCCTGCCCTTCCTGCATCAGACGGGCGCTATTACTGAGGGCATTTTCTAAGGTAGCGTAACTCATAAAAGGCATATCAGCCATCAACAGAGGATAACTACAACCTCTGGACACCATTTGGCAATGATATACCATATGGTCCATGGTAACGGGTACAGTGGTTTTTTGACCCTGAACTACCATGCCTAAAGTATCACCTACCAAAATGATATCTATACCTGCCGTTTCAAGGATAGTCGCAAAACTCGCGTCGTAGGCTGTTAGCACGGCAATTTTTTCGCCTTCCTGCTTCATTTTTGCTAGTGTCTTGACTGTGACTGGCTTACGTTGCATTTGCTTTAACCTTTTCACCTCAACTCGTTGATTAATAAATTAAAATTTTGGAGGAAGCAGTTGTTTATGTTAGACTCTTCAGCCTTTTCAAGCCATGGTAAGGACAGCGCCGCAAGAGTGTTTGCAAGTTCCCCAATCCGGGCACCATAAGATTTGGCGCGATATCTTGCAATGGATAAAGTACGAAAGACCGTTCCTGAAGTCGCGGATGGGGAAGAGTCAAAAACGCATCAGCCTTGATTAAATCTCCATATAGCAAAATATCGAGATCTAACGTGCGAGGTCCCCAACGTACTTCACGGCGT
Organism: uncultured Candidatus Competibacteraceae bacterium; assembly: GCA_964527085.1. Lineage (GTDB taxonomy): Bacteria > Pseudomonadota > Gammaproteobacteria > Competibacterales > Competibacteraceae > CAYRGG01. The sequence goes on from CAZGON010000154.1 coordinate 1,031, forward strand.
CGTCCATGGGCATTTTCAATGGTCTGTAAAGCAATAAGCAGATCTTTTGGAGATAACTGCGTCTTTAAGGCTATCACCGAATTAATGTAATTTGGTTGAGGCGGACCAATAGGTTTACTGCTATATAGAGGGGAATGGCTTATACATTCTGTTTGTGGAATTGCTTTAAGATCTTCAAATGCCTGATATACCCTAGCGATAGGGTTATCTAAATTGCTACCAACACCGATATACGCCACAACCATACTCATGGTATGACATCAAATATTGATTAAGCTTGGTTCGCTTCCAAGAAAAAACTCTGTTTACGGAGTCCGCGGCGGCGACGTAATTTTGCTTTGGTTCCGACGCATACAAATTTTGTCCGTGCAGCCTCATCCATTTCCAAAAACTGCGTCCACCACTGACATATATCAGTTAGTTCTTTATTATCTTCGGCGCGCAATAACAGGAAATCATAAGCCGCTCGAAACCGCGGATGACCCACCAGGTGCAGAGAACGTTTTCCCGAAGTTACCATGAGTCGTTTCTGCAACATCCACACCTCTCGCATTGGAATGCTAAAACGGCGAGGTAGAGCAATAAGCTTGACCTGACTTTGCAAAATGTTATCAGCTGCTACTTGCATTACCTCCGCCTCATCCAGACCCGCTTTTAATAACTGAGCTGTCTGTTCCTGCAGTGGTTCCCATAATAAAGCCGCAAACAGAAACGCTGGAGTGACAGGCTTATCTTCTAACAACCGCGCATCTGTATTAGCTAATACACGCCCCAGCAAAGTCTTAGGATAATGCTCATGCTGCCGACCCAGGCATCGTTCAGTAGCAGGAAATAAATGACCAAACAATCGGTAGTGACGAAGTAGCTCAAACGCCTGTAATGCACAACCGCCTAAAAACAACTTAAGCACCTCATCAAACAAGCGGGCCGGTGGCACATCTTCCAACAACCGACCTAAGCTATAAAGGGCTCTTTCCGCATCAGGATGAATACGAAAACCCAGCTTGGCAGCAAAACGTACCGCCCGCAACATTCGTACAGGATCTTCTCGATAGCGCTGTTCTGGATCGCCAATCAGACGAATGACGCCGGCTTTTAAATCCGTCAAGCCGCCCGCGTAATCGAGCACTGCAAAATTATCGATATCGTAATAAAGGGCGTTGATGGTAAAGTCCCGCCGCCACGCATCATCTTCGATGGATCCGTAAACATTGTCGCGGATAATACGACCCCCATGGCTAAGCCGTATCGCTGAATCCCCTACCGTCTGAGCATCCTTAGTTGCTGCACGGAAGGTAGCTACCTCAATGATCTCTCGACCAAACTGCACATGGGCAAGGCGAAACCGACGTCCAATCAATCGACAATTGCGAAAAAGCTTATATACGATATCTGGATGAGCATCTGTAACGACATCAAAGTCTTTAGGTTCGCGGCCAAGCAATAAATCTCGCACGCCACCGCCTACTAGGCAAGCCCGGTATCCTGAGCTACGCAGTCGGTATAAGACTTTAAGAGCGTTCGAGCTTATATTAGCTCGCGAAATGCAGTGTTCCTTACGTGGAATAACGGTGGGTTGATTGATCATGAGTCCCAAAGGGATGTTCCTGAAAGCACTTGTGTGCTATCGAAGTGCCAGTATAATAACATGCTACTTTAAATCGACAGTATCATTATGTTTTTGCCGTGCTCCCTTCGTCTAGTGGCCTAGGACTCCGCCCTCTCACGGCGGCAACAGGGGTTCGAGTCCCCTAGGGAGCGCCATTTTAAACTCTCAAATAAGACCTTCGAAAGGTTGTACATCAACCTTTGAACCTAGTTCAACGTTACCGCATTCCTCGGGCAAAACAATAAAACAATTAGCTCGGCTCATGGTGTTCAAAATACCTGAACCCTGATTACCCGTACCACGTACTTGTAAGGTCCCATCAGATCCATACCCCAGAATACCGCGCTGAAATTCTCGGCGTCCAGGTCGTTTCCTCAAGGGTGTCGTACAACTAACTTTTATATAAAGGGGCATTGTCTGCTTTTGTCCCATCATACGCTTTAGCGCGGGTAACACAAATTCGTAAAAGGTCACCATTACAGAGACAGGATTCCCAGGCAAACCAAAAAAAACAGCTTCTTTAATACGCCCAAAGGCCATGGGACGTCCTGGCTTCATGGCGATTTTCCAAAAGTTAACCTCTCCCAAAGAAGTTAAAATGGTTTTAACAAAGTCGGCTTCTCCCACCGACACACCACCTGATGTTATGATCGCATCTCCGGTGCGAGCAGCTTGACGAAATGCATCTGCTAGGGCATCTTGGTGGTCCCGAACGACACCCATGTCAATAACATCAACCCCTAGACGAGTTAACATGCCATAAAGTGTGTAGCGATTACTATCATAGATTTGGCCTTCGGCAAGGAGTTCTCCAATGGAGCAAAGCTCATCACCGGTGGAGAAAAACGCAACCCGCAGCCGTCGTAAAATCCGAAGTTCAGCAATGCCTAGTGAGGCCAGCAGCCCCAAATCCGCAGGGGTCAATAATTTGCCAGCTTCTAAAACCACTTCACCTGTCGTTAAATCTTCACCGGCTTTTCGGATATTTTGATTAACCTTGTTCCCTGTACCGATAAATACCCACTCCGCCTCGCGCTTTGCACGCTCTTGCATCACAACGCAATCTGCTCCCTGAGGTACAACAGCGCCTGTCATAATCCGCACCGCAGTACCAGGTTTTACCGTGCCCTGAAACGGCGCACCCGCTAGAGCAGTTCCTATAACAGTAAGTTTCCTGGTTTCCGTTTCTGGCAAATCGGCGCTGCATATTGCATAGCCATCCATAGCTGCATTGGTATGGGCTGGTACGTTGAGAGGGGATGTAATGGTTTCAGCTAGCACTCGGCCAAGGGCACTGCGTAACGCCACCTGCTCAAAACCCGCTATAGGCGTTGTAATCATATCAATGCGCCCAAGTGCTTGGGCCACTGATAATGATTCAGGATCATAGTCGTCAGCGCAACTGGGCTGGAAAGAAATATTTTTCATGTCAATAGATCACTTGCCACATTTTCAGATTATCTCATCGTTACCTTATTCATCATAGCCCATGTTGTTTTGCCCATCATATTTTTTGATTTGAGGATAGCTTTATCAAGCCGCATCGATAACCCACACTAGGCAATACTAGAGTCTTTATTTTGTGAAGTAAATTTACGGTTTTCTAGGATTGATCGAAGCTGTTCACCTGGCACTTTCCAAACCTCACGAATCTGCATGTACAATCCTGCCATACCTGAGGGTCGCGAAATGGCAACTAAAGCCCAAATACGCAGTGGAACATACGTATAAGGCGTGGCCTTAAGCGCTGTCCGGGTAAGCCATGCCCGACTTTTCCAAGCAAGCGGCGAGAACAGGTGACGTTGGAGTCGACCTCTTATGAAAACCTGAATTTGAATAATACGATACAATTTTTCAAGCTGGCTTAGCTTAGATCGATTGATCGCACTGATAAATCCACCCAGGAGTTTCAGCCATACCGGTGCCCGTGCTGTTCCAGGAGTACCCCACCAGGCATTTTCGTCTTTTAAGGATCGAGCTGGACGTTTTGGGTGGAGCCTCATAGACAAAAGATAATCCGAAGTCTGCCAAAATGTTCCAAGTAAGCTCAATTCTGCAGCTAGAACCACATCACCGGAATGGTAAGGAATAAATAAGCGGGTCTTTTTGAGTGCACTGGTTCGCATCAATCCCCAAATTACCCGGGTAACAGCCCCTTTTGCAAGGACACTAAGCACCTCAGGAAAGCGGAGTTCACAAACCACTTCCGTATTGTGTGTTAAGAACCGTTTTGACGCAAAACCATCATGGCTGATGACGTTACTCTGTTCATCGATGAGTTTTATACGAGGTACGCAAAGAACGACGGAGGGAGGCGCCTCATCCAGCAGGCTAACGCATTTGCTCAAAAATTCTGCATCGTACACATCGTCGTGGGCTACCCATTTGAAATACTCTCCGGAAGCACGCTCAAAAACATAGTTGAAATTATTTCCTGCACCGATGTTATGAGCTTGACGAAGATAGCGAATACGCTTATCACGGGCAGCATAGGATCGACAAATTTGCTCTGTCTGATCAGTCGAGGCATTATCGGAAATTATTAATTCAAAATCCGTAAAAGTCTGCGCCAGAAGTGAATCTAAGGCTTCTTCGATAAATTGGGCGCCATTATAAACGGGCAGCCCAATGGTTACCCGAGGCGACTTTTTATTCATGTTTGTGTTCCACTCATCATTCACAACTGTTTAGAATAGAAAGGTAATTACTCACCCTTGCGTCATTCTCGCCATGGACTGGCGAGAATCCAGCGCCGTGGACGGCAAGCGCGGGTGACAACCGCCTGCCACCCTCCCTGGCAACTGGATTCCGGCAATCCCTGCCGGAATGACGGATGAGCAGTTACACAGCAAGATAGATTAGTTTGCTGTTACCAAGATCTTTGTTGAAACTCGTCCTAGCCTACTTTTACGACATTTAATCGGGCTGGGGGCAACGCCACGGATCGATCATGTTGATGAGTCCAACGACATGGCAAATAAACAATCCCAAAATTACTCGTCATTTGCCGTCCCGCCTTGTAAACATCGGCGGCTTCGATATCAAGAGCGGCACAGTGCTCTAAACGGTCATACCATTTGGGACCTACGCTGGCCAACCAAAGGGATAGGTAGTAACGATCCGGAATAAAATTGAGGGAATTAATTCGCACGTCAACAAAACCCTCACCCTCCGCAATGCTTTCAAGGTTAAAGCCGGTGGTCCAGGTGTTCACGGAGGTCACTAGTGTTCCCATATTGGTGTGAATGTCGATACCAAAATGAGGATATTGAATCGGCTTGAAGGCTTCGTAGTGCAGTCTAAAGATCAATCCATCGCCGCTACGCACAACGTCAATAGGATTTCCGGACGTGTTTAGTAGTTCAATGCGCGTAAATTGAGCATCACCCGTCCCTTTTCGATCCTCAACCTCCCGTAGGTTCACCATAGCTTGATCAACCTGGGCAAATGTCGATAAATAAGATTGAATGACAGATCGGGCCTCCCCATCCTCGCGTACACGCCCCCGATCAATCCAGATAGCCCGCGAACATAAGTTTTCCACAGCGGCTAAGTTATGAGATACAAACAAAACGGTTCTTCCCCCACTTTGCAGGTCGCTCATGGTATCCAGACACTTTTTTTGGAAACCAACATCCCCAACAGCCAGCACTTCATCCACCAACAGAATCTCGGGTTCCAGGTGAGCAGCCACTGCAAAACCCAAACGTAAGCGCATACCCGATGAATAACGCTTAATGGGCGTATCAAGGAATCTCTCTACCTCAGAGAAAGCAACGATTTCATCCAATCTTGCATCGATCTCTCGTTTCTTCATCCCAAGAATTGAGCCGTTCAGGTAAATATTCTCGCGACCCGTCAACTCTTCGTGGAAACCAGTCCCAACTTCTAATAAAGCTGCCAGGCGCCCTTTTACTTTGATACTTCCTGAAGTAGGAGAGGTGATTTTTGAAAGTATCTTTAATAATGTGCTTTTACCAGCCCCATTGCGGCCAATGAGACCGACAACTTCACCAGGCTGTATTTCAAAGGAAATGTCATTGAGCGCTTCTAGTATTTCCTTATTCGATTGAGCTGCGCTGAAGGGCTTCTTTATAAAGCCCATTACTGCTTCGCGCAGCATGGTATTGCCCTTAAACTGACCAAGTTTAAATTGTTTCGAAATATTATCTGCAATAATAGCTGCTTTCATGAGAGCACCGATCCCTTTAAATAACGTCCGCGAAATCCCGCGCTGTTTTCCTGAAATAAAATGTGCCAAAAACAAATATAAACAGTGTTGTTGTCAAAGAAATACCAAGCAATTGCCAATCGACCTGAGCCGACGGCACTAAAAAAACTCGTAAAGTTTCAATAATTCCACTTATTGGATTTAAAGCTAAAACAACCTGCCATTTCTCTGGCAGAGCGTTGAGGGAATAAATAACGGGAGAAACGAAAAGACCTAATTGAACAAAAAAAGGTAAAGCGTATTGTACATCGCGATATCTAACGTTAGTGGCGGCAAATATCATACCAAGCCCCAAAGCCAACATTAATAATGGAATCATCAAAACCGGCCAAAATAATAGTCCCCAGGTGATGGGCACATCGTGATACAGCATCAATAGCATAAAAAATATCGTTGCAATGGCAAAATCTAATAGTCCACGGATTGCAGTGGCAGCGGGAATAATGATTCGAGGAAAATAAACCTTAGTAATCAAATCTCGATTAGCTACTAAACTTAACCCAGCCTGTGAAATCGCCCCAGAAAAGTAGGTCCACGCAAGAAGACCGCAATACGAGAAAATCTCATAGGGCAAACCTAAGCTTGGTTCAAATTTCGCGACTCGGTGAAATACAAACGTAAAGATAAGCATTGTTAAAAAAGGCTGAATGATAGCCCATAGCACTCCTAGCACTGACTGTTTATAACGTATTTTAATGTCACGCCATACCATGAAAAAGAAAAGCTCACGGTAGTGCCATAGCTCTTTCAAAGACTCAATTGTGGTCGGCATATTAATATTACTCCATCTAAACCACGTTCCAGTAAATAATATTTAAAAAAAATTTTTGATACTTGCATAAAAAATATCAAGAGAAACGAAAACTTGAAAGACTGATACTCTCTTTGAGCTTTAAGCAAATATATCTGACTCTTAGAAAACTAAACTCTGTATAATTGCAAAAACTTATAAGTTATATATTTGATTGAAATAGATTAGTAAAAAAGTAGCTATTTAATCTAAAACTAAATTCCATAGCTTGCCACGGTTTCTTCAGACTGAATTAATTCACCCTGTTTTCTCCGCTCGATAGTAACATGCAATGCATCTTCAAATAGATCGGTGGCGTCATCCCATGAATAATGCGTTGCTGAAAGATAAGCGGCTTTCGACATCGTTTGCCAACGGGAATCAGAATATGAGAGAACTTCAATCAACCGTTTAGCGAGTTCATCAACCTTACCTGGTGGGACAAGATATCCCTCTTTGCCATTACTAATAAAATCACTAAGACCACCCACATCTGTAGAGACGACAGGACAATGGCAAGCCATAGCTTCTAAAGGAGGAAGACAAAAGCCCTCGCTCCAGCTGCTAGATAACCAGACATCGCATTGGGCATAGATGTTTTTAATGAAACTTTGATCAGGCTGTTGGAAGTAATCGCTGTTTGGTGGTAACGGTAGATCGGGTAATAGTGCCGCTTCTCCAAATGCGATCAGGTGTAAATTTGGGATTTTCTGAGCAGCTTTAGCAAAGGCTTTAAGACTAATATCGCAACCTTTCCATTTTTTAGACGAATAAAGCATACCGACTGTGGGAAAAGGCCGCTTGCCCCGGGGTGGCGCATAGAATTGATGGGCATCCACACTATTGAGAACAAGGGAAACATGTTGATCTCCAAACTGCTTGGCTGCCAGGTTTGCCAACCACCTAGAGATGGTGATCTTATGCAAAGGCAGTGTCCAGGTTGCTTCCACTCGTCTTTTAGGTTGCCCATCATGGGTTTCATAATGCTGTATAAAATAAGCTTTGGCACCCTTGGATTCTGATAGATTGGCAACCCATTCCGCTGTTTCCCACCAGGTTGCCACAATAACGTCTGCATCGGGCACATCGGCATCGACAACAGGGCGCCAACTATCAAGTACTTTATGGGTAATGTTCAAGCCATCAAGGTGTGAAGCGGAGGACATTTTTTCAGGCCAACCTTCACCTTTTAAAAAACGTTTAACCTTTCGCCGAAAAGGCATCTCTTGCCATGGCACTGAGACAATAAAAATCTGATGTCCACGTTGTCGAAGACGCTCCGCGTATATAGCTACTACCCTGATGCCGCCAGCCAAACCAGCATATGGTAAAACAAAAGTAATCTTCATCGTTTCAATTTTTATCCCTAAACTTAGATCCGAATGCCATTCGTAAGAAATCGAAGATCAATCCCAATCAATAAAAGTGATTTAAATTTTAAATTAAGCCTCTATAACCTTGGTCTCAGAACAGTCGCTATTAAAAGCACTCTCCCAATCCAATGAATTTTCCGATACGACCGATTTAAAGTTTTCACAATTAAGATCAGTTTTTAACCATTGTCCAAGCACTGCCAAATCCTTATCGAAAGCGGATTTTAAAAGAGTCTGAATATCACTTTGCAAAACGGGACGCTGTTTGATTTGCCAGAAACTCTTGATCCAATCTCGAATCGACTGAGGGACGATTTTAGTCCTGACCCAAGTGACCGCCGGAATATTTACTAAAGCATCCCGAAATTCACTCTTTCTTAAGCGATCGCTCGATATGTTGCGATTTTGGATATTCTTTTCCCAATTCACTTGACCCTCATATCCTAAAAAATCACAAACACGCTGCAATTCAATTTCAGGGCATGTCATCAAACGCTCGGTAAAGACAGGCAAAATTTTGTCCGTACCATAGACATCCATGTAGGGTTTCAGCTGTGCACTGTATAATCCGTACTCAACTAATCGAGGATAATTTTTGACTGCCGCTTCAATGGGAAGAGTGATAGTGCGTTCTGTCCACTCATGCATATATTGGGATATCAGCCGATCCAAAGGATGACGCATAACATAAATTAGTTTAACGTCAGGCAAACGCCGACGCATACGTTCTAAAGTTTTTAAATAGTCGGGCAGTTTGGTATAGTGAGTGCTGGATTCGCCACAAATATCCTGTTCTTTGGCATTTTCAAACAACGAACCATACCACTCAATACCTTTATTCCATTGCGCATCATCGCTAAAAAAATTGGGCTCTTTTGGCGTTGACATAAAAATACCGCTTTGCGCGGCAAGCTGATCGTGCAATGTACTTGTTGCG
>CAZGON010000155.1:0-9957 GCA_964527085.1 uncultured Candidatus Competibacteraceae bacterium
CACCGATGGTTCCCTTGATTCCACCTTTGGCACCGGCGGTATCCTGACCACCGACTTGGCGTCTAAACACGAATATGGCTATAGCGTCACCCTGCAGACCGATAGTGACGGCAATGAGAAAATCCTCGTCGCTGGCTATAGTCAAGACGGCTTTTACAAAGACTTTGCCCTAGCACGTTATAACACCGATGGCTCCCTCGATACCGCCTTTGGTAGCAACGGCATCATCGTTACTGACCTTGGGTTTGAAGGCGACTTTGGCGAAAGTGTCATCGTGCAGACCGATGGTAAAATCCTCGTCGCAGGCTATAGCGGTGGAGCATTTGACTCCAAATTTGCTTTGGTGCGCTACAACGCCAACGGCTCCCTCGATACCGCCTTTGGCAACAACGGGATTTTGACCACTTCTATTGGATCTAACAACGACTATGGCAAAAGCGTCACCCTGCAGACCGATGGCAAAATCCTCGTGGCAGGCGATAGCCACAATGGCTCTGATTACGACTTTGCCCTAGTACGCTACAACACCGATGGTTCCCTTGATTCCACCTTTGGCACCGGCGGTATCCTGACCACCGACATCGCCGGTGATGATGATGAGGGTCACAGCATTACCGTCCAGACCGATAGTGACGGCAATGACAAAATCCTCGTGGCAGGCACTAGCGGCCACTGGTCTACCGATTACAACTTTGCCTTGGTGCGCTATAACACCGACGGCTCTCTGGATGCCTCCTTTGGCAACAACGGCATACTCACTACCGATATTGCCGGCGATGATGAGGGCCGTAGCGTTACCGTGCAGGTCGATGGCAAGATCCTCGTCGCAGGCTATAGCGAATTCTCTTCTAGTGACTACGATTTTGCCCTGGCGCGCTACAACGTTGATGGCGACTTAGACAGCTCTTTCAGCGAGGATGGCATCCTCACCACCCGCATAGGCCCCAATAAAGACTACGGCCGCAGCGTCACCGTGCAGGTTGATGGCAAAATCCTCGTCGCAGGCACTAGCGTAAACATCTCTGACTCCGACTTCGCCCTGGTGCGCTACAACACCGATGGCTCCCTCGACACCACCTTTGACACCCAACGCACCACCAATACCCTCGACGGCACGCCTGCCTTTGTGGAGGATAGTGCCGCCGTGGTGCTGGATGAAGACGTCGTGGTCTTTGATGCTGAACTTTCTGCTGCTGATAACTTCGATGGCGCCACCCTGACCCTGGTGCGCAACGGCGGTGCCCAGGTAGAGGACACCTTCTCCGCCAACGGCTTGCTCGCACCGCTCACCGAAGCCGGTGACCTCATCTACAACGGCACTAGCCTCGGCACCATCACCACCAACACCAACGGCGCCCTGGTGCTGAGCTTTAACAGCAACGCCACCAACAGCCTCGTTAACGCAGCGATGCAACACATCGCCTATAGCAACACCAGCGATAGCCCCCCTGCCAGTGTCCAGCTCGACTGGACCTTCAATGACGGCAACAGCGGCTCACAAGGCATAGGCGGCGCTAAGCAGGTCACCGGCAGCACGACAGTTGCTATCACCCCGGTCAATGATGATCCTACTAACACCGGCAACCTCCCTACAGCCATTACCGTTGCTGAGGATGTGCTGAGTAACGTGGATTTATCGGTCATTAATCTCAGTGATGGCGATGCGGGCACCGGGGCGCTGACGCTCACCCTGACCACTAGCACGGGGGGCACCCTTACGGCCACAGCCGTCTCTGGCATTACCTTCGGTGGCGCCAGCACGGCCTTAACCCTGACCGGCACCCTTGCAGACCTCAATAGCTATTTAGACAACACCGGTAACCTGCGCTATCTGCACCCTACCGCCCATATCAATGGCGACAATGTCGATACCCTCCAAGTCACGGTCAACGATAACGGTCATAGCGGCCTCGGCGGGGGTATTGATAGGGACTTAGGCACTATCCAGGTGGATATCACGCCTATGAACGATGCCCCCACCGGCGCAGTGACGATCTCTGGCATTGCTGAGGAAGACCAAACCCTGACAGCCAGCCACACCCTCGCCGATGATGATGGCCTTGGTGCCATCACCTATCAATGGCAGCGCGATGGCGTTGATATATTAGGGGCCACCCACAGCACCTATACCTTGGGTGATGCCGAGGTGGGCACCGTGATGACGGTGGTCGCCAGCTACACCGATGGCCAGGGCACTGCTGAGCGGGTGATGAGTGCGCCTACCGGCCCCGTGGCTAACGTCAATGATGCCCCAGTCATCACCAGTCTTAACACCATTTCGATCCCCGAAAACACCACCGCTGTTCATCAAGTCACGGTGACCGATCGCGATGTGCCCAGTGATACTTTTATCTATAGTATTGCCGGTAGCGGCGCGGATGATGCCCTGTTCACCGTCGATGCCCAGGGCAATTTACGCTTCCTCACCGCACCGGATTACGAGACGCCAAAGGATACAGATGCCGACAACGCCTATCAGGTCCATGTGCAGGTCTTCGATGGCACGCAGTCCACCACCCAGGCCCTCACGGTGTCGGTTACCCAGGTTGCGACAAGCATTACCTATGGTCAGACCTTCTTTGTCGCTGAGACGGCTAGCACTGGGGCGGTCGTTGGAACGGTCGCTACCAGCGGGGATGAGCCGGTTAGTTTTACCATCGCGGCTGGCAACCCTGACAATGCGTTTGCCATCGATGCCCAGGGCAACATCACGGTTAACCAGGCCACTGCCATTGACTACACCCGTACCCCGGCGTTTATGCTTAACGTCGAGGCCAGTGACGGTACTTCAGTAGCCCGGGAAAGCGTCACTATCCATGTCCTAGCGGTCAATACCCCCAACGCCGCCGCCGACCCAGCCCTGGCGTTGAAGCTCTCAGAGATCGATCCGCTCAACAGGCAGGTACCTGTTCCCGGGCGTATGGTGATCTCGGAAGTCACCGGTTATCCCCATCCCTTCTGGGTTGATGAGAATCCTGCTAAGTTCTTAAATAGTACTATCGGCGCCACGATGGCCAATTATGATCCCACCGCCCTGGATAAGGACAGTGCTGAGAATAATGTTGTCACTACCGAGGCGACGGCGGATGCATCGCCCACTGACGCGAATAACGCACCCGTTATACCGGAGACATCCCACGAGGAAACCGAACCAGGTAAGGAACAATCCGTTACAGAAAAACTGTCAAGCCCGCCCGGTGATCCGGCAACGGCAAACCGCTCTATGCCTGCTAAAGCGCCCCTAGCACCTCACGATGCGGCAGCATGGGCGCCCGACACGACAAACGAGCAACCCCAACAGGCATCCCCCCCACAGGCTAACCGGTTGATTGACAGCGTAAAAGGAATAGCTTTGCTCGGGTCGCTCGGGGTTGTGTATAGCTATGTTAAAGCCAATAAACCGTTTGCCAACTTATTCGCAAAAAAATAACTCAGCGATCCACATGGCCAAGATCTCTGCCGGGTGCGACATGATTGCGCACCCGCTGCTTGATTTCTTTCGCCTCAGGAAAACGTTTTTCTTCTTTGCGTGACCAGATACGATATCCCTCAACGTGGATTTCAAAAACACCGCCACTACCTGGTACCAGAGCGACCTCGCCTAACTCGGTTTCAAAGGTGCTCAGCAGTTCCTGAGCTAGCCAGGCTGCCCGCAATAGCCAGCGGCATTGAGTACAGTAGATGATTTCCACCCGGGGGGTTGGCATGGCTGTATAGGCTCCCTCTCAAAGGTTTTCAAGATAGGCGATATCGCCAAGACGGCGCATTTGTTCAAGAATCCAAGCTTGCCGTTTACGGACATATTGTGAGGGGACGCTTACCCGATAAAGCTTAGGGTTTGGCAGCACCGCCGCCAGCAGCGCCGCTTCTTGGCGGTTAACCTGTAAAGCTGATTTACTAAAAAAGCGTTGACTGGCGGCTTCCACACCAAAGGTAAGCTCACCCAATTCAATGATGTTTAGATACACTTCCAGGATCCGCTGCTTTGGCCAAAATACCTCTATGAGGAGGGTAAACCAAGCCTCCAACCCTTTGCGCAAAAAACTGCGTCCGGACCATAAAAAAAGATTTTTAGATACCTGTTGACTAATGGTGCTGGCGCCACGCAAGCGCTTACCTTGGGCGCTTTCCTGTAAGGCCGAACGAATTGCCGCCACATCAAAACCCTTGTGTTGCGGAAATTTTTGATCTTCAGCCGCTATCACCGCCAAAGCCAACTGAGGAGAGATAGCCTCATAGGTTACCCAGGTATAGCTAATGACGGGGGCTAGTTCTTGACCCGACCGGACACTGTGGAGATAGCTCTGGATCATGTAACTAGATAGCGGGGGAGGCAGCCACCGAAACAGCAACACCAGCAACAGGGACAAAACTAAAAAGAGGAGTGATAACCGGATAATCCACCTGATAAACCAGCGTAGCCAAGATCGCGTGGTAGACGGAGGGGTTATTTCAGGCTGAGGAGACCAAATCCATACTTTCATGGATAGCGGAAACGACTCGACAACGAGCAGTGAGAATGGCTTAAAAAAAGGCTACGCCGCCATCTACACATAAGAACAGTCATACAACAATTATTACCAGCCAACATTGTTGGCCCTCCAGAAACAGTCTATAGTTTTTATACGTTGTCCAAAAAAAAGACAGCGCACTGAGAAAAGTACAACTCTATTAAAAACCAACTTTAAAAACCAACCATAAATGTTGTCAGGAGGATTCACAATGCATAAAGTGCTATGTTGCACTAGCGTTTTTATTTTTATTTTTACCTGCAATGCATGGGCCGCCGAAGGAGCCACTCCGGAGGAAATCGTCTCCAAAACCCAGCAAGCAACAGTGCTTTTGGAAGAACAGGGGGAAGCAGGGCTGGACGTTTTTAACCAAAAGGATAGCGAATACGTCTGGGCAGATACTTATGTGTTTATTTATGACTGCGAAAAGAACATTATGGCAGCCCACCCCATCAATGCAGATCTAGTCGGCAAAAACCTAGATGAAATAAGAGACGAAGACGGCACGCCTTTCTTTGCTGATCTGTGTGCCGCTGGGCAACAATCGGGAGGTGGTTGGGTAGAATACCAGTGGACTAAGCCAGATGAAGAAGGCGCTTTCCGCAAAATCAGTTATGCCCTTCAAGCTGGGGAAGGACCTTTGCAAGCGGGTGCCGGTGTTTACGATGATGATCTAACCGTCGAAGAGTTAAACGCCATGACGCAGCAGTAATTACGTCGCTCGCGTTTTTTGATGCACTTAATCCTCATCCTAGCAAAGCTTAGGATGAGGATATTTTCATCATTGCCACTGGGCCGCTTATTTATTTCGCAGTGGAAAGACCTTCTGGCAGGCTTGCAAAATAGGCGGCTAAATCTGCCTGATCCTGCTCCGACAGGGGCGCAGCCATGCCATTCATGATTGCGTTCTGGCGTTTACCGATGTTGTACTCGCGCAAGACTTTACGCAAATAATCTTCGTATTGTCCAGCTAATCGGGGATAAATCGCGCTTGCCGGATCATTTGGATTGCCATTACCGTCCGCGCCATGACACGCCGCACAGCTTGCTGCTTTTTCCTTACCAGCAGCCACGTTGCCCTTAACGGGTTGTGTTTCTGCGGGCACCTCTAGATTTCCCAGATAAAGAGCAATATCCGCCATATCCTGTTCACTGAGGTTATAAGCATTGGCGTGCATGGTGGGATGGGTACGTTCTCCAGACTTATACTCTTTGAGAGCGGCAATGACATAACCAGGATTTTGACCCGCTAGACGAGGCACATGATAAGTGGGGTATACATTATTATAACCGGGAACAGCATGACATCCTCGACAAGTAGAAAATTTCACCCGACCGGCTTCTGGATCGCCGTCCACGGCATAGGCAGCCGTACTCAACAACAGATAACAAAAAACAACTGCAATTATTTTCAAAACGTCATAGTTAGTACGCATCATATCCTCATTTATAGGACTATTTTTTAGCTCGGATCTCGAGAAAATAAACAGTTCTTACAATCGATAAATATATAGTGTAGCCAAGTTTAACATGCCAACCATAGCCAACACATTGCTGACCTGGCAACGTTGTACTGCTGGATTGAATGGCAAAAAACAGGTCGGTCATTGATTTAACAAGGTTTGGTAACCCTCGCGATAAGTGGGATAGCGAAATCGAAAACCGCTCTCTCGTAAACGGTTGTTGCGACAACGTTTGTTGGCGCGCAGAGCCGTTTCCTCCACTGATGCGGCGTTTACCACGGTGGGACCTGCCACACCTAAACGCTGCGCTAGCCATTGCAATACCTCACATTGGGGTGCAGGTTCGTTGTCAACCCCCAAATAAAGCGCTGCTGGCTCCTCTAGTTCTAGTAAATGATACAGCGCGGCTGCACAATCATCGCGATGGATACGATTTGTGTAAAGCGGGGGATCTTTTATACAAGTGGCTTGCCCCTGGCGTAAACTGTCTAACAAACGAGTACGACCCGGTCCATAGATACCGCCAAAACGGATGACGGTGGCGGGAAAAGGTCCCTGCCATAGGGACTCTTCCCCTTGACGAAGATAGCGTCCTGCGAAACTGGCGGCTTCGGCAGGTGAAGCTTCATCAACCCACTCCCCCTGACATTGCCCATATACGGAGGTGCTGGAGGTAAAAAAGATTCGCTTTAGCGGCTGTTTTTGAGTGGTTAGCATTGCTAGTAGATTATTTATCCCATGCAGATAGGCCGCTTGATAACGCGCTTCACTAAAGCCACCGGCAGCTGCCGTATAAAAGATATAATCTAGCTGCTCTGGTAGGGCTTTCAAACTAGCAAGATTGGACAAATCTCCCACTAAACCACGAATCGTACTGGGTAATGTGGCAGGATTACGTTTTAATCCCCAGACTTCATGTCCCGCCTGTTGTAAGCTACTTCCCAATACCGAACCCACATCGCCACAGCCAGCAATTAAAATCCGCGCCATGTTGTCAATACTCTTCATTAACCCTAAAAAATCATGAATCCCGACGAATTTAGCCAACGGGTATTACGCTGGTTCGACAGCTATGGCCGTAAACAATTGCCTTGGCAGCAAGAACCTACTCTGTACCGGGTCTGGGTATCGGAGATTATGCTACAACAAACCCAAGTGACCACAGTCATCCCCTATTATAAAGCCTTTATGGCTCGCTTTCCGGATGTTATTAGTTTAGCCAATGCCCCCTTGGATCAGGTGCTTCACCTGTGGTCAGGGCTAGGCTACTATGCTAGAGCTCGCCATCTGCATCAAGCGGCCGCTATTGTTAAGACCCAGCACAGCGGTCAAATGCCACTGGATTTTACGTCTCTCAGGGCGTTGCCCGGTATTGGCCGTTCCACCGCTGGCGCTATTCTGGCCCTGGCGGCAAACCAGCGTTACCCCATTTTGGATGGCAACGTTAAACGAGTGCTTGCCCGCTTTCGCGCCATTGAGGGGTGGCCTGGAAAAACCCCTGTACTCGCCACCCTATGGGAGTTGGCTGAGCGCTATACACCGCTGACGCGCGTGGCTGATTATACCCAGGCCATGATGGATCTGGGAGCATTAGTTTGCACCCGCAGCAGACCCCACTGTCAAAAATGTCCGCTGATGGGGGATTGCATAGCCCATACCCAAGGTCGGCAAACAGCCTTCCCCGCCGCTAAACCACGTCGCCAATTGCCCATACGGCAAACCTGCATGGTCATGCCACGCACACTGCAAGGAGAGATATTGCTAGAGAAACGTCCCCCCAACGGTATCTGGGGTGGGTTATGGAGTTTTCCCGAATGTCCGCTAGAGGGGGATGTGGAAAGCTGGTGCCGCAACTATTTGGGCGTTCAGGTCATGGAAATACAACCCTGGTCGGTAATAAGACACACCTTTAGCCACTTTCATCTGGACATTTTACCCTTGCGCGTTGCTGTGAAAACCCCGAAACTGGCTGTCCAGGAAGAAACCCGTTTTGTCTGGTATGACACCCGACACCCCGATGAACGCGGCTTAGCCGCGCCCGTCAAACGACTATTAACCCTATTATCAAGCGAGTTTTAGGAGCAAATCATGGCTCGAACAGTGCAATGTGTAAAACTCGGTGAAAAAGCCGAAGGACTTGATTTTGCCCCGTACCCTGGGGAACTTGGTAAGCGTATCTATGAAAATGTTTCTAAAGTCGCTTGGCAGCAATGGCTTAAACGACAAACCATGCTGATTAACGAGTACCGTCTGACGCCCATTGAGCCCCAGGCGCGAAAGTTTTTAGAAGAACAAATGGAGCAGTTTTTCTTTGGCGAAGGCGCTACGCTCCCTGAAGGTTACGTTCCTCCTAAAGAGTAATCAAGCAAATCAAGGGGTCAGGTCTTGCATTTTGCATCTTGCCAATTTCAAGATGCAAAATGCAAGACCTGACCCCGTCTGCACTTAGCACGGCAGACCAAAACTTATCCATCGAAAATAGCCACGCAATAAATTATCTTGCTTTGCAATCAAACGGTTGACGGTCATGGTTGTCTGCACACTGCGGCGCGATATTTTGACTTGATTACCCGCCTTAAAATCACGACGGTTATTAATTTTCCGCAAAGTCAACACCGCTAATCCCAACGCCAACAAACAGAAACGTCGGATGTCTGTCTCGTGCTTGGGAATCAAAATTGAATACGCAAGGGCATTACGCAAATGCGCGTGGGCGATACCGATAAGGTGCTCAAGACCGCGACCAAAATCTTCACAATAGTGTTTGGGTGACAGGTCTTGTAAGTCAAAACCGACGGCGGCAAACTCTGCCTGGGGCAACCAACAGACACCGCGCTGCCGATCATCCCATATATCTTTTAAAATATTGGTCATTTGCAAACCTTGACCGAAGGAAACCGCTAAAACCATCAGCTGTTCTTTACGTTCAGCAATTTCTAAAGAGTGCTCACAAAATAACTTGGTCAGCATTTCACCGACAACCCCCGCCACGTAATAACAGTAGCGATCCAACTGATGTAAATTTTGTAACCCATTTAGGCTGCCAGTTGCCTGAAACTCCACCATACCCTGCCCCATAGCTTGTACACAATCAATCAACGCGGCCTGTTGAGAGGAGGTCAAGCCGTGGGTAATGCCAATCACCCGCGGTGCGTATCGAACCAGTTCCCGCTCTAGTAATGGAGTACGCTCGGAGAGCTTAGGGACCAGCTGGCTTGCAAAGGATTCCGGGGCGAGGGTGCCTCTAAGGGCGGCAATAAACTGATGGCAAAAGCGGTGTTTATCAGGCCAACTTAGGGTCGGTTCATCTTCAATCGTATCAATGGTGCGACATAACAAATAGGCATTGGCGACCACATGGGCGAGGGGCGGCGGTAATTGGGGGATGGTCAAGGCAAACGTGCGGGAGACACCCTTAAGCAGATGAGCCTGTAGGGCGACATCGGAAATATTTTCGAGGGGGCCGGATAACAGCTCCTGCCGAGCAGGTCGAGTATAATCATAAACTGCGATGTCTTCAGTCACCATTGTGACTTGACCCCTCTTGTCCCTGAAACAGGGTGGTTGCAAATCTGCCGTATTAAACACATTTTTGAGGCAAACAATCAACTGCTTAAATCAATAGGTGCTAAACATTTTGTCAGCCTTCTAGAATAAATGACATAGGATATTTAACAGGGCTAACAGGCCACTCTAGCAAAGGGATGTTAGAAAATCCTTCAGCGCCGCTTGTTTGGTAAGAAAGTATCCAGCATACTATGTCGAATTTTCACCCATATCAGACTTTATCCATGGCTCAATACAACATAGCAGTAGCGCTAGGGGTAAAGATTGCCGGTTGTTTGAGGCGGTTTTATCAATCTCAGAAGCTGTTTCAAAACCTGCTTGATCCCTCATCCCAAAAATTAAAACGATAGTGAATTAAGGTGGTTGTAGGAGAAATTTATGCCTTCGCGTAAACAGTTGGCCAATGCTATTCGTGC
>CAZGON010000156.1:0-6604 GCA_964527085.1 uncultured Candidatus Competibacteraceae bacterium
CCCCATTTTATCAAACTACTTCAATCGGTTAAATGTTTTTCAGGAACGACTAACTTACATGAAAGCTGCTGACACAGTTAATTTGACAGACCCTCAAACTTGCGTTGGCAGCGTGGCCTCGCACGGCCGAGGAGGACCGACCAAAACTACGGGTAACAATCAATGCATTAGGGAAGGCACAACGTTACCAAAAGCAAGTGATTCCGCCTCTGCGTCATGAGGACGACGTGGAAGGTGCAGCGTTCAATGCCGACGAGACACGCATCCTCACTTGGTCTGCAGATAACACTGCTCGGCTATGGGATGCTACCACCGGGCAAGCGCTACTCACCTTGCGCCATGAGGACTACGTGAAAGGTGCACGATTCAACGCAGACGGGACACACATTCTCACTTGGTCTTTGGATAAAACTGCTCGGCTATGGGATGCTACCACCGGGCAAGCGCTACTCACCTTGCGCCATGAGGACTACGTGAAAGGTGCACGATTCAACGCAGACGGGACACACATTCTCACTTGGTCTGCAGACACTGCCCAGTTGTGGGATGCGGCCACGGGGCAGGAACTTCTTACTCTACGCTATGAGAAGGGTGTGTTGGGAGCGGTGTTCAACGCAGACGGGACACGCATCCTCACTTGGTCTGCAGATAACACTGCCCGACTGTGGGACGCAGCTACAGGAGGGGTACTCCTCACCCTACGCCATGAGAAAGATGTATCGGGAGCGGTGTTCAATGCTGATGAGACACACATCCTCACTTGGTCTTTGGATAACACTACCCGGCTATGGAACATCTCGCTTCTACCTTCTGGTCACCTCATCAATATCGCTTGTGGAATGCTCCCTAATCATGACATATCTGAGCTTGAGAAACGGTATGGAATCGCGATTGCCGAGCCTATTTGTAACTCTAAAGTACCAATGCCGGTTTGGGCAGAACTCGAAGAGTAATTGTCAGTTATAAGTCCAAACAAAATGCGAGTTTTTTACAACCATACAAATGTCTGCAAGAGGATCATTCTACGAACAGAGCTACTTATGTTTTGAGGATCTACACACATCACAGATGTGCGGTTTAGCTCGCTTTAAACAGGGTTCCAAAAAGTAGGGCATGCCCTTAAATTCATATGCTTGCGCACGCCGTTATGGTGAGGGCGCCTCGCGCACTGCGTCCGGTTTTTTGTCGATTACGATCAAAAAGTTCCGTGACGCACCCGACGGTATGCGCCGTCCCTGTTCCCAGTCCTGCACTGTACGAAGATTAACACCAAAATATTCTGCAAAATCTTTTTGGCTCATATTCAGTTTTGTACGGATGCGCCGAACATTGATCGCTTCAGGAATGTGAACCGTGCAACCATGGTCTTCCTTACCTTCGGCGAAGACAAGGGCTTGTCTGGCGCTTTTCAAGATACGATCGCCCGCTGTCGTCATAGCTTGCTCTTTACCCTATAGGCTTCGGCAACATTTCCCAGAACTTTCTTAATTCGTTACGCTCAGCTTTGGTTAAATTCACTTTGTCACCTTTGGCAAACACGTTAAGCAGAAAAACGGGTATATCTGGTCCAGTATAAAAGGTGATAATGCGCACACCAACGCTTTTTCCCTTGTCTTTGACTGCAAAGGGCGCTTTTCGTGCCCCGCCCGTTGCTGCCATTTCATCACCCGCAAGCAGGTGATCGGCTATAAAACCCGAAGATACCGATCTCAAGGATGCCGAACTCACCCGCGCATTCGCGTTTAAAATTGCGTAGCATTGAGAGAACTTCATCTCTGTTAAGTAACCTTTTTAGAGGGGACTCAACAGACGTCATTACAAAACACTTCAGTTATCAAGCAATGTGTTAAATGGGTTTATAGTAAACATAGGCATCATACGAATTTCAAAATCTTTTGGAAAACTTGGCTATTAAGGCATATTTACCAGCGACGACCATTTAATGGAAATAATTCCAGCGTGGGCAACCAGTTGCCTATCCTACCGGCTGGTAGAGGCGGTATACATCATGACATAATCTTCAAGTTGATCGTGGCTAGTGTAGTATCCATCAACGGCTGCAGAAAACAGGAAATGACACCATGAATTATCGAGACAGAATTACGCTAGAGCCGGGCAAACGATCTGGTCAACCGTGCATTCGGGGTTTGCGAATTACAGTTTATGATGTCTTAGATTATCTGGCATCCGGCATGACGCCAGCTGAAATTTTGGAGGATTTTCCAGAGTTGGAATCTGAGGACATTAAAGCGTGTTTGCGCTTTGCAGCTGACCGGGAACACCGTTTGTTCACCCTGAAAACTTAATGAAGTTGCTGCTGGATGAAAATTTGTCTCGGCGATTAGTGCCTTTTCTGTAGACCAACTACCCCGGAAGTAGCCAAGTGACCCTAGGTTTAGAAAAAGAACTCGATCAACATGTTTGGAACTATGCTAAAACGCATGATTTTGTTATCGTTAGCCGGGATTCAGATTTTCACGAAATGAGTCTGCTGCACGGTGCTCCGCCCAAAATAATTTGGCTAAAAACAGGTAACCAATCTAAGGCTGCCGTGTTGAATACGCTGGTGTCAAATTGTTCCTTGATTGAGAAAATACTGCTAATCGTCGGCAGAGATTTTATTGAAATATATTAGCGGTGGGCTAGCATAGCGCCGATTGTCTCTAGCGCTTCATCGATTGGTACAGGATGCCAAGCATAAGCATCCGGTCATACATAGATACCTTCCTACTCGATGCGCATCTTGACCTACTGGTACAAACGCCCCCCCTCATGACATAATTTTCTAGCCGGTCTACCATTTTTATTGGTAACGTACAGAGATGCAGATCGACCCTGAGATTACTGAACGTCTTGTTGCTAGCATTACCGAAGCGGTGCACCCTCTTCGCATCATCCTTTTCGGCTCAGCTGCCCGGGGTGAGATGCAAGCAGGGAGTCAACTACCTCGGCCTAAAGGCCGGAGCTTGCGGCTGCACTCGGACGGTCCTTCGTCGTCATCGTGCGCTGCGATAGGCTAATTGACGATAGCCCTTGCCGCGATATTGATCGCCGCGTTTTTATCCGCATTGGCAACATGTCCGCAGGCAACACATTGAAAACGGGATTGGGTTTTGCGATTGGCTTTTTCCGTATGGCTGCAGGCGCTACAGGTGCGCGAAGTATTCCGTGGATCAACATACTGAACCGCAACGCCATTCAACTTCGCCTTGTATTCGATAAACGATTGAAGCTGAAAGAACGACCAACCGCTATGTTTAGCTCGTTCGGATTTCCGAACCGTCGTCCGTTCGCGGATGTGCCGGAGATTCTCCAGGGCAATCCCGCGTCCGGTGTCTTTGGCTTTCTCAACGAGCTTTTTAGCAATGACGTGGTTGTGATTGCGGCGGAACCGAGCTTCATTGCGCCGAATCCGTTGCAAGTGGCGACGGGCGCAACGCGAACCGCAGGATTGCAAGTCTTTTCGCAATGTATGGTAGCGGCGGCGCGTATTCTCAACGGCGTCACCCGAAAACGCTTCACCCTCCGAGTCGCTGGCAATTTGCACGATGCCCAAATCCACGCCAATGAATTCTTTGGTGTCCATCAGGGGGGCGGTGGGCGTGTCGATGACCACCAGCAGATAGAACACACCATCGACCAGAACCAAATCGGCTTGGCCGTGGCCACGCCCAAACTGAACCCGCTGGTAATCACCCATTTGCATGGCAACCAGCAACCGGCCTTGCAAGGTCAGCAGGCTGGCGGCTTCCAACCCTTTGAAACTCAAAATGCGTTGATCGTAAACGACCGCGCCCGTGGGCTTGAAAAAGCAGGGTTTGGACTTGTCGCGCTTATAGGCTTCAACGACCTTGGCAATCGCCCGAATCGTCAACTGTGCAGACAAGCCAAACTGTTTTCGCACGTCGTCATAGATGAGTTTCTGCAAAACAAACTTGGAGGCGCATTGTTCCCGAAACGCCACTTCCGCGATGTAGTTACACGCTTCGTTAAAGACGCGCATGGTGTCTTTCAACACCGCGTGTTGGGCTTCATCCGGAAGCAATTTGATTTGCAGGACGATTTTCATATTGACGATAATATTCACAAAGAGATTTAATGTCAATACACGAACTTAACAGCGATGATCGCCCGGCGGGTACGGCGCTATCCCTCTCCGCCCTAAACGACGGAGCCTCTCGCGCAAAAAGGGTGAACCCACTTTTAACTCCATATCAAGCAATAAAAGTTGGTCCAAAACCTTAATTACATTTTGCGCTTTTAAATTTTTTATTCTCAAATAGACAATACCGTAACATCGCTTCCCTTCATTAATTACCAGTTTTCCAAAGTCAAAATCGTGTGTTACAACAAAACGCTTTTCGGAAAAAATTTCTTCAAGAATATCGCTGTCCTTTTTCCATGCCATCCTTTTTCTTTCAGGTCACCGATATCTAAGCCTTTTTGTCTTAGAAACACCACCACTTTCGAGGAGATATTTTCATCGGCAAATAGCTTCAGAAAGCGAAATTTCATTAAGCAGATTTCAAATCAAGATAAACCTCGTTTTTCAAAGCATGTGCCGCATATCTTAGACATTCATGAATATCCTCTCGTTTTAGATGAGGATAATCTTGCAGTATTTCATTTTCGGTCACATCAGATGCCAACAATTCCAGAATAAATTCTACCGATATTCGCGTTCCTTCTATAATCGGTTTGCCTCCGAGTATTTGCGGGTTCGCTACAATTTTTGCCATCATTCCTTCCTTCCAACGTTATTTTGCAATCGACACACTCATGCCATTGCACAGCGGCAATGAAAGACTCAGCTCAATTTCATGGGCTTGTTATGTTTGTTTGTAGGCAGATTCGGACAAAGCTTCAGCTTCGCTTACCCAAAACGTTACCCTTTCGCTAACTGCCCGCGCATCTCCGCCGCATATTGGTCGGCATTAAGGCCCACCAACAAATGGAGTGTCTTACCTGCCAACTGCATTATCCCCTCGCTACCCGCGGAGCGGAGTGCGGTCTCATCGACAGACGTTTCGTTGTTGAGTTCTAAGCGCAAGCGGGTCTCGGCGCAGGCATCCACTCGTTTGATATTGGCGCTACCGCCTAGGGCTTCGATAAACGCTTTGACCTTTTGAGCCGCTTCCGGATCACGCAGTTTGGAAACAATGCCAGTCGGCTCCTTGCTTACCACGGGCGAGGGTTCTTCCACCTCATCCGCCTCGGGACCCGCGACTTTAAGATATTCCGCTATGTCGGTCTTCAGGTTCTCGGACTGGGTGCCAAAGATAGCCTGAACACTGTTGCCGACCACTACGACGCCAGCGGCGCCTAGGGCTTTGAGCTTACTCTGATTAGCTTTGGTTATGTCGTGCACGCTTACCCGTAAACGGGTGATACAGGCATCCAAGGCGCGAATATTGCTCTTGCCCCCGAAAGCCAACACCAACTGTCTGGAAAAATCGTGGGCGACGTTGGCTCGCACCTCGGACATGGACACTTCTTCCGTCTCGCGACCTGGCGTCAATAGATTAAATTTAAGGATGGCAACCCGAAACACTGCATAGTACAACAGCGCCCATAACGGACCGAGCCAGAGGAACCATAAACCACGGGTAGAGGGTGAAAATAACACGACATAATCGATCAAACCGTGGGAGAATGTCATGCCGTGTTTGATGCCGAGTTCAATACAGACAAAATAAGCGCCCGCAGCCAATACTGCATGAATAAGATAGAGAATCGGGGCGACAAAAATAAACGAAAACTCAATAGGCTCGGTGATCCCTGTAAGGAAAGAGGTGAGCGCCGCTGAAACCATGATACCGCCAACCTTGGTTCTATTTTCGGGTTTGGCGCAGTGCCATATGGCGAGCGCGGCTGCTGGCAACCCCCACATTTTGAAGAGATAACCGCCCGCCATATTACCGGCGGTGGGATCCCCGGCGATATACCGCTGTATCTCCCCGCGGATCACCTCGCCAGTACCCGGCACGGTATATTGACCCACCTCGAAGAAAAACGGCACATTCCAAATATGGTGCAAACCGAAGGGGATCAGCAACCGCTCGATAAAGCCGTAAATGGTGAAGGCAAGCTGGGGACTACCGGTAGATGCCCACTCGGAGAAGGCGCCAATGCCTTCCCCTACTGGCGCCCATACAAAGCTAAGAATGGCGCCCAGAAAAATGGCGGCAAAGGCGGTGACGATGGGCACAAACCGTTTACCGGCGAAAAAGCCCAGATAGGTGGGTAATTTGATACGGTAATATTTATTGAACAGATAAGCGGCGACACCGCCGATTAAAATGCCACCGAACACCCCAGTGTCCACCGTCTGATAACCCATGACGGTTCTGATGACGGGTTCTTCCGTATAACCTATGGCAGGGGCAACGATACTCATGGTGGCCAACATCACCACATAACCCACCACAGCGGCTAACGCCGATACCCCGTCGTTTTCGGTAAAACCCAACGCCACACCGATGGCAAAGATGATGGGGAGATTGCCGAAGATGGCTCCCCCGGACACCTCCATAATCTTGGAGATGAGTTCCGGGATTATCTCAAACTGCGCAGCCCCTACACCCAACAGAATGCCAGCGGCTGG
>CAZGON010000156.1:6614-9950 GCA_964527085.1 uncultured Candidatus Competibacteraceae bacterium
GTGCCAACGCGGCATTGGATGCCGTGCGCCAGCGGCTGGCAACACCGCCACCGGTAGCATTAGGGCTTTGCCCAGCTTTTGCAAATTGCCAAAAGCAGCTTCTTTGAAGCTACTACCTTTGGCGCTATCACCGGCCATTACACTGCTCATGGCGACTAATCCTCGTTATGGGTAGATACTATGATTTATTCGATGTCTGGGCAGAGGCTGCGCACCTCGGCTGCCGTGTCTTTGTGCAAAGCTTGCTCGGCCAGTTGTTGGCAGTCGGCCAGGGTAAGCCTGCGGATTTGCGCCTTAATGCTAGGAATTGTAGGCACACTGACGCTCAGTTCATCAATACCTAAGCCGAGCAAAATAGGCACGGCCTGTGGATCGCTGGCGATACCGCCGCAGACACCGACCCATTTGCCAAATTTATGAGCCGCATCAACCGTGTTTTTTATCAATCCCAACACACCCGGATTCAAACCATCGATATAAGGGGCGAGCATGGGGTGGCCACGGTCCATGGCCAGCGTATACTGAGTCAGATCATTGGTGCCGATGGAGAAAAAGTCCACTTCTTTGGCAAACTGCTCCGCCATCACGGCAACTGCGGGCACCTCCACCATGATACCCACGGGAATCGGATCTAAACCTAACTTTTGACGTTCTTCTTCCAATATGGCTTTAGCGGACCGCAGACCGGCCAGATGGGATACCATGGGAAACATCAAATGTACTTTACCAATTTGGGAAGCACGCAGGATAGCTCTCAAATGGGTTCGAAAAATCTCTGGACGGTCGAGCATCACGCGAATGCCGCGTTGACCTAAGAAAGGATTATCTTCTTTAGGGATCGGCAGGGAGGGGGGCGGGTTATCACCACCCACATCTACAGTGCGAACGATGAGAGGATAATCTTGACCTAGCACCGAGGCAATCTCCTGATACGCCTGCAACTGTTCCTCCTCGGTGGGTGCAGCGGTGCGCTCTAAGAATAAGAACTCTGAGCGCAGCAGTCCAACGCCCTCAGCACCTAAAGACATAGCCTGTTTAATATCAGCCAGACCGGCAATGTTAGCCACCACCTCCAGCCGATGACCATCAGCAGTTTGGGCCGGTTCCATGGCTGTTTCCAGGTCAGCTTTACGCCGCACCGCTATTTTTTCTTGGCGTTGCTTGATGCGGGCAATTTCATCGGCGGAAGGATTGAGACGCAGAGTGCCCTCA
The DNA here is from genome assembly GCA_964527085.1 of uncultured Candidatus Competibacteraceae bacterium. Lineage (GTDB taxonomy): Bacteria > Pseudomonadota > Gammaproteobacteria > Competibacterales > Competibacteraceae > CAYRGG01. The sequence goes on from CAZGON010000156.1 coordinate 7,827, forward strand.
TGACCGTCCAGAATGACGGGAGCACCGACTGGCAGATCCAAAGCTTGCGGCTCGATACCTGCCACTGCCGGAATATCCAAAGAACGCGCAAGAATCGACACATGGGAAGAAGCACCTCCCGCCAAGGTGCAAAAACCCAGCACTTTAGTACGGTCTAAGTTAGCCGTGTCTGAGGGTGTCAGATCTTCAGCTACTAAAATGGTGTCGGGGGGCATTTTTGGTTGCTCGGGGGCAGTGCCCGTTAGCAGCCGCAACACCCGTCGACCCACGTCCCGCAAGTCGTTAGCCCGCCCTGCTAGCAGCTCATTGCGTAAATTAGCGAGTCGATCGGCATGGGTATTATAAGCACGCCGCCAGGCAAAACCGGCACTTTTACCCTTGGCAATAGCCGCTTCCGCGATATCCATCAGGTCGGGATCCTCTAACAGCTCCTGATGAGCTGCGAAGATGGCGGCCTTGGCGGGTTCAGCCTGACCATGCAGCTTGGCTTGCAAAGCTTCCAATTGGATCTTAGCCTCCTCAATGGCCTGATCCAGCTTTTGCTGTTCTTCAAAAGGCTCATTATCAGCGGCTTCTTGGACTTCAATTTCGGCATGGCGCACCTGAAACACATTACCCACTGCAAGACCCGGTGAGGCGGCAACCCCCAGCAACAAATTGGGGTCCTGGGAGCGGGGTTGAGGAGCAGGTCGCGCGTCTGTAGAGAGACTGACACTGGCAGGTGCTGAAACAGGCGTGGCGCCCTCGTCGCCTAAGCCTTCTCGTAAAGACGGCACTAGCTTATCGATGGCGGCTGCGGCGTCCGCTCCCTGGGCGATCAGATGAACTTTGTCGTTTTGAGCAATTTCCAGTCCCATAATAGCCACGACGCTTTTCGCGTTGGCTTTTTCATCGCCCCGTTGCAACCGAATATCGGCTTTAAACTTTTTCGCCATATTGGCCAATACCGCGGCGGGGCGCGCATGTAGACCTGTGGGGTTGGGAATCAAGATAGCTTCTGAAGTAATAGGCTTACCGGCGCGTTCTTGCTCTTCATCTTTAGCGTCGGCTAATGTCAATTCTAGGATAATGTCTTGGCCCGCGGTGACTGTCCCGGCATGAGGCTCGAACTTCGCTACCTGATCACTGTTGGTGATGACAATCTGCGTTAACAGACTGCGAGCATGGGTGGCGATATAGTCTGCATCGAATTCGATGAGCGGATCACCGGCTTGCACCCTATCACCGTTTTTCACCTTCGGCTTAAACCCCTCGCCCTTGAGGTCGATGGTATCAAGACCGATATGCATCATTACCTCAAGTTTGCCATCGACAGCCAGTGTCACCGCGTGACCCGCCGAGTGAAGTTGCACCACTTCGCCATCGCAGGGTGCCCGTAGGCATTGATCGAGAGGATCGATGGAAATACCGTCACCCACCATCTTCTGGGCAAACACCGGATCGGGCACTCGTTCTAAGGGAATCAGTGGCCCTGATAAAGGCGCCCGAAGAATTACCTTTGAGCTTAAGGAAGACGCCGGACTACTTTTTATAGAGGGTACTACTGATACGCTATTCATCGTTATCTTTCCCTTCTCTAATCGTTTTGCTTTATCTAAGTGTAGAAAACGAAATAAGAAAAATATAACAATATTTTTTTATGGTAAAAGGAGGATTAATTGAACCTTGTGTGGCCAACAGCTTCAGGAAACTCTTGAGTTATGAGAAAAACAAGAAAAAACCTTTAAGATAGATCGAGTTAAGTGCCGATAGGAATATTGTCAGTTGGATCAACCGAAACTGGCTAGAAACATAGACTGTTGAAGAAGATTATGTAAAATTCCGTTCTCATTTTAATGTCCTAATGACAAACAAACGAGATGTTTTTTTAATTAACTTATTTATTTTATGGTTATAGCTACCCTCGAATTAGCAACATAAGCTTTTTGATAATAATAACTTTATTTACTATAAGGTTTTGCGGTTACCGTAAAAGTTACCGTGCTTAGAAGGTGGCTGCTATGGGATGTTATCGGCTTTAAGGCACAAAAATAGCTTTGAAGCAATACTAAATAATATTATATATTGGTGCTAGGGCGTGTCATCAATTGAGCCATATAACGCTTGCGGTGAGGTAGACACCGC
>CAZGON010000157.1:0-9939 GCA_964527085.1 uncultured Candidatus Competibacteraceae bacterium
CTCCGATAAGTTGGGTGGATTGTTTGGTGGTAAAAGCGGTGGTGGTAGTGGCCGCGGTCCGGGCCGCTCTAGTAGCGCGGGTATCTGGGTCATCATCGGTATTATTTTTGCGCTCTGGTTAGCCTCTGGCTTCTATATCGTCGATGAAGGTAAGCGCGCCGTGGTGCTGCGTTTTGGTCGTTATGTGGATACCACTCAACCGGGACCCCACCTACGTTTGCCATTTCCTTTTGAAAGTCATGAAATTGTCGACGTGGAGCAACGCCGCGCTGAGGAAATTGGCTATCGGTCTGGCGCGGCCCAAACGGCTATTCGCTCATTACCCAAAGAAGCGCTGATGCTAACCCAGGATGAAAATATCGTTGATGTTCGTCTTAACGTACAGTATCAAATACAAGATCCACGGAATTATTTATTCAATGTCGTGGATCCTCAAGAGACATTACGGCAAGTGATGGAAAGCGCCGCCCGCGAAGCAATTGGCAAAAGCACCATGGATTTTGTGCTAACCGAAGGACGTAGCGACATCGTTGCGGACATCAAATCATTAAGCCAAGAAATTCTAGATCGCTACGGAACTGGACTTTCCATCACAAATGTCAATTTACAGGACGCCCAACCACCCGACGAAGTACAAGCCGCTTTTGCGGACGCTATTAAAGCGCGAGAAGATGAGCAACGTTTCAAAAACGAAGCTGAAGCGTACCGCAATGAAGTGATCCCCAGGGCCCGTGGTCAGGCAGCGCGGCGTTTGGAAGAGTCTAGCGCCTATAAAGATCAAATCGTAGCCAAAGCAGAAGGTGAGGCGAGCCGTTTTGAGCAACTCTTGGGTGAGTATCAAAAGGCCCCTGAAGTCACTCGCCAGCGTCTTTATTTGGAAACGATGGAGTCAGTGCTAGGTCGCACTAATAAAGTTATTCTTACGGGTGAGGGAGGTAACAATAGTTTATTTTACTTGCCTTTGGATAAATTGATTAATCAAAGAAGCGGCAGCGAAACCCTATCCAATGACAGCGATATGCCGTTAGTTAGTGAGATGCCTTCGCTACCCGACATGGAAGAAACCTCGAGATCGCTACGAGAAAATAGTCGTAGCCGACCCGTTCGATAAATTTATAAGCATATTACTTTACTTTTTGGAAGACCATGTTTGATCGTCTCTTATCGAAAAACGTCCTATTAGGCATAGCAGCCGTTGCGGTTTTCTTTATCACCTTTTGTCTGTTTACGGTGTACGAGACCGAAACGGCTATTCGGTTTCGGTTAGGTGAAATTGTGGCCTCCGACTATGACCCTGGTCTGCATGTCAAATGGCCTTTTATTAATAATATCCGTAAGTTTGATGCCCGCGTTCAAACCTTGGATACCGAACCTGAGCGTTTCTTAACGGCAGAAAAGAAAAACGTGATTGTTGACTCTTTTGTTAAATGGCGGATTGCCGATGTGCGACGTTTTTACACCGCCGTTGGTGGAGATCGCCTGCGGGCTAATTTGCGATTAGACCAAATCATCAAAGATGGTTTGCGCAGTGAATTTAGTAAACGCACATTGCAGGAGGTAGTATCTGGGGATAGAGCGCAAATTATGCAGATTCTTTCCACCGCTGCGGCCGAAGAGGCGGATAAACTAGGCATCGAAGCGTTAGATGTGCGGATTAAGCGGATTGATTTACCGGCTGAGGTCAGTGATTCAGTATTTCGGCGGATGCGTGCTGAGCGGGAGCGAGTAGCCCGGGAGTTCCGTTCTCGGGGCGCTGAAAGTGCAGAACGCATTCGCGCCGATGCTGATCGTCAAAGCACGGTAATTTTGGCGGAAGCTTATCGGGATGCCGAGCGTACCCGCGGTGAAGGCGATGCGAAAGCAGCTTCTGTTTACGCTAAAGCCTATAATAAAAATGCAGATTTTTACCAGTTTTACCGAAGTCTAGCCGCCTATCAAGACGCTTTTAAACGCAATCAAGATATGATGTTGCTTGAACCAAATTCGGATTTTTTCAAGTATTTTAATAGCTTGAAATGATGGTTTTGGATAAGTCGAGGGCGGAACAACCGAGTAGGAAAGCCTACTCGGGTTTTTTTTGGAAAAAATAATGTGGCAAGACATCCTTGCGGCGTTAGGTTTGGTGTTAGTTATCGAAGGTATTTTTCCGTTCTTGAGTCCTGCTAGGGTACGGGAAACCTTGAGCCAAATACTCCAGATGGACGACCGAGCGTTGCGTATCGTAGGGCTTGTCAGTATGTTGATAGGTCTTGTTGTGCTGTATTTTGTACGCGGATAGCGCTGATCATCTATGACCATTTTAGATCGCTGGTTGTTACCCGAAGGCGTTGAAGAGATGCTGCCTGCGGCGGCGCAAAACTTAGAACAGCTGCGTCGTAGTTTAGTCAATCTTTATACATCCTGGGGCTATGAGCTAGTCATTCCACCTCTTATCGAGTTTCTTGACTCGCTGCTCACGGGTACTGGCAACGATCTCGATCTACAAACCTTTAAATTGACTGATCAACTCAGCGGCCGGATGATGGGGATGCGCGCCGATATGACGCCGCAGGTAGCCCGTATCGATGGCCATCGTTTGAAACGAGCGGCGCCAACCCGACTTTGTTATTTAGGGAGTGTACTGCTTACCCGCGGCGATGGGCTTGGAGGTTCCCGTAGTCCCTTTCAAGTGGGTGCCGAATTATATGGTCATCGGGGTTATGAAAGTGATATCGAAGTTCTCTCTTTAATGCTTGAGACGCTTTCCATCGCAGGCGTTGAAGAGGTGCACCTTGATTTAGGGCATGTGATGATTTTTCGCAGTTTAGCCCGCCAGGTTGGGCTTCCTGTAGAACAGGAGCAGGTTTTATTTGATGCGCTACAGCGCAAAGCATTACCTGAACTACGCGAGCATCTTACAAACTACCAACTTACTAAAATCCAGCAGCAACACTTTTTAAATTTGGCTGAGTTGAGCGGTGGAGAAGAGGTTCTCACGGTGGCTTTGGAACAGTTGGGATCTATTAATCCAGACATCAACTCTGCGCTACAAACCCTTTTCCAGATCGCGACCGCGATTCGACAACGACTACCTGAGGTTCCTATTCATTTTGATTTAGCCGAGTTGCGCGGTTATCACTATCATACCGGCGTGGTTTTTGCCGCCTATGTGCCAGGCCATGGCCAAGAGGTAGCCCGCGGTGGTCGCTACGATGGTATCGGCCAAGGGTTTGGGCAAGCCCGGCCTGCCACAGGTTTTAGTACAGATTTGCGAACTCTATTAACCCTTGGTAACGTCAACGCTCAACCAGTAAAACGAGTTTATGCGCCACCCATGGGGGATGCTGTCCTAGATTTGTATGTGGATGAATTGCGCAGTCAGGGATTGCAAGTGGTTCGGGCATTGCCGGGGGCCGACGTGGGACCGGAAAGCTTAGGCTGTGAGTGGGAATTACACTACCAAAATGATAGTTGGGTGGTTGTTCAAGTTATATGATAGAGGGTACAAAAGCTTTGAAGTTTTGTTCCATGATAACTCTACTCACCCTGGCGTCGTTCTCGCCATGGACTGGCGAGAATCCAGAGCCATGGAGGGCAAGCACCGGTAGACAACCGCCTGCCACCCTCCCTGGCCACTGGATTCCGGCAATCCCTGCCGGAATGACGGGTAAGCAGTTACGTTCCATGAAAATATTTTAAGCAGAGGAAACCTATAAAAATGTTCCCAACGAGAATATCGTGATGGGTAAAAACACGGTTATCATTGGTGCTCAATGGGGAGACGAAGGTAAGGGGAAAGTAGTTGATTTACTTACCGAAAAAGCCACCACCGTAGTCCGCTTTCAGGGTGGCCATAACGCCGGTCATACCCTAGTTATCGATGGTCAGAAAACAATATTACATCTCATTCCGTCGGGTATTTTACATACCCAGGTGACTTGTCTTATCGGTAATGGGGTTGTGCTAGCGCCGGAAGCGCTGCTTACAGAAATCGATATCTTAGAGGGAAACGGAATTGAGGTTAGCAATCGCTTACGGGTGAGTGAAGCCTGTCCACTTATTCTGCCTTATCATGTGGCGCTCGATTTGGCCCGGGAAAAAGCCCGGGGCAGCCGCGCCATTGGCACCACCGGGCGAGGTATTGGTCCAGCCTACGAAGATAAAGCTGCCCGGCGGGCGGTGCGGCTTGGTGATCTACTTTATCCTGCCCGTTTTAGCGCCAAGTTAGAAGAGATTTTAGATTTCCACAATTTTGTTTTGCGGCATTACTATCACACCGATAGTGTAGATTTCCAGCAGGTTTTGGACGATACCTTAGCCATGGGTGACCGATTGCGTCCTTTAGCGGCAGATATTACCGAAATGCTCTACCAATGCTGGAAAAAAGATGAAAATGTGCTTTTCGAAGGAGCCCAAGGTGCACTCTTGGACGTAGATCATGGCACTTATCCCTATGTCACCTCGTCCAACACCACAGCTGGTAGCGCTGCTACTGGGACAGGACTTGGGCCACGTTATATAGATTATGTGTTGGGTATTTGTAAGGCTTATGTCACCCGGGTTGGGGGAGGTCCTTTCCCCACCGAACTCCATGATAAAACCGGTGTTTACCTTGCTGAACAGGGTCACGAGTTTGGCGCTACCACGGGCCGTCCACGGCGCTGTGGTTGGCTTGATGGAGTGGCCCTGCGTCGTTCTATTCAAAACAATAGTGTGACTGGACTGTGTATCACCAAACTCGATGTCTTGGATGGTTTAGAGATGTTGCGTATTTGTGTCGGTTATCGCGTAAACGGTAAAGATCTGCACGAGTGGCCACTAGGCGCCGAAGCCTTTGAAGCATGTGAGCCGGTCTATGAAACCCTCCCCGGTTGGCAAGGAACGACAGCAGGTTTACGTCATTACCATGACTTACCCAGGGAAGCGCGACACTACCTGCAACGTATTGAGGCTATCACGGATACCCCTATCGATATCATATCAACGGGTGCCGATCGGGCCGACACCATTGTGCTAAGAGATCCCTTTTCATTACATTAAAAAGTCTAATAATGAAGTATAGCCAAAGGCAAATGTGCTAGCTTTGAAAAGGCTCAATCAGCAATTTCTGACCGGGCATCAACAAACCGTCCACGTCGATATTGTTCCAACGGGCTAAATCCTGATGCGAGAGTTGATAATCTTGCGCGATGCCATAAAGGGTATCGCCGCGCTTAACAATATGGTAGTCATTATGCAATGTAGTAAAGTTCGCTAATCTTTGCACCAAAACGTGGGCGTTTTTAGGGGGCAGCCAAAGGCTATAAGGCGAATCAGGCGGCGTTATATCCCGCTGTAATGCTGCATTGAAATACTTGATCTGTTGGGTTGTGGTTCCCGCTAAGGTTGCTAGCTCAGCAAGCCTCATCCGAGGTCCTACCTCAACGTTAACCAAATGTGGAATATTCGGTATTTTAGGAAGGCTTACTTGGTATTGGTTTGGATTGTTGATAACTTTTGCCAAGGCAAGCAGTTTGGGTACATAAAGTCGGGTGGTGGGCGGTAACTTCAGATTCCAGTAATCAACCGGTTTACCTAAGCGTTTGTTGACCCGAATGGCCCGGCGCACGGTGCCTTCCCCGGCATTGTAGGCGGCTAAGGCGAGAAACCAATCTCCACCAAACGACCGATGTAAATACTCCAAATAATCCAGCGCAGCCTCCGTGGAGGCATGGATGTCGTAACGCCCGTCATACCAACGATCGCTTTTAAGCCCCAAGTGGCGGCCGGTGGGAGCAGTGATTTGCCACAGCCCTGCGGCATGACGATGGGAAACAGCGCTGGGTTGAAAACCGCTTTCTATCATGGGTAGTAAACTCAATTCCATGGGTAGGTTGCGTTTTTCTAAGGCCGTTACGATGGTATGCAAAAATGGCTGCGCTCGTTGGGCAAGCACGCGAAAATGGTAATTATCATGACGTAGACGGTCGGTTAGCTGCGTAATACGGCGATGTTTGTTTGCCTTAAAAACAAATTTTGCACGAATGTGCTGCCAGAGGTCTTCAGCTTCCGGTGCAACCGTAAGATTATCTGAGACTTTGGTTGATTGACGAGAAGCTTCAAGAGCGCCAGTATGGCTAGCTTCAGATATCTTGTCAGTGGATATCAGAACAACGGGTAAAAAATCGGCAGGAGAGTCGCTTAGTTCGCTGAATAACGGTGCAGCGCTGGCGTCATACTCAAAATAGCTATGGCTTAAAAGGATAAATCCTAGCCCTAAAATAAATTTTTCTTTGGCACGCATGTCTCTTAGTATCGCGGTGTTTCGTTGTAAGATGATGAAACAAACCTATAGAAGCTATTGCTTTGATGTAGCAACATTCATACCAAATGATTTGGTGACCGATGCACCACAAGATTGAGTCAAAGACCCAACAACGACAGGGCTGGGGCCAATTGCAGCCTTGGTACAGAGGGCCTTTGGGTAAATTGTTTGGGACTATGGAATCGGCTTGTTTAGAGAGAATGATGCCAGCATTATTTGGTTATCACCTCATTGTAGTGGGTATGCCTAATGAGTGGCCCCTTTTTGCCGATAGTCCCATTATGCATCAATGGCAAATAGAAGCCTTTCAACCAGCAAACCACACCGTGGATCTTTTAGCAGATCCTGCTTTTTTACCTTTAGCAACTGAATGTATCGATGTGATGGTGTTACCCCATACCCTAGAGTTTGCCCTGTCGCCCCATGCCATACTGAGGGAAGTTGATCGGGTGCTTATCCCCGATGGCTACCTGATTATTCTGGGGTTTAATCCTTTCTCATTATGGGGTGTCTGGCGGCTGTTGCTCGCCGGACGCAAGAAAACACCTTGGGATGGGCGTTTCTTGAGTGTCACCCGGATGCGGGATTGGCTGGCTTTGTTGGGCTTTGAAACAGTTGCGGTGCGTCATCACTTCTATCGACCTCCTATGCAACAACCCGCACTACTCAATAAATTGCTGTTTTTGGAATCTCTTGGGGCGAAATGGTGGGCTTTTGGAGGCGGTGGTTATGTGTTATTGGCTAAAAAACGAGTTTCGACTTTAACACCCATCAAGCCGCGCTGGCTTACCCGTCCCCCTCCGTTGACCACCGGTGTGGTCAACGGTGCATCCCGGCACTCATCTCCTCAAAAGGAGGAACGTATTGAAAGCGACTAAAGCGAGTCACCCTCTTTTTGGGGGGCTAGCATGACATATTCGATTATTGGGCGAGACCTGGAGGCAGGTGAAATAGGCGCTGCAGTGCAATCTAAGTTCCCAGGTGTTGGAACCATCGTTTTGCACGGTCAAGCTGGGGCCGGTTGTATCGCTACGCAGGCGTTCGCCAATCCGCGTCACGGTGAAGTGGGGCTGCAATTGCTAAAATTTGGGGCCTCTCCGGAAGAAGTTATGGCTATTTTATTACGTGGAGACGACAATGTTGACCAGCGTCAACTTTCTATTCTAGGGCCTTCCGGGTTACCAACAGCCTTTACCGGGACCGATGTGCAAGGATGGGATGGTTGGTCTGGCGCTGCCAAAGGCACCCACTGCGTTGCCAGCGGAAATACCCTACGCAGCGAAAAAGTGGTTGTCGATATGGTTCGGGGCTTTGAGGCTACGTTCGGTGACATGGCGAACCGCTTGGTTGCCGCTTTAAGGGCGGGTCGCGATGCCGGTGGCGAGCTGCGGGGCCAGCAATCCGCCGCGCTGCTGGTTGTAAAGCCAGGTGGTGGCTATGGCGGTTGGAGTGGTCGTCATGTGGATATATCGGTTTACGATCATCCTGAACCCATCGAGGAACTGCAACGCTGCTACCAATTGCATCGGCTGTCTTATTTTCCCAGTGACCCAGGCAATCTTGTTGAGGTCAACGCACCAGTCGCTCGCGAGCTGAAAGAGATCATGGGGGCTGCCGGTTTTCGTAATTTTCCCGATACACCGCAATGGGACAGCGAGGAAATTAGTGCTCTGCAGCGGTTTATGGGTGTGGAAAACTATGATAATCGACTCCGCTCGGATGCGCTTATCGATAGGGAAGTGCTAGAGGACTTACGCAGCCGATATAAGAACAGAAACTAACTTAAAGTGTGGCGTAACTACTCATCCTTCCGTCATTCTCGCCATGGACTGGCGAGAATCCAGCGCCATGGACGGCAAGCGTTGGTGACAACCGATATCACCCTCCATGGTAACTGGATTCCGGCAATCCCTGCCGGAATGACGGGTGAGCAGTTAAAATGTGGCACTAATTTTGTGAAAACTCTTTAATAATGCACGATATTGATACCAGTTTGTTGCGCACCTTTGTGGTGTTGGCGGAGACTCGAAGTTTTACGAGAACCGCAGAGCGTATTGCGCGCACCCAATCGGCTACCAGTATGCAAATACGCAAGTTGGAAGAATTGCTTGGAACGCCCTTGTTTAAACGAAATAACCGCAATGTAGAACTCACTGCGGCGGGCGAGCGGTTGATGGGTTATGCACGGCATATCGTAGGGTTGTGCGAAGCCATGATGGATCGTTTTCAAGAAGTCGAGGTGGAGGGGGAGGTGCGTTTCGCCGCGCCGGAGGATTACACTACCCACTATTTGCCTGATATTCTGGCGGATTTTGTGGCTTCTCATCCGCGTATCATGCTCAATGTTAACTGTGAACTTACCCTCAAACTAATCGAAGGTTTTGAAGCAGGCCACTACGATCTGGTGGTCATTAAACAAGAACCTGGTCAGATCTATCCCCATGCAGAATCCCTCTGGCGGGAACAGTTAGTGTGGGTCGCAGGTCCCGACACCTTTGACGGTGTTAGACACTTTAACGAGGTGCGGCTGCGCTTTCAGACCGATAATCAACCCCTGCCGCTGGTGCTTTCACCATCCCCTTGTGTTTACCGTAAACGTGCCCTGGAAGCCCTGGGCGCAGTCGGCGTGCCTTGGAAAGGGGTCTATACCAGCCCCAGCCTCGCTGGTACGACAGCAGCGGTGAAGGCAGGGTTAGGTATCACGGTTTTGCCCCGCAATATGGTGCCAGAAAGCCTGATACCCTTTGAACCTGAGCAAAACTGGCCGTTGCTCAAAGACGCTGAAATCTGTCTATTGGCCTCGCCAGGAGCAACCCAGGCGACCCGAACGCTCGCCACCTTTATCCGCGAAAACATGTCATTTAATAAGAAAAACTGAATAATTGTATAAAAAATATCAAATTTACTTATAAAAAGCTGTGTGTCATCCTGCTCATCACTAAAAAGTGATTCCTAGGGGATGACCAACCATGACACAGTTTTTAACTATTATTCAAACCCGCACAGCGCGCAGTCAAACTGAATGGTGCGCTCTGCTAACAGTAGCGGCCTGGGTATTATTTCTTATTACCTTAAGCGTCGGAATCGGGTGTCTTGCCAGCGGTGAGGCCATCGAATTGTCCGGATTGTTGCGCTTTGACGCCTTGGCCGCCGTCATGGCGATTTTGGTAACGCTGGTGAGCGCGTTAGTGCACAGTTTTTCCCAACGTTACATGGAGGGTGACCGCCGCGTTGGGCTTTTCTTTAGCAAACTGACGGCCATCACCGTTTTAGTGTTGCTCACCGTTTCTGCCGAGCATGTGGCCATTCTGGTGGCTGCTTGGCTGGCCATGGGTTTATTACTGGCAAGCCTCATGGGTCACGTAAAAGGTTGGCCCGAGGCTCAGCAAGCAGCAACCCTAGCGCGCCGAACCTTTATTGTGGGCGGACTTTGTTTAGCGGTTGGTGTGCTGTTGCTAGGGTGGGCGACGGGCCATTGGACAATCACCGGAATTCTTGCTTCTGTCGGTCAGGGGCAGTCTCCAAACGCGCATTACCTAGCCGCCGCTTTACTGATTTTAGCAGCCATGGTGCAGTCGGCTCAGTGGCCATTTCACCGTTGGTTGATAGGGTCCATGAATGCCCCTACGCCGATTTCCGCGCTGATGCATGCGGGG
>CAZGON010000158.1:0-7755 GCA_964527085.1 uncultured Candidatus Competibacteraceae bacterium
CTGTACACATCGTTAGCCTTCGGTATCGGCGTGCTCAGGTACCTCATGTACATTCCGTGCGCCGATACCGACGCTGCCTTGTGTACAATTAAAGCAAAAACGCTCTAGGTTAACTAACAATTTATAAAACCACACTTTTGATTGAAGCTATTTCCGTTATCAGGTGGTAAAAAAATTTATTTTTGATTTGCCTTGGTTGACCACCTGTACGCAAAACGATCCAGTTAAAATAGGAAAATAGCAAAAAAGCTTACTTTGACTTGCCTTGGTTTGCCACCGCATCCATCAATTTCTTGATTTCTTCTGGGTCTCCTAAATAATAGTGCTTTAGGGCGCAAAGGTTTTCGTCAAGTTCATAGACTAACGGCACCCCTGTCGGAATGTTAAGCCCAACAATTTCTTCTTCGGAAACACCGTCTAGGTATTTAACCAACGCACGCAAGCTATTGCCGTGAGCCGCTATCAAAACTTGCTTGCCAGAACGTATGGCGGGGACTATAGCATCGTGCCAAAAAGGCATCACTCGATCTATGGTTATTTTGAGACTTTCAGTGGTGGGCAAAACACGTGTATCTAGCCCGGTATAACGAGGGTCATTACCCGGAAAATACTTATCGGTTGTGCTGAGCTCAGGCGGTGGCACATCAAAGCTACGGCGCCATATCAGTACCTGCTCGTCACCATGTTTGGCAGCTGTCTCGGCTTTATTGAGGCCCTGTAACCCACCATAGTGACGTTCATTAAGACGCCAACTCCGATGAACCGGTATCCACATCAAATCCATTTCGTCCAACACAATCCATAAGGTGCGAATCGCACGTTTTAGCACTGAGGTAAAAGCCACATCAAAGGTATAACCTTCCTTGCGGAGTAATTCCCCGCCCTTCTTTGCTTCTTTCACACCCTTTTCAGATAATTCAACATCAACCCAACCAGTAAAGCGATTCTCCTTGTTCCATTGACTTTCACCATGCCGAAGCAAAACTATTTTATACATAGACTGTCTCCACCACTGTCAGTATATCAAACGACAGAATGATACGCCCAAACGATAGCCTTCGCTAGCACCGTCACACGCTGTAAAGAGACGCTTAGTTCTGACATAGCTTGCTGCTAGCGCAAGCCCACCGCATCGATGACCTCTCCCTAAAGGAAGCGGCTTGCAACTATATTGCCGTGAAATTTACTAAGCTAAAGAGTTGATTGTTTAGAGAATACTAGACTACTAAAACCAGTTAAAAGCTTATTGAAGAACCGTCTTACTCTTCACTATCCTAAAACGTAAGCTAATATTAATGTAATTTTATAAAACGTAGAGTAATAGATTCATACCCAACTGTATTAAGACGAGTGCATGGATGGATGTTATGATTTTTACTATCAATGAGTGTTTTGTTAACACTTCAATGATAGTAAAGCCTTGATGAGCAAAGCGATATGCGTCTTATTGAATTTCAGCTGTTACTACTCATTATTGTTTCGAACGGTGCGCCCATTCTCGGCAAAGCCATTTTTAAGAAACGCTGGACTTATCCTTTAGATGGTGGACGAAGTTTCACTGACGGCCGACCCCTGCTTGGGCAATCAAAAACATGGCGAGGGGTGCTTTTGGCCATCACAGGTGCTGCCGTTATGGCGTGGTTGGTAGGTTTACCTGTAGAAATTGGTATGACGATAGGGTGTTTTGTCGTTCTAGGTGATGCATTATCAAGCTTTATAAAACGTCGGCTTGGTTTGACTGCAAGCAGTATGGCGCTAGGTCTGGATCAGATCCCTGAAGCTTTACTACCCCTTGTGGCGCTTAAAACATATTTTAGTCTCACCTGGTCTGCTATTCTAGAAACCGTTACTGGTTTTTTGATACTAGAGCTATTTTTGTCTTATATTCTTTTTAAATTAAAAGTACGAGATCGTCCCTACTAAATTAGCGCACAAAAATTTATATCCTGTTGGCCGTGAAGGCCAAGGTTGTACAGCGCTTGGATAAAATACGTAAAGTTAATTCAACGACAGCGCAAATGATGTAACACTATCTCTGGAGGACAATTATATCGAACACCCACCACAGAAGTACCTGAACCCACCGAAGTGTAGCCATGCATCGTATGGTATTGCCAAGCTCCACGGCAATAACGACGCGGACAATCTGCATTGGTCATAAAAGCAAAACCGCCTGGCAAACACACTTGCCCACCATGAGTATGGCCGCTCAGCATTAGATCAAAGCCTGCATGGGCCGCCTTTCGGTAGGGTTCAGGAGAATGAGATAATAAAATACTAGGAACAGTCGAGGGAATTTCCTCAGCAGCTTTTTGAATATTATCGAGCTGAAAAAAGTGCGGATCGTCGATACCAGCCACATAGAGAGTGGCGCCTTTACGGTCAAGGGCAATGGTCTCATTAATGAGCATTTGAATGCCCATATCTTCCATTGCAGGAACCATATAAATGGAATCATGATTACCAAGCACAGCATAAATAGGATTTTTGATGTGAGCGCGAACGCTTTTAAGAGCCCGCAAGGCAGCACTGTAATCGCCAAATGTTCTAGCGCGAAAATCCCCTGTCATAACGCAGATGTCGTAGTCTAAATTACGTAGCTGGCGGATTAATGCTGAGGGATGATCGGGATCCATATCAAGATGAAGATCTGTGATATGCAAGATTGTAAAACCATCCAAAACCTTTGGTAAATTATTCAATACCACTTCGTTATGGCGTATTTGAATAGCTTTTGCATTATGTTGGCCACGCGAGTAGATACCTAAACTCCGCAGCAACAAACGCATGAGTGCATGAATGGAATTCCAATTTTCAATATGAAAGAAAGTCCGCCCCTGCCCAAAAATCTGTCTGGCATGGTCTTCTTCGATGCCTAAACGTTGCTGTAAATGCACCCGGCCAATGCGTTTGGCCAAACTTTGGACATCAGACGGTGTTTTTATAAGGATAAGATCTTGTTTGAGTTCTAAACAACGCGTTGCTTCCACAAAAGTTACTCTCTAAATTTAATTTTTAAAATATTGAACTTAAAATATTATTTTTTTATCCGTCGACGAGACTGTGCAAGCAACAAAAGCTTTCCTATCGGCATAATCTGCTTGCAAAAATTGTTCCGATTTTTTTAATCAGAAAATTGATACTTGATTTTCTAAATTTTTAGACTAGCGATAAATAAATTATTTATTTACTATGTTTCTTAAAACAGTCTTTCCTAACTAAGACTTACCTGAATTTTCACTTTATTAATGATGCCGTTTTGAACCTTAATCTTTTTTAATTTCATCCATGGCAGCATGGTCTGCTATCGGTTCATTTTGAACCGGTCCAAAATAAATTAAGGTTCAAATTGATCTGATTTTATCAGCGGACGGATACTGTTCACCTTACCCTCAAATCGATAAATCGGTTCGGCTATAGATGCGTTAAGCTCGCAGTATATTCTAGTGTTATTGACAACCGTGTTAAATTTTGTCAATTCTAATATAATCAAGTATTTATAATTATAAAACAAATTAGTGAAAACCCCACCGGGATTACCTAAGGTGATTTGATGGTTGGCAAGCGATTTATGTTTTTGTTTATAACACACAAAGTTGCGAATAACTTTGCATGACTTACCCCCATTGCCCTAGAATTGAACCTTACTCTTCTACAAGAGCTGTTTAAAGATTTACCATCAATGTCACTATGCAACACCCGCCAACCTCGATAGTCTCTGACAAACCCATCACCGCCATACAGGTGTCCGGTTATGTAATCGAACGCCAAATTGGCCGCGGGGGTATGGCGACCGTGTATTTGGCGTTGCAAGAATCGCTACAACGCCATGTGGCGTTAAAAGTTATTGCTTCAAATTTGAAAGGTGATCCTGACTTTACTAAGCGTTTTTTGAGGGAAGGTCAACTCATTGCCAAACTAACGGACCCAAGAATCATTACCGTCTTTGACATTGGAATCGATGAAGATGTGTATTACTTGGCGATGGAATATCTTCCGGGTGGCACATTAAGAGAACATATCCAGGCAGGTCTATCTCTAGAAGACACCTTGCAAATTGTAAAGACGGTGGCAGGCGCCCTTGGTTATGCCCATAGGCGTGGTGTCGTCCATCGTGATATCAAACCTCAAAATATTATGTTTCACGAGAACGGAGACCCAGTCCTGTCAGATTTCGGTATTGCAAAGGCAATAGGTGGCAATACCGTTATGACCATGTCGGGGATGTATTTTGGCACCCCCAGATATATGAGCCCTGAACAAATCAAAGGGCAGGCAGTAGATGGCCGTTCGGATCTTTACAGCTTAGGTGTTTTGTTTTACGAAATGCTGACGGGCGAACTGCCCTATAGCTCAGATGATAGTTTTGCTTTGGCATTTAAACACGTTACAGAGGCGATACCGAACCTTCCTTTGGACCTGCTCATTTTTCAACCCCTCTTGAATCGACTTTTAGCAAAGGATCCGGAGGATAGATTTTCGAGCGCTGAACAGTTTCTTGAGGCGTTAAGAGAGCTTGAATTGCAACATCTCTTGACACCGACGGCGACCCACACAACTATTCTACCCACATCGAAGTTTACTCAGGCAAACACTGTCCCCAAACGACGCCCTAATTATTGGTTCATTGCGGCATTTGTTGCGCTGTTACCCCTCTCTATCATTGCAAGCATTTACTTTTTTGCACCGCCTCATTGGGTAGTGCAATCAGGAAAAAATGTTTCGCCGCAAGAATGGGCCTCTGAAAAGCAGCCTAACCTTGTTCAAGGAGAACTGCCTGACGCCGCATTTTTCTTAAAGCAAGCTCGTCAGTTTTACGACAACGGCGCCCTTAATGAAAGCCTAAAAACCATTGCCCAAGGGATTAACGCCTATCCTGAAGACAGCGATTTACTAGCGCTACGGGAGCGTGTTCGTGATCAGCTAGAGCAACAATTAACCGAGGTAAATGCACGTAACCAAGAGGCTGAGCGATTATTGGAGCGGGCCCAACGTTATCGCCAACAAGGAAATTTCGAAGCTGCTCTCATGGACATTGAAGAAGGTTTGAAAGTGGTCTCACAACACCCTGGTCTACTGGATCTACGAACACAAGTTTTACAACAGCAACAGCAAACCGAACGTCAGCAATCTCAACAACAACGCCAGCAACAAGCTGATCGACTGCTAAGCCAAGCCCAGCAAAGCAAAGGAAATAACGATCTTAGCGCCAGCGAAAATTATATTACCGAGGGCTTGCGGCTGGCCCCTGACCATGCCGGTTTATTGGCGTTGCAGGCAGAGATTGAGCAGGAAAAGACCGTTGCTAATAATAAGAAGCAGCGTCAAGCTGCCGCCGAAGAACGCCTTGAGCAAGTCCAACCTCTGCTTGAGCAAGCTCGCCAATTCCAACAACAAAACCAATTTCAAGACAGCTTAGATAAAATAGAACAAGGTCTTGAAATCGTACCGGATCATAGAGAACTATTGACGCTTCAAGACGAAGTAAAAACTCAATTGGAACAACAATCCCAGGTTATAAATCTCTTGCAAGAGTGCGCAGCACATTTTAAAGCCAATCGTTTAACCACTGGCGAAGGGGGTAATGCCTTAGACTGCTATAACAAGGTGTTAGATTTGGACCCTGGTAATACAACAGCTTTAGCAGGGCTACACAACATGGCGGAAAGATATGCGAATTGGGCCGAGCAATCTCTGCAAAACGGCACGCCTCAAGAAACCAGTGCCTATTTAAATCGGTTGATCCAAGTTAATCCGGAATTTCCTCGCTTAAACCAACTACAGCGCCGTTTGGCGGCGCTTCAGGCAGAAAACCTAACCGGGCCATTAATTCCTCCCTTTGACAACCCTCAAGAGGGCCTTTCTATTCCTCAATTGCCGATCATTGACGAAACCGAGGCGGAAGCTTTTTGGAATGCCATCGAGGACAGTCAAGATATTGCTGATTTCGATCAATTCTTAGCTTTATTTGGAGATCATCCCCGTTATGGGCTTGCAGCACGTCTCAAACGCGAGCGCCTAAGACGTGAGCAAGTCGAAACGACAGCCTCAGAAGGCGCTTTTTTAACCGTTGAGACCAACCAGCCTAATGCTCAAGTTTGGATTGACGGCAGGGATTATGGATCTACAGGACAACAGATAGCATTGCCTCCAGGCACGTATACTATCAGTGTCGAAAAAGAAGGCTATCAAGAATGGCGCGAACAGATTGAGCTGGTAACCGGCAGTGATGAGAATATCACGGCAATCTTAAATCCTTTGTCGCCAGCAGAAACCCAAGCATCAGCGCAAACGTCATCCGATCAAGAAACATCCACCAATCAAAATGAAGGGTCTGTGCCTGAGTTTGGTTGTATCGAAGGCGATTGCACCAATGGTACGGGCGTCTATCTATTCAAAAACGGAGATAAATTTTCCGGCGAATGGAAAAATAGCCAAATTTTTAACCAAGGAACCTATTTTTACAAAAATGGTGAAAAATATGTGGGCGAGTTTGAAAATGGAAAAATAAACGGAACCGGCACTTATTACTATAACAGCGGTAATCGCTATGAAGGGACCTGGAAAGATGGCGTAAAAAGCGGTACAGGAACCCATTATTATGCTACCCGAGGCGAAAGATATGTCGGTGAGTTCAAAAATAATGAGCCCCACGGCCAAGGCACCTATTACTATGAAGACGGTGACCGGTACGAAGGCCAATGGCAAAATGGCCGCAAACACGGAGAAGGCAGGTACTATAGTAGCAATGGACAATCATACACGGGTATATGGGAAAACAATAGAAAAGTTAGGGTAATCTCTTTCGAGCAAAGCAGCGGCGCAACTTATGAATAAACACAAAAATTTGGTTACAAAGGTGAAGAATTGCTTTTGAGAGGTCTTTTAAAGGCGTTGCTGTAAAACCGTTTCTATTTCCTGATCTGTCAAAGTAATCGGATTGGTTGTCATACTGCCACCCCGACAACTAGCGATAATGTGGTGTAAATCGCTT
Source organism: uncultured Candidatus Competibacteraceae bacterium (assembly GCA_964527085.1). GTDB lineage: Bacteria > Pseudomonadota > Gammaproteobacteria > Competibacterales > Competibacteraceae > CAYRGG01. The sequence continues at coordinate 6,995 of CAZGON010000158.1, forward strand.
GCCTGTATACCGTATTCTCCTAACCGCGGTAACTGTAAACGCTCGGTCCACTCGGCAAGAATAAGCACCAAAGCTTCCCGGGCGTTACGCGGATTATTGTGAAACCGACCACTTAACAGATTACCAATGTGAGCATATTTATGGCGAGCTGGACTATCGGGCAGCCGTTCTCGCAATGCATCGATATTCACTCGGGTGGCCACCGCTACTAAGGTACCGCAAACAACCCCATGGGGAATAGGAAAAAAGGCGCCGAGAGGGGACGCAAGTCCATGCACGCAACCAAGCCCTGTTTGGGCTAAACAAACCCCCGATATAAGAGCGGCATAGGCTAAATGGGCACGCCCCAACGCTGCATCTACTTCACCTTCGTACCAAGCAAACAAACCTTTGACAACAGACTTTAAGCCGCTTTCCGCCAATGCATTGGTAAACGGATTAGCGCGAATAGAGACGTAAGCTTCTAACAACTGTGTCAAGGCATCCATAGCATTGGCGGCAATTTGCTGAGGCGGACAAGTCGCTAAAAGATCTGGATCGACGAGCGCATACTCAGGAACCAGCAACTCATGACGAAACGATTTTTTAAAACCTTGCTTGCCGCGCATACTGAGAACAGCGTTCTTAGTAGCCTCGCTCCCTGTACCCGCAGTGGTAGGCACAGCAATGAGGGGAACGTTAGGTCCCTGATAGGTTTTTTGCTCGCCAACACCTTCTAGGTATGCCATTACTGAATCGCCACTGATGAGCAATCCAGCTAT
>CAZGON010000158.1:7765-9930 GCA_964527085.1 uncultured Candidatus Competibacteraceae bacterium
GGCGGCATCCAAAACACTACCTCCACCTATGCCAATGACGACCGCTATGTCTACACCGTGGAAACGGCGGACGATATCATCCACCAAGGCAGGCGAAGGCTCGTCCGCCACTACCACATGTTCATAGTCAATTTTGTGTCCATCTAATCCTTTTAACAAAGGTTGCCAGTGGGGTGAGGCCTGCAGCGAACTCGCCCCTGTCACTAACAATACCCGGTTACCATAATGGTTAACCAGGTCGGGCAATTTAGCTAAGCTGCCTGGCCCAAATTCGATGCGTGGTAAACGGTTAATGGAGAATGATTGTGTCAGAAAGAACTCTTTCTCGGGCACGGTTTTTTCCCTCTGTATAAAAAAAGCCTTAAGTAAAACTTAATTTTACAAACACCGTCTCAATAAGCTAACTAAAAAAGCCTTATTTTGCTCAGTTTAGTAAAAAAATCGGTATCACCTATGAACTTTTGGTCTAATCGCTCTCTTTTGGCATTGATCACTGTTTTGCTGTCTCTAGAGGGCTGTTCTTATTGTCAGGAAAATTCTGACGGGTCGCCTAACGTTATTGCCGCCGATCAAAAAGCTTATGCTTTCCACACGGTCCTTCCCATTCTTTCAGCAAAGCGGGTAGTTTTTATTGGCGAGTATCATGACCGCTATGACCACCACCTCAATCAAACGCGGATTATCCGTTATCTGCACGAAAAAGACGCCCAACTGGTTATCGCCTTAGAGATGTTTCAACAACCTTTCCAACCTGCGTTAGACGCCTATGTCGCTGGCAGGCTTAGCGAACGCCAATTGTTGGAAAAAACTGAGTATCTGCAACGGTGGGGGTTTGATTATCGCCTCTATCGACCGATACTTCGCTATGCCAAACAGCACGGCATCCCACTGCTGGCGTTGAACATACCCTCGGAAATTACTCGCAAAGTAGCGCATTCTGGCCTAGTTAGTTTGACTAAAAAAGAACGCTTCTGGGTACCCCAAGAGATGGATACGTCGAATGCTGCTTATCGGCGCCGACTTAAAGGCGTTTTTGCGCAACACGCTGGATTCGCCCATGGCGACTTCGAAAATTTTTTTGCTGCCCAGTTGCTTTGGGATGAAGCGATGGCAAGCCAGGCAGCGGGCTATTTAGAGGAACACCCCCAACAACGCATGGTGGTGCTGGCGGGAAACGGCCACCTTGCTTTTGGGGCGGGTATTGCCCAGCGTCTGCAACGACGACTGCCAGTGGATGGGGCCATCGTGCTCCAGAATGATGCACCCCAAACCCAGCAAGAAGCGGATTATTGGCTGCTATCTTGTCCTCTATCACTGCCGCCATCAGCCCGGCTTGGTTTAGTTATCGACCCCAGTGAAACCGGTTTACAGATACAACGGGTCATGCCACAAAGTGGCGCACAGAGGGCAGGACTTCGCCCTGGTGATCGTCTCATTGCTATATCAGGTCGAGCAATACGCTCATTAACGGGTGTACAGTTGTCACTCATGGATAAAAGTATTGGGGATTCAATCCAAGTAACTGTCCAGCGAAACGCTGCCGGCAATCGCGATATATTGAACTTAGCAATTACCCTGACAGAATAACGGCTGCCTACCCAAGGTACTTATTCGATTCAAGGACACCTAGCCGCTTCAAAGGTCGCGCCCCTAACGAGTGCGTCCTGGGGAATGCTCTTTAGCGCGGTGTCTAATCATACTGATGATAGACTCGGAAATTGCTTCAAACGACACCGTGCCCGTGTTGCAAACCACATCGTAGAGGAGTGGATCAGCAATGTCCGCTTGAAAATGGGATTTTAATAACCGCGCCCGATCTTGATCTTGTTTATGAATGATGCGCTTTGTCTCTTCTTCGTTTTGGTTTAACAACTGCCTCATCCGTTGCACACGGGACACTTCGGGAGCCACCAGCCGGACATGTACCCCCAGTTCCAATTTGCGCGCCACCTGGGACCCACCGCGACCCACAATGATGACTTTTCCCACCGTAGCGAAAGAACGAATCGCTTCGAACATCTTTTTCATAACCAAATACTGATCGGACCGCTGGCCAAATAAACCTAACACAAACTCATGAATTTGCGATCGGTACTCCTCCGCTAGCAGGGAACGCATGGACACATCCAAATCAGCATCTTGAAGAAGGATTTCACACAGGGTTC
>CAZGON010000159.1:0-9879 GCA_964527085.1 uncultured Candidatus Competibacteraceae bacterium
AGCCATGTTTCCAGCAAGTCAAACATATCCAATAAGGCGTCTTCAATGCTGAGTTCGGTATCGTCCGTCAAGAGATGGCGCAGCAAAGCAAACAAATGTTCAGAATCCGTAGTACCTTGTATATCCGCCTCAATATGCGGTTCAAGGAAATCACGAATAGTCCGTCGTAGCGTGCTAAAGTTGTCTAAGAAACCGTTGTGGAGAAACAGCAGTTGTTCGTCGTAAAAAGGTTGGGTATTGGAAAAGTGCGTTGTAAAAGGCAATGTCGCGCTGCGTACTGCCGCTAACCATAGGTTGCCATAAAGACTGCGACCAAGATGGGGAAGGTTTGCATCTGCCCAAATGGGAAGCGTATTGCTATAGACAGCGGGCGTCTCATGGTCGTTAAACCAACCGATGCCAAAACCGTCGGCGTTAAATGTCGCATATTTCATCTCCCGCGGTCGCGCCGCTTGGGCTAACAGATTATGCGATGGCTCAAATAAAAATTGCCCGAGGCGAATCTCCGGGCCAAGGTAGGCAGCAAATCTACACATAGAAAGCCTCCTGCAGCTTGGTCTACCTCTGCGGTGTTAGGCAAATGATGGAAGCGGCATATGGTTTTGTTTAACGTGAAAGCAAGCAAACTGAACTGTTTTCTTCTATTCAATTGACACATATTATGGCAGATGAGGGCAAACATGACCGTGCAAAACGCTAAATTTTTTGTTGGGCAGGTGGTAAAACATCGTCTGTTCGATTATCGCGGTGTTGTTTTTGATGTGGATCCACAATTTCAAGGCACCGAGGAGTGGTATAACCAAATGGCTAAAAGCCGTCCTCCCAAGGACAAGCCTTGGTATCGAGTACTGGTACATAACAATATCCACGAAACCTATGTGGCTGAGCGTAATCTAGAGCCCGATGACTCTGGTAAACCTATTGAACATCCCTTTGTGAGTGTGCTTTTTAACCGCTTTAAAGATGGTGTATATCACGCGGAACGGCGTATCAATTGAGGATAAATCTATAAAAACAGTGAAATTTCGTTAGCCGGTCAAAAGGGTTTCAGGGAAGCCAACAAAATAATACCCACTAAAAAAATCACAGGCGCCTCGTTAAACCAACGGAACCATACATGACTATGCTGATTACAGTCGTGCTTAAAGGCCAATAGTAATTTGCCGCACCAGATATGATAACCCACCATTAACGCAATAAGCAGCAGTTTTGCATGCAGCCATCCCGCTGTGAGATAAACGCTATAGCTAGGTGTAGTAAGCATCCATAGCCCAAATAATAGGGTGATGACGGCTCCCGGCGTCATAATGCCATAAAACAGTTTACGTTCCATTATCTTAAAACGCTCGATGCTGATGGTGTCTTCACTCATGGCGTGATAAACATAGAGCCGTGGCAGGTAAAACAACCCCGCGAACCAGGTCACCATAAAAATAAGGTGGAGGGCTTTAAGCCAGAGAGGAAACATCTAAGACCTCTTAGAAAGATTGTATTTGTGAGAGAGGGGCACAAGGGACATAGGTAGCTTGTTCCAGGGGACGCCGTAAATCCCTCCCTGGAGGCTTGACGACGGCATCCTTGCCGCCAATGCCTCTTTCACAAGCCACCCAGTCCCCTTCTGAGTGCTGGATGGATTGCGCCTGTAACCGATCAGGTGTTTTTCCGTTCACGATGTTGCCGGTGGCGGTGGAGGTGATTGTCCCCTACCCAGAAAACGGTTAATACTCGCTAAGACTTGCCGAATGGCTCGCCATAGCTTTGGTAAAGCCCAAATTAAAATCACTAGAAAAATCACCAGTAGAATAAGAAACACCCAAGGATAATATAAAGCTAGCCATAATCCACCAACCACGAGGACATCTTCGGATAAAGAAGCGCCCCAGTTAGTAAAAGGTTCAGGTGATGTGTTGATAAGCACGCGACTACCCGCCTTTGTGGCATGGGTGGCTGCCGCCAAAGAGCCGCCCCCCAAACCGGCGATGAGTTCGGTGCCTAGCGTTGTATCGCCCACCGCGTTAGCGGCAAGAATGGCGCCTGCCGGGATGCGGATAAACGTATGAAGGGTGTCCCAGCCGGTATCTACGCCAGGCGTTTTATCGGCGAAAAATTCTATGCAATACATAATACCGGCGGCCAGTAATACCCACTCGTTGCTCAAAAATTGCAGATCCGGGGGAAGGGTAATATAGCCTGTCATGTTCAAATAGCCTAATACCAACATGGCAGCGTAGACATTAATACCGCTAGCCCAGGCGGCCCCCAGGGTCAATGCCAAAGAAGTTACAACAGCGTCCAAAAAAAGCTCCTCACAAATAAATAATTAATAGGTTTGACTGCCTTCTAGGACAACGAAAAACACCAGCAGGTGATTATTCAGTTTAACGGCAAACGATAACTGCGTTCGATATCGGCTCTGGTAACTACCCCCAATATACGTTCATCCTGAGGTGATTTCACACACAAAGCCTCGACGGTTTCTTGATTCATCTTGCGCAGTGCGGCTTCCAATGTGGCCTGGGACGATATCGCCCCAGCAGTGATCCGACGTACCGATAATGTCGTCAAATCTACTGTTTCATCAGGGGCTAATTGCCGGGTTTCTAAATAAGTTAATAATTCATCACCCGATAACAACTCACTGTCAGCGTTGTGGATAACAACCCAGGTGGGTTGCGCCAGTAGCACACGTTGCAATTGCCTTGGTGGGAGTTGCGCAGGCAGCCGCATAATTTGCCGATTCATAGCATGGGTTACCCCAAGTCGTCTGAGAAACTGTGACAGCGGGTCGCTGCTATAACTTAAACCGCGGGTTTGCATGAGCGCTTTAAAGACAGAGGGAGTACCAAAAGCATAGTGACTGGTTAATTCTGCGGCAACAATAGCCAGCATACCCGGCAAAATAATATGCGGATTAATGGTCAATTCAACCAGGGTGATCAGCGCAGTCAGTGGGGCGTTTAAGGTTGCACCTATCATAGCGCCCATCCCTAACATGGCGTACAAGCTGGGCGCCGAAGCGTGATCAACTAACGTTAGAGCAAGCAGGGTGCCGGTCGCGCCTCCGGCCAGGGCTCCCATCATCAAGCAGGGTCCAATGACGCCCCCCGGCAAACCTAGGCCAAGTCCCAACGCGGTTGCCAGCAGTTTTCCTGCCAGTATAGTCAGTAACAGCGACAGTTCTAGATTTCCCAGTAAGGTGTCGTTGACAGTGTCGTAGCCAATGCTCAGAATTTCCGGAACCAATAGCGCCAATAGCCCGGTGAGTGTACCTGCTAGGGTCATGCGTAGCCAAATGGGCACTGTGCTGAAGCGTCGGGAAAAAAAGATCAGCAGCCGCACAAAGAATGTAGATATAAGCCCAATGGCGATGCCCATGAACACCACATAAACCAATTCACCCAACGCACTTATGGGTAAGGCAGGAACTTCCGCGAAGATACGGGGCGGACCTAACAGTGCATGGGAGACTGTGGTAGCGCTGACCGCAGCTAGAATGATAGGAGTAAAACTCGCCAGCGTGTATTCCACGAGGATAACCTCTAAAGCGAATACCACGCCAGCCAGGGGAGTATTGAGTGCCGCGGCGATGGCGCCCGCGCTGCCACAGCCCACTAAAATAAGGTTACTGTTGTTAGGTAGGTAAAGGATTTTTCCCAGCCAGCTACCGCAGGCTGCACCGATATGCACGGCGGGTCCTTCGCGACCTACTGAGTGTCCCGAGAGAATACAGAGTGCTGCGGAAAAGAATTGTACGACTGCATTTTTTAAGGGCAGTTTACCCTCGCCATAAGCTAGCCGCTCAAGCACATGAACGACGCCCACTGGGCGACTAAGCACGCTCAATCTTTCAAATAAAAGTCCTACTCCTAAACCACCCAAAGTCGGTAACAGTACATACAAAAAGGGATGTAGCGCCTCATAATCGTCGGGGTTTTCAGGACCAATGAAAAGCACTTGTGGAATATCGATCACTAAACGAAACGCAACCATAGCCAAACCTGCCAAACAGCCGCTGACGATGCCTAACAAAGCGAGCTGTAGACCAGCCTTGCGGCTGGCGAGGCGTAAGTGGAGATTCTCTAGATAACGGTCTGCTATCTGATTAAATTTATTTATTAGCAAAATTTGGAAACCACAGGTAAAGAGTAATTACTCACCCTCTTGTCATTCTCGCCATGGACGGCAAGCACCGGTAGACAAGCACTGCTACCATACCATCCATGGCAACTGGATTCCGGCAATCCCTGCCGGAATGACGGGTGAGCAGTTAAAATGCTTTTTATTATGGGCTATTGGTTTCGTCTATGACAGTAAGGGCAGGAATATGATTAAAGCGGGTATTGTCGGTGGCACAGGTTACACAGGTGTCGAGTTACTGCGGTTGTTAGCTGGACATCCTAATGTGGAATTAGCGGTGATTACATCCCGCTCTGAACAGGGTGCGCCTGTTAGCGCGATGTTCCCAAATCTACGCGGTCATGTAGATTTGGTTTTTAGCGAACCCAATGAGCAGGTATTGAAAGCTTGTGACGTGGTTTTTTTTGCGACGCCCAACGGAACGGCCATGCAGAAGGTGCCTAGTTTGCTTGAAGCGGGGGTTCGGGTGATTGATTTGGCAGCAGATTTTCGGTTACGTCGTGCTAAAGAGTGGACCCAATGGTATGGTATGCCACATACCTGTCCTGCTTTGTTAGAAGAAGCGGTTTATGGTTTGCCAGAAGTCAATCGTCAGGCAATTCAGCGTGCTCGTCTCGTTGCCAATCCCGGTTGCTATCCCACTGCGGTTCAGATAGGTTTGCTACCGTTATTGGAAGCCCGTGTGATAGCGCCCGACTCCCTCATCGCGGATACAAAATCCGGGGTTAGCGGCGCAGGTCGAGGCGGGGCAGTGGCTAATTTACTCTGTGAAGCCAGTGAAAATTTTAAGGCGTATGGGGTGGCGGGTCATCGCCATCTTCCCGAAATTCGCCAAGGTCTCACTGCCCTAGCCGACCAACCTGTCAATATTACTTTTGTGCCTCATTTAACGCCCATGATTCGCGGTATTCATGCAACTCTCTACAGTGTACTGACCAAATCAGACGTAGATTTGCAAAACCTTTTCGAAACCCGTTATGCCAGCGAACCCTTCGTGGATGTGCTGCCAGCAGGTTCTCATCCCGAGACGCGCAGTGTAAGAGGAAACAATCTGTGCCGGCTCGCCGTTCATCGGGCGCCCGAGAGTAATACGATTATTGTGTTATCGGTGATCGATAATCTGGTGAAGGGGGCAGCCGGTCAAGCGGTACAAAACATGAACCTCATGTTTGGGTTTCCAGAAACAGCTGGTCTGGAACATGTTGCATTGCTGCCTTAATTTGTCACGGTTTTTTTGAATAATCAGCACTATTCTTGACTAGAATGGTCAACAAATCCATACTACCCATAATACAAACGTTACTGATTCAAAATTTAGAGGTGATTGTTGATGAGTGCTGTTCCCGATAATACATTGTCTGAGATGCCAACTCCTTTTTTGTTTACTGATGCTGCTGCGGTTAAGGTAAAGAGTTTAATCGAAGAGGAAGGTAATCCGGAGTTAAAGTTACGGGTATTTGTGAGCGGAGGAGGATGTTCAGGTTTCCAATATGGCTTTACCTTCGATGAAAGTTACAACGATAGCGACACGATGGTGGAGAAATGCGGGGTAAAGTTGTTGGTAGACCCCATGAGTTATCAATACTTAGCAGGCGCTGAAATTGACTACTCAGAAGGTCTGGAAGGTGCTCAATTTGTCATTCGTAATCCCAATGCTACCACCACCTGTGGTTGCGGTTCGTCTTTTTCTGCCTAATGTTTAAAATAGGTTTTAGGCGCGGTAAATCCCGCCTAGAATCCGCAAGCCCCGAGCACCCGTGACTTCGGGCAAATTGCCTGGCTGATTGTCGAGCGTACGCTTTGCAAGCCAGGCAAAACCCACCGCTTCCACGTAGTCAGGATCAACGCTGTGGACCGCCGTCGATTCCACTGGTGTTTTGGGGAGTTGCCTGCGTAGGTTTGTCATTAACGCCTTGTTATGTACACCCCCGCCACACACCATTACCCGCTGCGTTTTTTGAGCCACGTTTTTGATAGCCTCAGCTACGGAACGCGCCGTAAGTTCAATGAGCGTTGCTTGAACGTCGGCAGGAGCAGCTGGTTTCTTCTGAGTTACAAGACAATTCTCTAGCCAGCCCCAATTAAAATATTCTCGGCCAGTGCTCTTAGGAGGAGAGAGATAAAAGTAGGGATCGGCTAAACAACACGCCAGTAAATCAGTAACAATCTGACCTTGACTTCCCCAAACACCATCACGATCCATAGGCACGCCCAAATGTTTTTGCGCCCATGCATCCAAAAGTGCATTACCGGGTCCCGTATCAAAACCAGTGACAGGTTGCTTAGGGTCTCTGGGCAGAATTGTGATATTGGCCATGCCTCCTAGATTCACTATGCTGCGGTGTTCATGCGGATGACGAAAGAATGCGGCATGAAAAGCCGGCGCTAAGGGAGCGCCTTGACCTCCCGCTGCCATATCGCGACGTCGAAAATCCGCCACAGTAGTGATTCCCGTCAGCTCTGCAATAAGGTTTGGGTTACTGATCTGTATCGTAAAGGGATCGCTACCCTCCGGCATATGTCGAATAGTCTGGCCATGACTGCCAAGTGCATGGACTTGATTAGCCGAAACACCACTTTTCTTTAGGAGTTTGTTGACTGCTTCGGCAAACAAGCGAGCGAGACTCGAGTCTAGACGAGCGGCGCGATCCAATTCATCAAAGCCAGGTTGACATAACGAAAGAAGTGCTGTACGCAAGTCAGACGGCAAGGGCTGATGGTGTGTTGCCAAGCATGTTGGCTTATCGCCCGTAAACTGAACAAGCGCTGCGTCGACCGCATCCATGCTGGTACCCGACATCAAGCCGATCAGTAATTCTGACATAGGCAAGATCGATATACGTTAGGGTTTGTCTAACATAGCCAAACGAGTGCGTCGATAAGCGTCCAATTGTGCAATCAGGGGTGCTGTTTGACGGCGAAAATCTTCTGTTGCAGCCACCAGCGTAGGGCGGGGGAGTTCCACTTTTACCGGGTCCACATGCTCGCCATCGATACGAAACTCATAATGTAAATGCGGCCCCGTCGCCATTCCGGTCATGCCGACATAACCAATTACATCACCTTGACTTACCTGACTACCTTGACTCACGTTTTTTTGGAAACTAGACATGTGTCCATAGAGCGTGGTGTAGCGTTCGTCGTGTTTTAAAATAATGGTTTTTCCATACCCGCCTTTAGTGCCGATAAACTCCACCGTGCCATCGCCCGCTGCCATGATAGGTGTGCCCGTCGCCGCGGCATAATCTACCCCTTTATGAGGCCGCTTTACCCCCAGAACGGGATGCAAGCGTTCCTTTTGGAAATGGGAACTGATGCGCCGAAAGTCTACCGGCGCCCGCAGGAATGTCTGACGCATACTGCGGCCATCGGGGGTATAGTAATAAGCTTCGCCCTGCTTATTCCTATAACGCACCGCCCGGTGAGTTTCTTTAGCGTGGTTAAACTCAGCAGCTAAAATATGGCCATCACCAATTTTTTCGCCTTTTAAGTAAAGTTCTTCGTAGGCCACGATAAAGCTGTCGCCCGAGCGAATACTTAAGGCAAAATCAATATCCCAACGGAATACATCTACCAATTCCATGATAAGAGATTGGGGCATACCGGTTTGTGAGGCGGTATGATAAAAAGAGTGGGTAATCGTGCCACTACGAAAGACGATACGTTTCTCTGCCCATTGAGCCAGTTCAATGGGCTCAGGTTTAAAGGTGTCGCCGGTGCGAATAAAGCGCATTTGGGTAAGCTTATTTTGTTCATAAACAAGTTCTAGGAGCTTGCCGCTTTTATCTGTACGTATTCTAAAAATCTGGCCAGGTTTTAACTTGGCTAATGCCTCACCTTCCCTACAGGAAGTGATTAGGTTATACAAATCCTCATTGGTTAAATCTAGTCTTGCAAAGATAAGTGCTAAGCTGTCTCCCGCTTTTACAGAAGTGGTCATCCAAGGGGTTTGGTTGATTTGCGGTTGCTTAGTTTGATGGGTGTCACGGGGTGGGTTGCTGCTATAGGCAGGCAAGCTGGTTTGAGGTGCTTTTTTAGATGCTTGAGGAAGTCCTTCTTGAGATGATGATTGAGGTAAAGCAAGGTGCATCGACTTCAATGTTGTTGGGGCCTCAACATTGGCCGGAGATAACCTAAAATTTAAGACTGCCACAATGACAACAACAAATATAATAGCGAAATGGTAGCCTTTGGTGGGTCGTATCTTTGCAAATACGAGAGAGAGTGGATTCATTTGAAATTCCTTATTTCTCGTAAAATGGTTTGTTTACAATAAACTGTGTCAATTGGCGATCTAGGCAAGGTTCATAGCTTAATCTCTTTTGACTAATTAAGTCGATATTCTAGAAAACTGTCAAGCTTTTTACCTTAATGCCTTAATGAGGAATTAATGAACTCAATTAGCCCGGTATTAGAAATAATCAAACGAGGAGTAGACGAATTAATTCATGAAGCGGATCTCATTGAACGTCTACAAGAGGGGCGCCCCCTGCGAGTCAAGGCGGGTTTTGATCCTACCGCGCCTGATCTGCACTTAGGGCATACGGTACTCATTAATAAGTTACGTCAGTTTCAAGAGTTAGGCCATGAAGTCATGTTTCTGATCGGCGATTTTACCGGCATGATTGGCGACCCAAGTGGCAGAAACATTACTCGTAAACCGTTGACCCAAGATCAGGTAATCGAAAATGCTCGTACTTATAAAGAACAAATCTATAAGATTCTTGATCCAGAAAAAACCCTTATTTTATTTAATTCTAGCTGGATGAACGAAATGCAACCAGCTGATTTTATCCATTTAGCCTCTACTTATACGGTAGCGAGGATGCTGGAGCGGGATGATTTTAGTAAGCGCTACGCCAATGAGCAACCGATTGCCATTCATGAATTACTCTATCCTTTAATGCAGGGGTATGACTCCGTAGCCATGCGGGCTGACATAGAGTTGGGGGGCACTGATCAAAAATTCAATTTGCTGGTAGGGCGTGAGCTGCAGAAGCACTATGGGCAAAAACCCCAGATTGTTTTAACGATGCCCATTCTTGAGGGATTAGACGGTGTCCAGAAGATGTCTAAATCGTTGGGCAATTACATCGCCATTCGAGACGAACCCGAGCAGATGTTTGGTAAGGTCATGTCTATTTCTGACCAGCTCATGTGGCGTTTTCTAGAGCTTTTAAGTTTCCGTCCCATGGACGAGATTGAGGGTTGGCGAAAAGAAGTAGCTGGGGGTCTTAATCCTCGTGATATCAAGTTTCGTCTTGCCGAGGAGCTAGTCGCTCGTTTTCACGGCGATGCTGCAGGAAAACAAGCCTTAGCAGCCTTTATTGAGCGGTTTCAAAAAGGTGTTTTACCTAAGGAGATTCCTGAATGTCAGGTGAGTGCGCGAGACGGTAATGTGGCGATCGCAAACTTACTCAAAGAAGCCGGTCTGACCGCTAGCACGTCAGAAGCCTTACGTATGATCAAACAGGGCGCCGTCAAAATTGATGGAGAACGGCTAGAGAATGCTGACCTTCAATTACCAGTGGCTTCTAGCCATGTTTATCAGGTGGGTAAGCGTCGCTTTGCGAAGGTAACAGTGGTTTAAGGGCAAACAAAGCCGGTTGCTAAAAATAAAAAATAATGGGGTTGTAAAAAGTTTTGGAAGACGTATAATTCCGTCCCTTCCTGGCCCATGGTGGCCATGCTCTTTAACATTATAGACAGATAGTTTGTGAGGGTACTTGGCGAGCGTGATCG
>CAZGON010000160.1:0-9824 GCA_964527085.1 uncultured Candidatus Competibacteraceae bacterium
GGGGTCCGGAATACTATTCTTTTGATATCGGCGAGGTGCATTTTGTGGTGCTCGATAACGTGCGCTATCCCTGTGATGAAACCGATAACGCCGACGGTCTGCATGAATTTTGCTTAGAGAGCACAACGTATAATGGTGTCATCTCGCCCCGACAAATGACGTGGCTAAAGAACGATTTAGCCCATGTACCAGAAGACAAGCTGATCGTTTTCAACTCCCATATTCCGTTTCAGACCTATATCGATCAAAATGCCTCCAAGCACCAAACCGATAATGTTCTCGAAGTTTATGACTTGTTAGGTTATGGCCCCTCGGATTATCCCCAACGTCCCGCTTTGGCCCTCAGCGGTCATACCCATACCCTAGAGCAAATCAGACCCGGCGAAAGCTTCCCCGGTTGGTCAACCGCCCTCGGTGAACGCTCACCAGGCGCTCCTCCGTTTCCACAAATTGTCGCTGGCGCTGCAGCCGGTTCTTGGTGGTCAGGGGATTTTTCTGACGATGGCATTCCCATGAGTTATCAACGGTTGGGCGGTCCGCGGGGTTATTTGCTTTTAGAATTTGACGGCAACACCTATAAAGATGTGTTTAAAGCCACGGGCAAATCCAGTGATAAGCAAATGTCGCTTTCCATGTTGTCGCCGACGTTTATGGACTGGTCAGAAACGCTTATTGAATGGCTGCAAATTCCCGAAGAACAACGCTCAGAAACACCACCGGTCAATATCAACGATCTACCCGATACCAAAATCGTGACCACCGATGAGCTAGCAGACACCTATCTTATTGCCAACGTTTGGAATGGCTCGCGGGATTCCAAGGTGTATGTGCAAATTGACGGCGGCGATCCTATCTTCTTAGAGAGAACTGAGCCTGGCGATGGGGAGATTAGCGAAGACGACGTGGACGGTGACGGCTTTGTGGATATTCCTGATCCCTTTGCCCTAGAGCGTCAATTGCAGGTTGCCCGCTATGCGTTCCAAAGTGAGTCTGGCAACGAACGTGCCCAAGGTTTTGAGCTGTTCCAAGGATCTCAGTTTGGTCCCGCCGATCCGCAACCCGTTTCCGAATCTTTATTGGCGGACCAGTCAATGCATCTTTGGAAAGTGAAATTGCCGCCGGATCTTGAGGAAGGCATACATGTGGCTAAAGTGAGCACCCATGATATTCACGGCAACCGGTTCGAAGAGTTACTGACTTTCGAGGTGATGGACGAAAGACCCCTGCCCTATTTTCGCACGGAACTGTTTGAGGTATTTCCATAAACAAACCCTGTTTCAGGCTGGCAATGGTAGAAAGGATAACCGTTAGTAAGCCAGGGAAGGCTGATTTGTAGCTAGCTTAAAGGGAGCAATGTTGTGCTTCCTTTTTTCCCGTAAAACATTGCGCCATGGGAATTTCTTATTATGCAAGCACATTTAAACCGGTTTGGTTTCATGGCTATGGATGGAAGGGGGGAAAAAACCTATCGTGAGGTACGGGTTCGCCCTCATAACCCCAAACTAGAAACCTTTTTGGTGCTGTTTGCATCTGCGTTAGTTGTCCTATTCATGGCTAATCGCTTTATGGCCGTGAGCACAAAAAACACCGCACCGACGCTACGTCCTTATCAGCGTCTTCATACATCGTTTAACGCATCCCAGAATACCCTTTACCGGACTTTGCTTGCCAGTTTGGCGGATATTCTCGCCATTCGTGATCAAGAGGGACTCTGGCCGGAAGCCGATTTGCTGGCTATGGACAATATCCCGCCCTTTGCCAGTCAATTGCTTCCCAAAGCGTTACGAGGATATCGCTGGACAGGCTATGATGGCGGTTCTTGGATCGATTACGTGGGTCAGGATAGCTCGGGACAGCAACCGGTCACGGTTATCTTACGGCTTATCGATCTCCATGCCGGCTATCATCCCCATCCCCATCCTGGTATTGACTATGATCCTGAATTGACCGTAGCAGCCCAAGTGTGGTTTTTTCCAGAAGCCCAACGCGCCTATCCTGGTGAGCGGTTGCCAGAAGCCGGTTGGTTTTGGATTGTGCATCCCGATGATCCTGTACTCACTGGACCTGCGTCGCAAACCTCAAACCCAGCAAATCAATCATTGCCTTCGGTAGACACGACTCGCCAATAGTGGGGGTGGGATTAACCATATGCTAATACCACTTATTACAAAAATTGCTGGTGCATTGGGTCGGCGTGCCATAAACAGCACGTTGGGAAGCGTGCGTAGCGAATGTGTGCAGGATAGCACACTTGAGCGGCGTTGGCGCCCGGCTCAAAATGCACAGATTGGTATAAGAAATAGCCTGCTAAAACTCGGATTGCTGTTTGCTCTGCTGGTGTTCG
The DNA here is from genome assembly GCA_964527085.1 of uncultured Candidatus Competibacteraceae bacterium. Taxonomy (GTDB): domain Bacteria; phylum Pseudomonadota; class Gammaproteobacteria; order Competibacterales; family Competibacteraceae; genus CAYRGG01. The sequence goes on from CAZGON010000160.1 coordinate 2,345, forward strand.
CCACCTCCAACATTGGTGCACAAGAAGAAGACCGACTACAGATCGGCGTTACCCTCCACCCCTACTATTCCTGGGTCGCTAACATCGTGGGTGAGCGTGGCGAGGTGATACCTGTGATTCCTGAAAACGCTGACCCCCATGCCTATCAACCGGTGCCCGAAGATCTAGAAAAACTAAGTAGGCTGGATGTGATTGTGATCAATGGTCTGGGACACGATGAATTTATCCAACCTATGCTAAAAGCCGCAGGTCAAGAAACTATTGAACGGATAAACCCCAACGAAGGTGTACCTTTAATTCCCATCGAGGGAAAACACTACGGTTCGAATCCGGCCACGGCTGACGCAAAGGTTGGCAATGGGTTTAATAGCCACTCGTTTCTGTCGATCATTAGCGCCGTACAACAGATTAATAACATAGCTGCTGGGTTGGCGCGGCTAGACCCTGAGCATGCCGCTACTTATCAAGACAACGCGCGTGCTTACGCCAAGCGGTTACGTAAACTACTTGCTGGAACGTTAGCGCAGGTCAACGAGCAGGATATAGAACACATAAAAATCGCTACTGTACATGACGGCTATGCTTACCTTTTTCAGGAATTAGGGCTGGTTGTTGAAGCTACCATTCAGCCTCGCCACGGCATAGACCCGTCACCTAAACAGTTGGCGGACACCATTAGGCAGTTGAAAGCAGCGAATGTGGATATTTTGTTTACAGAAATGGATTACAACAAACAGTTTGTCGATGTTATTCGCGAGGAGACGAAAACGCAGATTTTTCCATTGACCCATATCTCCAAAGGACCCTACGAACCACAAAAATTTGAGACGGAAATCACTAATAACCTACAAAACATTGTCGCAGCCCTCGAGAACCTCTTGTGAAGTCACCCTTCGCACCGTTTGGTCAAGCTCCCATTCTCCAGGTAAAAAACCTTCATGTAAGGTTAGGCGGTCAATCCATTTTGGAAAATGTCACGCTGGACGTGGCGCGGGCTAGCATTCACGCCATTATTGGTCCCAATGGCGGAGGCAAAACGACATTTATGCGCAGCTTGCTAGGGGGGATGCCTCACCAAGGAGACATTCGCTTTTGGTTTGAGGGTCGCCGAAAAATCGGCTACGTGCCCCAGTTTATTGAATTTGACCATACGTTGCCCATGACCGTGGGTGATTTCCTCTGCATCATGGTTCGTCGCTGGCCGATTTTTTTCCGAACCCCGCAAAAAACGCGGCGCACCCTGGTGCAGTTGCTAGCAAAAACTGGCAGCGAGTATTTAATAGATAGACTGCTAGGTGGTCTCTCCGGCGGAGAATTTCGACGGGTTTTGTTAGCTCAAGCCCTGCTGCCTGAACCAGAAATACTACTGTTGGATGAACCCGCCAGCAATGTGGATGAACAGGGATCACGTTTATTAGAACGGCTGTTACTATCCCTTAAAGAGACGGGCGTTACCATCATTATGGTGGGTCACGATATCCCCATGATTCTCAGGATTGCTGACCAAATAACCGCCATCAACAAGCGGGTTACTTTCTCGGGGACCCCGAACACCTTAAATGAAACTGGGTCATTGGCGCAACTTTTCGGGGTGGCGCAACACCCGCATCCGGTGAAAACGACTCAAGTGGTCAACGGATAAAAAGTATAAGGGAAATGACCGTGGAAACCATTTATCAACTAACGGCGAATTGGGCCCGGGCAGGTTATATTCCGTCTCTCTTCGAACATGCCTTTATGGTGCGGGGCTTACTGGCTGCTTTTATTGTGGGTCCTATGCTGGGGGGTATTGGAACCCTGGTGGTGAGTAAGCGATTAGCGTTTTTTATTCAAACAGTGGGTCACGCCTCGTTGACCGGCGTCGCCCTAGGACTGCTGTTTGGCGAACCCCTAGGAGAAACCTACGGGGGACTCTACGGTTTTTGTATTTTGACGGCCCTGCTGATGTTGTATGTCAAGAATAGAATGCGCGCCTCGGCAGACACTGTGGTCGGAGTGGTGTTGGCGCAAATCCTCGGCCTAGGTATTGTCATGCTGGTCATGGTCACAAAACAATTCAACATTCATCAGGTGGAGGCAATTCTATTTGGTAATTTAATCACCCTCAGTGACGATGATATCCGACTGCTCATGGTGACTGCTGTGTTGTTGGCAACGTTTTTGGTTTTTGTTTACAATAGCACTATGTTGGTCAGTTTCAATCTGGCCATGGCTAAAGCAAGAGGTTTAGACGCCGTCCTCTTAGATTACCTGTTTGTGGTTGTCGCAACCTTGGTTGTGGTGGCTAGCCTGAAGATGATCGGGGCGCTATTAGTGCTGGTTCTTATCGTAGTGCCTGCGGCAGCTGCGCAAAACATCGCTAAGAATTTGCAGGGTTTTTTTTGGATCAGCGTTCTTTTTGCCACCTTGAGTAGTGTCTTTGGACTGGTTATTTCAGGTGTATGGCCTATTCCCACTGGCGGGGCCATTGTTTTGGTTGCCAGTCTTTTGTTTTATGGGACGCTGTTGTTAAAGCCATTTTTAGGACGAACTTCCATCCAGCAGGGTGAACTTTGACCATTTAGAGGACCATGATGAAAATTGTTAGAACGGGAACGCTATTGATACCCTTGTATGCAGCAGTGATTGTTATTGCCATGTTGGTTTGCTCTGTCACTGTCTTTGCCCATTCAGCAATCCTATGGGCGGAAGTCATAGAAAACCAAGTCCATGTGGAAGCTTATTTCAGTGGCGGTAATAAGATCAAAAATGCCCACATCTTGGTTATGGATGCCAATGAGCAACCGCTTCTAGAAGGAAAAACGGATGAGAATGGACAGTTCGATTTTGCCCCGCCCAACAGAGACGATATGACCATTGTACTGATCGTGGACGAAGGGCATCAGGATGAGTTTGAACTTAAAGCGGAAGAGCTTGCGGCAGTGGAGTTACAGTAAATCGCTGAATCCATCGAAGGTCATAAAAAAACGGTTCTAAAATAGTATTATTCCAGAACCGTATGAGTGTAAAATTTAATAAAATTAGAAGTTTATTATTTTAAAAATCTTCTACTGTCACGCCGGTTTCGGTATTTCCAGCAGCGATCTCAGCTTGGGAATCCACCAAAAGCTGATTAAGCCGCTGGCGTAGTTTTCCACTGATTATGTGGTTGCCCAGATCAACTAGGGTCGGATCATGGAGGATATAACCTTGTGGTGGGCTCACCTTGAGATCGATCACTTCCACCTCGCCCGCATTAGGGCCACCGCAAACTACTGTTTCCACATCCGTCGTTTGAATAGTCACAGCCAGATTACCGTTTCGCAGACGGAAGCGAATCAAATGATCCACATCTAGGGCATCAAAGGCGGCCGCCGTATCATCGACGTTAGGAATGGGCGTGTGACGATCAATAACCTCACAGGAGCCAGGCAAGGCTGAGACGTCCACTAGAGGTAGCAACTGATTGGGGCGCATCAAAACTAGGCCGGCCTGCTCGTCGCGACGAACGCGGAAATTGGGTAGCGGGCTGCCGGTTTCGTCATCGATGGCGTCTTCCATATCAAACAGCACCCGATCGCCATCGTCATCTTGGGCAATAAGACCAAATATAACGGCATCGTGGCCAGAGCCGCCTTCAAAGCGATCAGAGCCATCCCCCGGTTGCCAGACAAAGACATCCACGTCGTGGCCACCAAAGGCACGATCGCGGTTGAATGGATTGAAATGCTCAGGGCCACCCATGAGAACATCAACACCTTTCTTGCCAAAGACAATATCGGTCCCTAAACCGCCATAAGCGAAATCGTCCTTGTGATTAGCGCCACGCATCACTTCACCAAATTGCATGGTCTGATCTGGAATTTCCCCATCGGGATCAGGATCAAAGGCGGGATCAGGTTGAATCGCTGGATTGTTGGCGGCGTTGTTATCTTGTGGCCCAAGCACTTGATCAATGATTAAATCGCCGGCACGGGGACCCGTTGCCGCGGCTGATAAAGAAAAACAAAATGTCACTGTTGCAAGTAACGAACAATACTTTTGAAATCGCATCCTGGTCTCCTGTCTTTAGATTTGGATTTAATTTTTTAAGCAAATCCTAAAATTGTTGAAAAAATCAGCGGATTTACAGGACAGGATTATCAGACCATCTTATTTCTGTTGGTTTTCTTAAAGAATATTTTATTGTTTCAATTGTTAACATGAAGCTAGCAAATGCTAAATAAGATCAGCGTAATTACATACATTATGGATAACCTCGTTGGACAAGCTGCAAAATGTCAAAGGCATTGGTACAAAAACCGTTGCAAATAAGCGCAGCAGAGTGACAGTGAAGGAGAAAGCCGCCACTCAACAGCCGTCAATTGAAGATCGGTGTTTTTGTATAAACAGCAGAGTGCTCTCGAGCACACTTTCTTCTTTAGAGCGCGCTCAATTTCCTCGCTCCTGTTTAAGAAACCGCTCGACGAGGTTCCGGTCGGGTAGGGCAGGAATCGCGCCGCGGTTGGTGGTGGTAATAGCGCCGCATCCATTGGCGAAGCGCAGCACGGACTCCAGTTCATTGCGGTCGTCAATCAAGCTATCGAGGTTTTGCCTGGAGATCTTGTGGTTGGCGAGCTGGTACAGGAAACCGCCGACGAAAGCATCCCCGGCCCCCGTGGTATCCATGGCTTTGATCGGCGCCACCGGCACTTTGCCCGAGAGGTCCGGTGTGTAGTAGCTACAACCGCCTTGGCCCTTGGTGACCAGTAGCAGAGAGATTCCTAGCCCCAGCAGGTGATGGGCGGCTTGCTGCTCGTTTTCCGTGTTAGCAAGGAAGGCCAGCTCTTCCTCGCTCACTTTCAGCACGTTCGCGGTCGGCAGCAGGGGGACGATCTCATTGCGAGCCACGGTGGGGCTTGGCCACAGGGAAAACCGCAGGTTGGGATCGAAGCTCAGCAACACCCCTGCCTTTTGGGCCAACTCGATGCATTTCAAAGTGGCGCTCTTACTGACGGGCCAGGTCAGCGTGATGGAGCCATAGTGAAAAATACCGGTATCCTGGAACCAGTCGGGTTCGATTTCCTCGGCGCTAATCAACATATCCGCTGACGGTTCGCGAAAAAACAGAAAATCCCGCTCACCATCGGCGCGCAGCGAGACAAAGGCCAAGGCGGTCTTGGCTTGGTTGGTGAACAGTAGATAATCCGTCTTGACCCCGTGCGCCTGAAATATGCTCTCCAGATGCTGTCCAAAGGCGTCCTCGCCCACTTTGCCAGCGAAGTAGCTTTCGCCTCCCAGTTTGGCGATGGCCACCGCCACATTGGCAGGCGCCCCGCCGGCGGCCCGCCTGAACTGTTCCACCTCGCTCAGAGGCAGCCCGCTGACCGTTGGCACGAAATCAATCAGCGCCTCCCCAAAACATATGATCTTGTTCATTGCGGACATGATTTTTTTCCTTCTCTACTCTTATCATCGGCTACCCTTTTATAAAGGTAGACGATGCAAGCTTTACAATAAAGCTCTTTGTACTTAGCAGAGCAACCCGCAGACCACCGATAAACACCCTCTAAAATCATCGCAGTAGAACTGTTATTGGTACATGACGGAATCCTAATATTCTTTTGAGGATTTTACTGACGCGAACTCCGGCCATTCGCCGAACGGCTGTTTTTCAAATTGCATATCACCTTTGTCATCTTTGTAGATATTGATCCATGCTTGCCAGTTTTCGTAGTCGATATCCGGGTAGTCCAGGCGGTAATGACTGCAGCGACTTTCAGTGCGCATCAGCGAGGCTTTTAACTTCATTTCTGCCGTGATCAGCATATTCATGGTTTCGTGCGCCAGGCGCAGGTGATGTCGATCGGAAGCCATCAGCATGGGGCCATGGTGATCTTTCAATTCTTCAACATAAGCCAGCGCGGCATTCATCATCCGCTCCTTTTTAATGTACAGCACAAAGTTGGGGATCATAACGCTCTGAAGAATTTGCGTTACCCAGGCTGGACTGTAGCCAGTTTCGCGCTTCAAGGGTGCGAGAATTGCTTGTTTGGTTTGCGTCAGTTTGTTGGCAGGAATCGCGATGCTGTTAACCGCTTTACTTGCCTTGGCGGCCGCTTCACCGGCAATGGCTCCCTGTACTGCGGAACCGGCCATGGAACTGCCAATTTGTGTGTAAATTCCACCAGACATGTAAGAACCCAAGGCATCCCCGGCAGCCCACAAACCTGGAATGGTTGATAAGCCCGTTTCGTCAATGGGCACGAGACCTTAGGATTTGTGAATGGCCATACCCGCTGTTGAACCACCCACTGATTCACCGCCCATACCCGGTGGGCCACCTTGTTCCTTACCGGCAAACAGTGCCCGCAGACCTGTTGCTTCCGGTGGGCGTTCCGGTGGCGAGCGGGGGCCACGAAAAGCCTCGGGCACATAGGGTCCGGCCATCGGAATTTCTGTTGATTCTTCACCTTGCCCCGGCGGCCCCATTGCGACCGGTCCGCCATTGACATACGCCTGATAGTTAAGATCCACGCCCAGATCATGGTGAATCTCCTCGGAGGTTGTTGTGGGTTTTTCTTCGACCTGACCGTGCCAGTTATCGTAACTGGAGCCGGAATTTTGAGCTGACGCCGGGTGGCCATCATTCCATTCCTTACCGGTTATTTTTGCACCGATGTGGTAAGCCATAATGGTGCCATCGTGGGTGAGATCACACATCGGGAAACCATTCGGCTTAAAGCCACCAGAACCGGTACAGAGAATCACGGTTTTGGCTGAGAAAGTTACAATTTTATTTTCGTCCAAACTAAAACCAGATGCGCCGACGACCCTGTCTTTTTCTCTATGCAGGTGCGTCATCATGATGCGTTCAATGAGCGGAATTTTACGGGCGTTCATGGGTTTGGAAAAACTTTGGTGACATAGCGGCGAATCAAAAAAGCCCCATTCAGTCAGTTCAGCCACGCGGTCCGCAGAATGCTCTAACAACTGGCGGGTAAATACTGGGTTGTTGGTGCCAATGGCGGAATCAGCGACTTTCGCCAGGTACGCTTCGGGGGTCATTTTTGCGTTGTTTTTATCGTAAGCAAAAACACCTTTACCGAAAGGGGTTAAGCCGGAACTCCCCAAACGACCTTTGGAAACCATCATCACTTTTGCACCCGCATCGTGTGCTTTGACCGCTGCGAATAAACCGGCGATACCGCTGCCGATGATCAGCACATCGGTTTCCAGGGCATCGTCAATAAAGCTGTCGCCATCAATAGTCGGTTGGTTTGGCTGTGGTGGCGCACCCAGGGGCGGCAAGTTTGCCGCAATTGCTGTTGCACTGATTACGGTTCCAGCCACGCCGATAAAGGTTCGCCGGGACATATTCGTTTTGTCTAACATGGTTATTATCTCCACGAAACCATAACCGGAATGGATTTTTCCGGTGTAATGCTGATGGCATCAACCGGACAGTAAAGGCGGCACAGATGACAGATCTGGCAATCTTCCGGGTAGGCGATATAGGCTC
>CAZGON010000161.1:0-9783 GCA_964527085.1 uncultured Candidatus Competibacteraceae bacterium
CTGAGATACGGATTAATAGCTCGATACTCTCCATTGACAATGCTTTAGCTTTATAATTGGGCTTTTTTTCTAGCATTCAACTAAAATCCCTCCACTATGACGCCACAACAAGCTATTTTTATTCGCCGTGCTCTTATCAGTGTTTCTGACAAAACCGGCATCGTTCAGTTTGCTCAAGGACTCTCGGAACTGGGTATAGAAATCCTCTCCACTGGCGGCACCGCGCAATTACTCACCGCCCATCACATTCCCGTCGTGGAAGTGGCCGATTATACGGGTTTTCCAGAACTGATGGACGGCCGGGTCAAAACCTTGCACCCAAAGATTCACGCCGGTTTGCTGGCGCGGCGTGGCAAAGACGAGGCAGCCCTCGCCGAGCATCACATTTCACCCATCGAACTGCTGGTGGTGAATCTTTATCCTTTTGCTCAGGGGATTGCCACGCCTGACTGTGATTTAGCCACAGCGTTGGAAAACATTGACATTGGTGGCCCCGCCATGTTGCGGGCTGGCGCGAAGAATCACGCCGCTGTCACCGTGCTAACAGAAAGTGAGGATTATAAGCGAGTTCTCGCTGAACTACGGGACAATCAGGGTGCGGTAAGCGCCACAACCCGGTTTGATTTAGCGGTTAAGACCTTTGAACACACAGCCCGTTATGACGCCGCTATTGCCAATTATTTGGGCGCTTTAGAACAAGATGGCGCACCACAAACCTTGTTTCCGCGCACGTACACGATCCAATACCGCAGAGTTCAGAGTATGCGCTATGGGGAAAATCCCCACCAAAAAGCCGCATTTTATGAGGAGCTTGAACCTCCCAACGCTTGCATCGGTCGCGCACAGCAACTGCAAGGTAAAGCGTTGTCGTTTAACAATATCGCCGATGCCGATACGGCGTTGGAATGCGTGAAGTCCTTTGCACAACCGGCCTGTGTCATCGTTAAACACGCTAATCCCTGCGGCGTCGCCATCGCTGAAACGGTTTTAAACGCCTATCAAAAAGCCTTTAAAACCGATCCCACCTCTGCCTACGGTGGCATTATTGCGGTTAACCGAGTCCTCGATAGCGCCACGGCGCAAATCATCATGGAACAACAGTTCGCTGAGGTGATTATTGCCCCCCAGATCGAAGAAGCCGCTTTGGCGCTGCTCGCCAGCAAAAAAAATCTGCGGCTACTAGCCTGTGGTGAATGGCAAACGGCGTCAACACCCGGTATGGATTATAAGCGCGTCACGGGAGGACTGCTTTTGCAGGAGCGCGATACGGGTCATGTGAGTGACGATGCGGTGGTTACGGGCCGGGTGCCCACTGAGCGCGAACGACAAGACCTGTTGTTCGCCTGGAAAGTGGTCAAATTCGTTAAATCCAACGCCATCGTGTACTGTCGAGATGGTATGACCATCGGCATTGGCGCCGGTCAAATGAGCCGTGTCTTTGCGGCGGAAATCGCGGTCCGAAAAGCCCAGCAAGAAGGACTCAATGTGGGTGGCTCGGTGATGGCCAGCGATGCGTTTTTGCCCTTTCGCGATGGGATCGACATAGCAGCTCAGGCCGGTATCACAGCGGTGATACAACCCGGCGGATCAGTGCGGGATGAGGAAGTTATCGCCGCCGCCGATGAACACGATATGGCGATGCTATTTACCGGGATGCGCCATTTTCGTCATTAAACGTAATTACTCATCCTCACGTCATTCTCGCCATGGACTGGCGAGAATCCAGCGCCATGGACGGCAAGCGCTGGTGACAAACAATGTCACCATCCCTGGCAACTGGATTCCGGCAATCCCTGCCGGAATGACGGGTGAGCAGTTACCATTAAACATATTATTTATCGAGTGGGTTAAAAAACCATGAATGTACTGATTATCGGTAGCGGCGGCCGGGAACATGCGTTGGCCTGGAAGGTCGCGCAGTCTGATCGGGTGCGCAATGTGTATGTGACACCGGGTAATGCCGGAACTGCCCGAGAAACAAAGGTAACCAACCTCTCCATTGCCGCCGACGATATTCCTGATTTAGTTCGATTTATTCAGGGCCATGACATAGATCTCACCATCGTCGGACCCGAGACGCCGTTAGTGCTGGGTATTGTGGACGCTTTCCAAAACGCAGGATTACGCTGTTTTGGTCCCACTCAGGGGGCGGCGCAACTAGAAGGTTCGAAATCCTTTAGCAAGGCGTTTTTGCAACGTCATGGTATTCCTACCGCCGCTTACCAAAGTTTTACTGACTTAGAACCCGCTATCGCCTACATCCGTCAGCAGGGAGCGCCCATCGTGATTAAAGCGGACGGCTTGGCTGCCGGCAAAGGCGTCATCTTGGCGCAAACAGAAGCCGAGGCCATTGCCGCCGCCCAGGGGATGTTAGCGGAAGCCACCTTTGGCGAGGCAGGCCGCCGCATTGTGATCGAGGAATTTTTACAAGGCGAGGAAGCGAGTTTTATCGTCATGGTGGATGGCGTCCATTGCCTTCCGCTAGCCTCATCGCAAGATCATAAGGCACGAGATAACGGTGACCGTGGTCCTAACACCGGGGGTTTAGGGGCCTACTCTCCGGCCCCCGTAATTACCCCGGCTCTCCATGCCCGGATTTTGCGGGAAATTGTCGAACCCACCGTACAGGGTATGGCGGCTGAGGGACATGCCTACACGGGTTTTCTTTACGCCGGACTGATGATTACGGCGGATGGTACTCCCAAAGTGTTGGAGTACAACTGCCGTTGCGGAGACCCGGAAACTCAGCCCATCATGCTCCGGTTACGCTCGGATCTGGTGGAACTTTGCGAAGCCGCGCTGGCAGGTCAGTTGGATCAGATAACGGTGGATTGGGACCCACGTCCTGCCTTGGGTGTGGTGATGGCCGCCCAGGGCTATCCCGGTAGTTATCGAAAGGGCGATACTATTCAAGGCTTGCCGGAAAAGACCCTAGATTCGGTTAAAGTGTTCCACGCTGGGACGGTAGAACGTGACGGGCAAATCGTCACCCAGGGGGGCCGTGTATTGTGCGTGACAGCATTAGGTAATAGCGTTCAAGAAGCCCAAACTCAAGCTTATCAGCATCTTCAACAGATTCATTGGAACGGTGTCTACTACCGCACGGATATTGGCTATCGCGCTATCGCTCGGGAATCAACAACCCAATAACGCAACTATCAGAAACCGATCAAGGGGGAAAGCCACTGTTCTTGAACAAGAAAATGACAAAACTAACGCTTCATGGATTCAAAAAACTCTCCATTGGTCTTGGTGTTTTTGAGTCGCTCTAGCATAAATTCCATGGCCTGGAGTTCCTCCATGGGATGCAGCAACTTACGTAAAATCCACATTTTCTGGAGATCCTCCACATTGGTGAGGAGTTCTTCACGACGTGTGCCTGAGCGATTAATGTTGATGGCGGGATAAACCCGCTTCTCGGCAATCTTACGGTCTAGATGGATCTCTTGGTTGCCAGTGCCTTTGAATTCCTCATAGATCACATCATCCATGCGGGAACCCGTATCGACCAGAGCTGTGGCAATGATGGTCAAACTGCCACCTTCTTCGATATTACGAGCAGCGCCAAAAAATCGTTTGGGCCGGTGCAGGGCATTGGCATCGACACCGCCGGTAAGCACCTTGCCGGAAGACGGCACTACGGTGTTATAGGCGCGCGCCAAGCGGGTGATGGAATCTAACAAAATAACCACGTCTTGTTTATGTTCCACCAGACGTTTGGCCTTCTCGATGACCATCTCGGCTACCTGTACATGGCGGGTAGCCGGTTCATCAAAGGTGCTGGAAACCACCTCACCACGCACCGAGCGCTGCATTTCGGTAACTTCTTCCGGACGTTCATCGATGAGTAGGACGATCAAAAAGCACTCGGGATGGTTGGAAGAGATGCTTTGGGCGATATTTTGTAGCATCATGGTTTTACCGGCTTTAGGCGGGGATACGATTAACCCCCGTTGGCCTTTACCGATAGGCGCTATCAGATCGATAACCCGGGCGGTGATATCCTCAGTGCTGCCATTGCCTCGCTCTAAAGTTAAGCGCTCGGTGGCGTGCAGCGGGGTTAAATTTTCGAAGAGAACTTTATTTTTTGCGTTCTCTGGTGGTTCATAGTTAATATCATTAACTTTTAACAGGGCAAAATAACGCTCCCCTTCTTTGGGATGGCGGATCTTGCCACTGACGGTATCGCCAGTACGCAAATTAAAACGACGGATCTGGCTCGGCGATACATAGATATCATCAGGACCAGCGAGATAAGAACTATCGGCGGAACGGAGAAAACCAAAGCCGTCTTGGAGAATTTCCAAGACACCGTTACCAAAGATATCTTCTCCGCTTTTGGCATGGGCTTTGAGAATAGCAAAGATAACATCTTGCTTTCGCGACCGTGACATGCCCTCTATTTTGAGATCCTGGGCGATATTGATGATTTCAGCAGCAGATTTCTTTTTAAGCTCAGTCAAATTCATGGACGTGACTTTTCGTATAAGGGTTGGGGCATAATGAAAGTGAAAGGAAGGTTACCCAGGAGAGTGGGGATAAACCTATGTATTATTGAGGGGATGGGCCGAATGTCGGCGCAAGTAGATGTTGTGGTTTATAAAGGGTAAGTTTATATGAGAAAATACCGATTAAGAATAGCGCCTACCCCTCGCAGACGCTATTTCTTCTAGTTCACTACAAGTTGCTATCGATAAAGGCAGCCAGCTGTGATTTGGATAATGCACCCACTTTTGTGGCTTCAACGTTGCCATTACGAAATAGCATCAGCGTGGGAATACCACGAATACCATACTTGGGAGGCGTTGCTGGATTCTCATCAATGTTAAGTTTAGCGACTTTTACTTTAGTTGCATATTCATTGGCAATCTCCTGCAAAATAGGTGCAATCATCTTACAGGGGCCGCACCATTCGGCCCAATAATCAACTAACACTGGCTGCTCAGAGCTGAGCACCTCAGCTTCGAAGGTATCATCGGTTACATGAACAATTTGATCACTCACGGCATTTCACTCCAAAATGATGGGTCATTTCGGCGCGCTACAGGTTTCCTTCAAAAAACATCGGATAACCTGATATTGGCCTAACGCCAAACACGTTCCAAGACGAGCGCACCGGAACAGGCAAAGCCCCCGGGGTAAGCACTTTCTTAAGAAGGGTTGTTGTAGCAGGTTTCCCTATCAACATAGGATACTCGTTTCATTTCAGCCCAAATGGAGCGTAATTTCAAGCCCCTAAACTATAGCGTGTGGATTATCTTTACTCATTATGGAAAATCGTCATCTCACAAACGTCCGGTTTGACTCATTGGGTCTTACCGAGTCTCTCACAGAGAGCCTTGAAGATATTGGCTTTACCTATTGTACCCCTATTCAGGCAGCTATCTTGCCTTTTGCCTTAAAAGGTATCGATGTGGCTGGTCAAGCCCAAACCGGTACGGGTAAATCGGCAGCCTTTCTACTGGCTACCCTCCATTACCTGATGGAGACACCGGTGGAAGAAGATAAAACAGGACCCTGGGCGATCATCCTCGCCCCCACTCGGGAACTGGCTTTGCAAATATACAAGGATGCCATGCTATTAAGCAAATACACAGGATTAATTTGTACGGCTGTGTATGGTGGCACCGGCTACGAATCTCAACGGCGCAAATTACAGAGCGGCGTCGATGTTGTCATTGGTACGCCGGGTCGGATTATCGACTATCATAAACAAGGCATTATTCGCCTTAATAATATCGAAGTCGTTGTCTTAGATGAAGCGGATCGTATGTTTGATCTGGGCTTTGTTGCCGACATTCGCTTTTTGCTACGCCGTATGCCGACACCCAGCAGCCGCATCAATATGCTCTTTTCCGCTACTTTGTCCAATCGCGTTTTGGAATTAGCTTATGAACATATGAACGATCCCCGAGTGGTGAAAATAGATGCTGAACAAATCACCGCGGAAAACGTTCGCCAAACCCTTTATCATGTAGGCTCCAACGATAAAATTCCCTTGTTGCTGGGTATACTTAAACATCAAACGCCAAAACGCACCATTATTTTCGTCAATACCAAACGCGCGGGCGATGATGTTACTGCCTATTTGTTAGGCAACGATCTGGATGCCGATGTGCTCTCTGGCGATTTACCCCAGAGTAAGCGGCAACGTCTTTTGGAACGCTTCCAACGGGGTGAGCTACCTATCCTAGTGGCTACCGATGTGGCTGCCCGGGGTTTGCATATTCCCGATGTGAGCCATGTCATCAACTTTGACCTTCCTCAAGATGCGGAAGATTATGTGCATCGTATTGGCCGGACTGCCCGGATCGGGGCCAGTGGCGACGCTATCAGTTTTGCGTGCGAGACCTATGTCTATTCGTTACCCGATATCGAAGATTATATTGGCCTGAAACTGCCTATCCAGGATATTACCGATGACCTGTTGGTCGATCCTAAACCCCCCAAACGTCAGGAACGGCGTCGTCCCCGACCCCGCAGTGGCAACCGTTCCCAAAGTCGCAGTCCGCGGCGGCGTCCAGCGGCTTCCAATTCAAAACCATCACCTTCTTCTTAAGCAGCCGTGTGGCTGCCCTGTTAATGAAAAAAAAAATCATTAAAGCCGCTGTAGCCAGCGGCCACCCCGAGGTAACCAAAGCGGCTTGTGAAATCCTGCGCGACGGTGGTAACGCCTTTGATGCAGTGGTGGCGGCAGGCTTTGCGGCTAGTGTAGCGGAACCCGCGCTCACAAGTCTGGGAGGCGGCGGTTTTTTATTAGCGCGCACGGACCATGGCAACACCACGTTATTCAATTTTTTTGTCGATACACCAGGTCGTGGACTAAAAACCGATAATCTTCAACCCCATTTCTTGCCCATCACGGTTCGCTTTCCTGGTTCTGAGCAGATTTTTAACACCGGTCTAGGATCAGCCGCCGTGCCCGGTAACCTGCGCGGTTTTCTCCATATCCATAAGAAATTGGGGTGTTTACCCCTCGCCCAAGTACTCGCGCCAGCTATCCGACTGGCCCGGGATGGACTACGGCTTAATAAGCTACAAACCTATGTATTGAGCCTGCTGTATCCCATCATGACCCTGACACCTGCGGGTCGCGCCATCTTTGAACCGGGTGGACGTTACCTGGGACACAATGACCACTTCACGAATCCGGATCTCGCCGCGTTTCTCGAAACCCTGCCTTCCGATGGCGATCGCGCTTTTTATGAAGGCGAGTTAGCCCGCTGTATTGCGATAGATATGAACATCGGTAAGGGGCTAATCACCGAAGCTGATCTAGCCGCTTATCAGGTGTTTGAATACTCGCCGTTAAGTATTAGCTATCGGGGTTTTCAACTTCTCACCAATCCTCCGCCGTCCTGGGGAGGCATTTTGATTGCTTCAGCCCTACGTTTGCTTGAAGCTTATCCTGTAAGCAATTGGACTTTTGGGTCAGCATCCCACGCCGGGTTACTCGCCAACATTATGGTGGAAGTGGAACGCCAGCGGGCTGCAGGCCATATTGATAGGGGAATCTTATCCGCTCCAGAACTGGCTGCGAGTTTGGGGCGGATACGCACGGCTTTTGGCGGAACAACCCATATCAGCGTCTGCGATAAAGCAGGCAATGTGGCCAGTATGACCACCTCGAACGGCGAAGGTTCTGGTTATATCGTGCCGGGTACCGGCATTATGTTGAACAATATGCTGGGTGAAGACGATCTACACCCCAACGGCTTTCACGCCAGTGAAGCGGGCCAACGGGTTGCTTCCATGATGTCTCCCTCGTTACTGCTGGAACGGGAACAGGTCAAGTTAGTACTTGGCAGCGGTGGCAGCAAACGCATTCGTACCGCGTTACTCCAGGTAATCAGCAATATGGTGGATTTTGGTATGGATTTGAAGGATGCCATTGAAGCGCCCCGCATGCATTGGGACGGCGACTATCTGCAAATAGAACCAGGTTTCTCAGCAACAACTCTGGATAGTTTGGGGCAACATTGGCCCACCAACCCCTGGTCAGTGCAGGATATCTATTTTGGCGGTGTGCATGGAGTTTCTCCCTACGGCGAAAGCGCGGGTGACCCCCGGCGTGGCGGTTATGGCGTGGTGCTCGAATAAGTCACACTTAAACTAAGTTGTTGAATTATATAATCCATGAACTTTTTAGTGCGCCCCTTTGACAGGCACACTTGTCCGTGCGCAAGGGCGCACGCTATCCTTGCGTTGCGCCCATGACTGTCGCCCGCTTCGGCTCCTAGCCTGCGCGAGCGCCAAACAGCGTCCCGGCCAAGCATGCCTGCCCGGGACGCTGGGAGCTGAGTAGGGTGTGGCAACTTATTGTCCACGCGACAGAATGACATCTCAGTAATCCAATCTGCAAATAATCACCTTTGAATGCAATACCGCATCAGGCGCTATAATTCAACTTTCAGTCCCCATAAAGGTCTTGAGTACTCGGATGCGACGGTTGTTAAAGCATTCTTTAATCGGGAGAAACCAGTGGGTTGGTAATAGAGAGGCACATATTGATGAAAGTTAAAGTGGCCGTACCCGACGAGTTATTGTTAGCGTTAAAGACGGAAGAAACCCAATTGGCTGCCGAAATACGCATGGCGGCCGCAGTGAAACTGTATGAATTGGGGCGCCTGTCGTCTGGCGCAGCAGCGCAACTAGCCGGTATACCGAAACCGCTGTTTTTGAGTCGACTTGCTGATTACGGCGTAGATAGTTTTGACTTAACCGAGGAAGAGCTGCGCAAGGACCTTGAGAATGCCTGAGGTCATCGTTAATACCTCTCCCCTTCAATACCTTTATCAAACGGGATTACTAGAATTATTACCCAACTATTACAGGCGGGTCTATGTGCCTGAAGCTGTGATTGATGAACTTGAGCGTGGACGAGCGTTGGGCGTATCTTTGCCTATCGTTAACCATCTGTCATGGGTAATAGTAAGAAAACCACAACATCCCATGTTACTGCCACTGGCTAGCGGACTTGGCGCCGGAGAGTCTGAGGTTTTAGCGTTAGCAGAGGAAATAACTAATGCTACCGTGGTTCTAGACGATAGACGGGCTCGTCAATATGCGCGTTTGTTGAACATAAAGATTACTGGAACACTAGGCATTTTGCTTAAAGCGAAAAAAACTGGTGGTTTGCCTGCAGTTAGGCCCATCATTGAGCAACTTCAGGTGCTCGGTTTTCGTGTCCATGCCGGAACATATAAGGCTGTCCTGCGGCTGGCGGGAGAATAATACAAATGGCTAATACCAAAACCTATACCTACACGTTACCCAGCAACGCTCAGGTCTATATAGAAGCGGAAGCCAGCGAGGACGAAACCGCAGAATTCGGCACCAAGGAAATTTTTCGATCGGGGAACCAGGAAAATTTGTCTTTTTCTCAGATTATTGCGCCCCTCGGTGAGGTGGCCCAGGTCATGTTCGAAGCAATAAAAACAAAGGTTGTCACTCCTGATGAGATCACCCTGGAATTTGGCGCTAACCTCAAGGGTGGGGTAAATCTGTTTTTGGTATCCGGCAAAACCGACGCTACCTAAGAAAATCTCCATGCAAAACAATTTTGTGGCTTACGCTGACAAGACCGTAGTGCAGTATTTCACCGCTACCATGCCCGGCTCCTCGGGCTCGCCGGTGTTCAACGATCTAAAAAATGGACCATGCCCATCGCTAACTAAAATCTAGCGTTGAATCAGTTTGCCATCCTGTACGCAGACCCGATGCCTAACTTAGTCGTTCCTGAAAAAAGCCATTTTTAGCCTATGTGCTTTACCGACACCGCCA
>CAZGON010000162.1:0-1688 GCA_964527085.1 uncultured Candidatus Competibacteraceae bacterium
AAGCGCCGGTAGGCTTTTTTTAATTCCGCTTCGCTGGCGTTGCGGGCCACATCCAAAATTTCGTAATAATCGCGTTTCGCCATATTTTATA
This sequence comes from uncultured Candidatus Competibacteraceae bacterium, assembly GCA_964527085.1. Lineage (GTDB taxonomy): Bacteria > Pseudomonadota > Gammaproteobacteria > Competibacterales > Competibacteraceae > CAYRGG01. Next base: position 92 of record CAZGON010000162.1, read on the forward strand.
TGCCAGAACTCATCGAACAAAAAGCATAAATCCGGGAAGGGTCTCGAACACCTCTTCCCGGATCGTCAATTAATTATGCGGGCAGATAACCGCTATTTATCCTTAACTTCTTCAAATTCTGCATCCACAACACTTTCATCTGCCCCCTGTTTTTGCTCAGCCCCGCCTTCTTGCTCTGAAGAGGCGCCAGGTTCGCCTTGTGCCCCTGTTTGCGCATAAACCCGTTCGGCTAGTTTACTAGAGAGTTCCCCGAGCCGTTGAGTTTTTGTGCTAATAACATCCTTATTATCGCCTTTTGCGGCTTCTCTAAGATCAGAAATGGCGTTCTCGATATCGTGGCGTTCTGCAGGCTCCACCTTCTCGCCTAAATCCTTGAGGGTTTTTTCCGTAGCATGAATCAAATTCTCTGCTTGGTTACGCACATCCACTAACTCGTGGAACTTGCGGTCCTCTTCAGCATGGGCCTCGGCATCCTTGACCATCCGGTCAATCTCGTCGTCTTTAAGCCCAGAGGAGGCTTTAATAATGATGGATTGTTGTTTGCCCGTGGCTTTGTCTTTGGCGGATACATTTAAAATACCATTGGCGTCGATATCAAAGGTTACCTCAACCTGCGGTACACCCCGGGGCGCCGGAGGAATATCTGCAAGATCAAAACGACCTAGGGATTTGTTGGCCCCAGCCCGTTCTCGTTCCCCCTGTAGAACATGCACCGTCACAGCCGTTTGATTGTCATCGGCTGTAGAGAAGGTTTGATTGGCTTTGGTAGGGATAGTAGTATTTTTTTCAATCAGCTTAGTCATCACCCCACCGAGGGTCTCAATACCCAGTGATAACGGCGTCACATCCAACAGCAACACGTCTTTGACTTGGCCGCCTAGCACACCGGCCTGAATGGCAGCACCCACTGCCACAGCTTCATCGGGATTGACGTCTTTGCGGGGTGCTTTGCCAAAAAAGTTCTGTACTGTTTCCTGAACTTTGGGCATCCGAGTTTGGCCGCCTACCAGAATGACGTCGTTGATATCACCCATGCTCAAACCAGCATCTTTTAAGGCAATCCTGCAGGGTTCGATGGTACGTTCCACCAAATCTTCCACCAGAGACTCCAATTTGGCCCGGGTCAGCTTGATATTCATATGCTTAGGCCCACTGGCATCGGCCGTGATATAGGGCAAATTAACTTCGGTTTGTTGGCTCGAGGAAAGTTCTATTTTAGCCTTTTCCCCGGCTTCTTTTAAACGCTGTAATGCCAACGGATCATTTTGTAGATCAATGCCGGTTTCTTTTTTAAATTCTTGCGCCAGATAATCGATAATGCGTTTATCAAAATCTTCGCCGCCTAAAAAGGTGTCGCCGTTGGTGGACAACACTTCGAACTGATGTTCGCCATCCACATCGGCAATTTCAATAATAGAAATATCGAAGGTGCCACCACCCAGGTCATACACAGCGATTTTGGTGTCGCCGCGCTTTTTATCCATACCATAGGCCAACGCTGCTGCGGTGGGCTCATTGATGATACGGCGAACTTCTAGTCCCGCGATACGGCCCGCGTCTTTGGTGGCTTGGCGTTGCGAGTCGTTAAAATAGGCGG
>CAZGON010000162.1:1698-9709 GCA_964527085.1 uncultured Candidatus Competibacteraceae bacterium
TGATCACCGCTTCTGTCAAGGTTTCGCCAAGATAGTCTTCTGCGGTCTTTTTCATTTTTTGCAAGACCCGCGCAGCAATCTCTGGTGGCGCCATCTTTTTGCCCTGGGCTTCTACCCAAGCGTCACCGTTGTCTGCCTTGACAATCTTGTAAGGAACCAGTTTGATATCTTTCTGGACTTCATTCTCTTCAAAACGCCGACCGATCAGTCGTTTAATGGCAAACAACGTATTGTTAGGATTGGTAACCGCTTGCCGTTTAGCCGATTGGCCTACGATGACTTCATTATCGTCTGTAAAAGCGACAATGGAGGGTGTGGTACGATCGCCTTCACTATTTTCGATAACCCGGGCACTACCTGCCTCCATGATGGCCACACAAGAATTGGTGGTGCCTAAATCGATTCCAATAATTTTACTCATTAGCTGCCCTCTTCTTAAAAAGTTTATTGCCTGTGCGTATTAAATAAATAAATAAACATAGCTGTGTTTTCTATGTGGGGTCGAACCAGGCGTTTTCAATGCTATAGGTAACCATCTGCCTATATGGGTAAAGGGTATTTAAAAAGGCTAGATGGCTTTGAAACCTTGAGGAAAACTTAGTATGACCTGCCGTTATGTCATCGCTTAGCTTCCTTTTGCTGTATTCAGGCCGTCGCGCATCAAAATGAGCGGCTGGTTCACTAAAAATCTCACCGGTCCGAAACCACCTCAGAATCCGGTTTTTGTGGATTTTGGGTCTGCGCAGCCCGGGCTACAATCACCATGGCTGGCCGAATCAACCGCTCGTTGAGCATATAGCCTTTTTGAATAACTTGCAGCACAGTATTAGGCTCAGCCGTGGCTGACGGTTGCGTAGCCATCGCTTCATGGAGTTCAGGATTAAACCGGGTCCCCACAGGATCGATCTCCTGGACACCAAACTTTTCCAGCGCTGCCAGCAACATTTTTAAGGTTAATTCTGACCCCTCGCGGAGTTTATTGACATCCACGGTTTCATCAGCCGCTGCCGTGATACCCATCTCGAGGCTGTCTTTAACAGGTAATAACGCATCGACGAAGTCTTTCAGGGCAAATTTGTGGGCATTTTGTAAGTCTCGCTCACCGCGCTTGCGGACGTTGTCTGTTTCAGCGCGAGCGCCCAAATAAAGATTCCAATGTTCTTCCGCTTTGGCTAATGCGTTTTCTAGCTCCACCTGAATATTGACTAGCTGATCGTGGTCAATAAACCCTGTTTCCTGGCTGTTCTCCGTTTCTGTCCCATTTGCTGGTTCTACTGAGTTGGTGGATTGATCAAAACTGTTACTAGCTCCAGGTTGATCTGTCATGTCAGCCTCGCCATTAAAATTGGCATTTTTGGGATCTTGGTTCATCCGCGCCCTCCATAAAAAATTCTTGAATAAAACAGAGCTAATTTCCCCTGATCTTGATCAGGGGAACAAATATGTATAACTTTTATCGTTACCTGGGGGTTAATGCCGAGAATTCAAGGCTGAGGCGAGCAACTTTGCAGTGACTTCGACAATGGGAATAACCCGTTCATAAGCCATGCGGGTTGGTCCAATGACACCTAAAACGCCCAGCGCCTTGCCACCTACCGCGTAAGGCGCAGTCACCACACTACACATATCCAAAACATCGAAACCAGACTCTTGGCCAATAAAAATTTGCATCCGTTCTGTATTTAAACATTGGTCCAATAAATTAAAGATAATGTGTTTATGATTAAAGGCTTCAAATAACTGTTTAAGTTTTCCTAAATCGGCCAATTCTTCAAAAGACATCAAATTAGTCTGACCTGCCAAGACATAATCTTCCTGAGCCTCTTCTGATTCTGAACGAAAGGTTTTATCGGCGATTTCCGCAATAGTTTGCATCAATCGATTCATGGTCGCTTGAGTTAAGCGAAGATCTCGCAAAAGCTCCTTTCGCAGGGTGCGAATATCTTTGCCAGCGCATTCTATGTTGACATAGTTGGCAGCCTGTTCCAGTTCATTGCGGGTATAGCTACGGTCGGTGGAGATAACGCGGTTTTGTACCTCCCGCTCATTAACTACTAAAATGGCCAACACGCGATTATCTGCAAGGGCCAAGAATTCTACATGACGAAGTTTTAGAATACGTCGCCGAGGAACCGTGACCACCCCAGCCATCTGTGTGATACTGGATAGTAGCGAAGAGGCGGATTGTAGCAATTCATTTGTGGATTGATCCGGGTTAAATTGTTGCCACATGTTTGCCACTTCATGCTGGTAAGAAAATCGTGAATGCAGCAAGGAATCGACAAAAAAACGGTAACCCCGGGCAGTGGGTATGCGTCCCGCTGAGGTATGGGGCGATTGTAAGTAACCTAGTTCTTCAAGATCGGCCATAACATTGCGCACCGTTGCCGAACTAAGCCCGAGTCCGGTATCACGGGCTAACGTGCGCGATCCAATAGGCTGCCCGGTGCGGATATGACGCTCGATAAGCACCTTGAGAAGGTGTTGAGCACGTTCATTGAGTCCCGCTTCAGGCAGTTCACAGTGTTCTTCACTGCTATGCATGATGGCCATAACCTCTCAAAGTTTGAGAACGAGCGCTAGGCTGCCTTACTGACGTTTAGCACTCTTATTTTAGAGTGCTAAAAGATTTTCAACCTAGCAAGTGCTTGACTACCTGTCAAGAAATAAGGTAGTTGGCGGTTTGTTTAGGAAATGGTAACTTTGCGATCCTCATTCAAGGCTATGTTGTTATAAAAATGCCTTATATCTTTAACACAATTGGCTTGATTGGAAAATACGGCAATCCAACCGAGGCCGGTGCTATAACAGAGCAAATCGCTATGTGTCTGCGCCGCCGCCACTTGCGCGTTCTGCTGGATGATTCTTTGGCAAAATTGACACCCTCGAACAGTTTTGAGGTGGTGAGCCGAGCTACCATGGGTCAGCAGTGCGACCTAGCCATTGTACTGGGTGGCGATGGCACCCTGTTAAACGCGGCCCGTTCTTTAGTGGATTTTCAAGTGCCACTACTGGGTATTAATTTGGGCCGCTTAGGTTTTTTGGCGGCCGTTTCTCCTAGCGAAATCCCCCATAGCTTAGAGGAAATTCTGCGCGGCGCATTTCGGGAAGAAACCCGTTCCCTCCTGCATGTGGCGATCAACCGCGATGATGAGATCGTTGCCCAATCCGACGCCCTCAATGATGTGGTGGTGCATAAACGTGATGTGGCTCGTATGGTGGAAGTGGATACCTATGTGAATGGACAATTCCTTAATGTCTATCGAGCCGATGGTCTTATTATCGCTACCCCGACAGGTTCCACTGCTTATGCGTTGTCTGGGGGTGGACCCATTGTTCACCCGGCCCTTGAGACAGTTGTGCTGGTACCCATCTGTCCTCACAGCCTTACCCATCGTCCTATTGTGTTAGGGGCGGACAGCGAAATCACGGTTTTGTTGAATGTTTCCAATACCACTTCAACTCAAGTAACCTGTGATGGACAAATTAGTTTGCCCATGGAGCCTGGAGATCGGGTTGTTATCGGTAAAAAGCCGTCTAAGCTAAAACTCATTCACCCCAATAATCATAACTACTTCCAGTTGTTACGCGCTAAGTTAGGTTGGGGTGCTCACCCGGAAAGGTTTCCCAGCGGGTCATAAAACAGTTGTTTAGAGTTATATTTTATCCATAGCTTTGATGGCCAATACTGTAAAAAGTCATCAGTCACGACCGCCATGTTGACCCATTTACAAATCCGCGATTTCGCTATTGTTGTTCATTTAGAATTGGACTTGACGTCTGGTATGAGCGCTGTGACAGGTGAAACCGGGGCAGGCAAGTCCATTATGATTGATGCTTTAGGACTGCTATTGGGTGACCGAGCCGATAGCACTGTGATACGGCAAGGCGCCGAACGGGCTGATATCAGTGCAACATTCGATCTCAGGGATCTGCCAGACTTGCAGAACTGGCTCACTGAACAAGCGTTGGGCGGCGCTGATGAAGAATGTCACCTACGCCGGGTTATCAGCCAAAATGGCCGCTCCCGGGCTTATATTGATGGTTCACCGCAGCCACTCCAGATGCTTCGGGATTTTGGTGAGCGGCTGGTGGATATTCATGGTCAGCATGCGCATCAATCCCTTTTTAAACGCGATATGCAGCGGCAATTACTAGACGACTATGCAGATAATCAGGCGCTATTGACGGAACTTGCCAGTAAATATCGACAGTGGCTCGAGGTGGGCCAACGTTTAGAGAACTTGCGTAAGCACAGTGATGAAAAAGCGGCGCAACGGGATTTGCTACACTATCAAGTCCGCGAGTTGCAAGGCTTAAACTTAAGCGACGGTGAACTTCTCGAGCTGGAGGCAGAGCATGTGCGTTTAGCGAATGCAGATCGCTTGCTGGCGTCTTGTCAGCGTGCGGTGACACAACTTTACGAGAGCGATGAGTTCTCTGTACAAAAACTGCTGGGCCAGGTGCTTGATGAGATAACCAGCTTAAGCGATTTGGATCCGCAACTAGTCGGTACAGGGGAATTGCTAAACGGGGCGCTGATTCAGGTAGGTGAGGCCAGCGATGAATTGCGTCGTTACCTGCAGCGCATTGAGTTAGACCCAGGACGATTTAGCTGGGTAGAAGAGCGGTTAGCCGATATTCAAACCTTAGCCCGTAAACACCGTTTAGATCCCCAGGCATTACCGGATTTATTAAAACGGCTGCAGGGTGAGTTGGAAGAGCTAGAAAATGTAGAATATCATCAAGAAACCTTGCAGAAGCGTCTTGAAGAAGCCTGGCAGGACTATCAAAATAGTGCGCAAACCCTTTCCAAGCGGCGCACAACCCATGCAGCGGAACTTGCCAAACGGGTCAGTGAGGCCATGCAAGATTTGGGGATGCAAGGCGGGCGTTTTGAGATTTCGCTTAGTCGACAGGATCGTCCCACCTTGCAGGGACTAGAAAAAGTGGAATTTCTAGTCAGCGCAAATCCAGGTCAGCCGTTAAAGTCTTTGGCTAAGGTAGCCTCTGGTGGCGAGCTTTCCCGGATTAGCTTGGCTATCCAGGTGATCGCTGCCCGCAGTGCGCGTATACCTACCCTTATCTTTGATGAGGTGGATGTGGGTATTGGCGGCGGGGTTGCCGAAGTGGTGGGGCGTCAACTTCGCGCCTTGGGGGAAACCCGTCAGGTGCTGTGCGTAACCCACCTGCCCCAGGTGGCGGCCCAGGCCCATCACCACCTTAAGGTGAGTAAGCACACGGATGAGCAGTCCACCTATACGATGATTGACCCATTAGAACCCCAAGCCCGAATAGAAGAAATTGCCCGGATGCTGGGCGGTGTGGAATTAACAGCCAATACCTGGGCTCATGCCGAAGAGATGATCGCCACAGCAAGTCGGCGTTGATCAGGAGATATCGTCTGTTGGCGGAGATAGAAGCATAAGATAAGGGAGTCGGTTAGTTTTTCTTTTTAGAAATTCGTGGTTTGCTGTCATGGGTAATAGCTTCTATGGAGATCCAGAGAATCCCGCCCATAAAAATAATAAAGGCAGCTGCTACGATCCATTCCATTACAAATTCTCCAGTTCATCGATTTTACCGAAGGCCACCCGAGAAGCCCAGATAATGATACCAGTGGCAACAACTATCGCCACACAGCATAGTATAAGCAATACAATATCTGCTCTGGCGTAGTTTTGCACTAACCAGGCTAATAAGGATACCTCGATTGCCACTACTATGGCGATAATCAACTTCAGAAATCCAATCTCTTCTTTTGTTTTGTCTATTTTCGACACTGCTGTACTCTATGGGTTTCGAGATTAACAAGAAACACTGGAGTGGCGAAATTGGTTTTTTATTCCACTTAAATAAAAAAAACTAACAGACGTCTAAAATAGCCCGATACGATAGGTACTGTGTTAACGAGAGCCCTGGGAACAGCCCGGTGCACTGCATTGACCATAGAGAATAAGACTATGATCAGCCAATTCAAAACCCAGTTGTTTAGCGATAAGGCGTTGCCGTTGTTCGATAACCTCATCAAAAAATTCTTCAATTTTGCCACACTTTAAGCAAACGATATGATCATGATGAGTACCCTGATCCAGTTCGAAACATGATTGTGCGCCTTCAAAATGATGGCGCTTTATAAGACCTGCTGATTCAAACTGAGTCAACACTCGATAGACGGTAGCAAGACCGATTTCTTCTCCCGCATCGAGCAACCTCTTATAGATATCTTCCGCGGTGACATGTTGGTGTTCATGGTCTTGTAACATCTCTAAGATTTTCATACGGGGCAGGGTAACTTTGAGCCCCGCTTGCTTTAATTCGTTTGAGTTCAATGTGATTTACTCTCTAGGCTATTAAAATAAAACCAATGTTTTTATCCGATGATCGGCTATCTTTGTCATCCAATGCAGATATTGAGCAACAATCATGTTTAAAAGTTTATATGGCATCGTTTTTTTATTAATTTTACTGCAAAGTATGGGCTGCTCCCCATTTGTGCCAAGTTTTTATGAAGTCGATGTGCGTCAGGGCCATTATTTGGACCAAGAAAAGATTGATCAGCTGCAAACGGGTATGAGTAAACGTCAAGTGCAGATTTTGATGGGCCAACCTTTGCTGTCTGATCCGTTTCATCCTAATCGTTGGGACTACGTCTATCGATTTGAGAGCGACGGCGATTTGGTGGCTGATCGTCATATCAGTCTGTTTTTTGAGGGCGAGCTGTTGAGCCGAGTGGAGGACAGTGCTATAGAGGACAGCGCGGTGTCGCGCTAAGGTGTTTTCGCTGTACCTAAATCAACCACTGAGTGAGATCAAATGAAAAATGTGCTACTTGCCTTGGGGTGTGACGACATTCTGCTCGCCAGTCTTTTTGACAGCGTTCTTTCCTCGCTTAGCCCGTTGTTGACGGGCTGCTTTTGGGTCAGCAATGAGGGAGCGGTAGATCTCAACGCGATCGCCCGATTTTAGGGGGGTGGACGGCGCACTGATTTTACTAAAGATGCCTACTTTAGCCTTAGCTAAGTCAATTTCAGGAAAGCGGTGGCAAATTCGCGATAGGTGAATAGCTTCTTCGAGTGTGGTGTTTTCCGGTACTTCAAGCGCAACAATAGCTTGTTGTTTCGGCTGAGCATAGGCAACTTCAATAGTGATCAACTTACCGTTCGCCATAGATCTGCACCGCTCGGCTACAAAATGAATCCATCAAAGAATCGCTAATCTGCGAGAACACAGGGACAATAGCCGTGTGCAGCAAACTGTTGGAAAACTCAAAGTCCATAGTAAGCGTCACTTTGCACGCATCAGGGCGTAACGGCTGAAAGCGCCAGACACCCTCTAACCGCTCAAACGGCCCTTCCAGAAGGTGCATCTCAATCATCTGATTCTCCTGCAGCCGGTTCCAGGTGGTAAATGATTTACGGATACCGCCTTTTGACAGCTCAATATGCACCTGGAGTTCGTCACCATTTCTGCTTAAAATGCGGGTTGACTGGCACCAGGGTAAAAAGTCAGGGTAGGCTTCGATATCGCTGATAAGCGCATACATGTCTGCCGTGGAATATAACAGAAGAGCGCTCTTATTAAAGGTTGGCACTTTTTAAAACCTCATATCACGGGCGAACAGTTTTTCCAATTTAGGGTAACAAACCCTATGTAAATTCCCTACAATGTAGCTATGGCAAAACAGCGTAGTGATAACCAAATCGCAAACAATAAAAAAGCTTATCACGATTTTTTTATTGAAGAGCATTTTGAGGCAGGTATTGCCTTGCAGGGCTGGGAAGTGAAAAGCTTGCGAGCGGGACGGGTGCAGCTTAAGGAAAGTTATGTGTTGATAAGAGAAGCCGAAGCTTTTCTCTTTGGTTGTCACCTGTCGCCGCTCAGTTCAGCCTCTACCCATGTTAAGGCTGACCCTACCCGCACCCGTAAATTGCTGTTGCATCGTGATGAATTAAGCAGACTTATTGGCGCTGTGGAACGGAAAGGTTATACTTTAGTGCCACTGGCCATG